>NZ_JBOBHU010000009.1:0-245452 GCF_050587665.1 Rhizobium sp. Nf11,1 | reverse complement strand
CTGGCAGGCGGATGAGGGGCTGGTGTCCGAGGCGCGAGCCCGTGTCCAAATCCGCCTATTGACGCTGCTCCAGCGCCCTGCTGAAAGGCGAGTGCTGCCGCGCGCAGATGGCGCCGGACAGTAGTAATCGACGAAATTGAGGCCGAAGCGGCCAAGCGACACAGAATACGCCCTATTCAAACGGGCCTCGGCCTTCGACAAAGGCGGCAATATCCGACCTCAACGCAGATCGCGCTGTAAGCGCATCGAGCCGATAAAAATCATGCTGCTTGCCGGCGTAGATTTTCCAGCACTGGGGAACAGCGTTGTTCCAGCTTTCAGTTGGCCGGTATGGATCGAGCTCTCCCCAGAAGACCATGGTGGGTATATCGAGGGGAGACGTTTCGAAGCGCAACCTGGTTGATGACACGCAGATCAGCGCATGGAGTTCCAGACCCTCTCTGACCGCATTCCACAGAGCCGTTCCACCGGCGCTAAAACCGATCCCCAAGCACCCGCGTCCGTCGATCTCACGAAGTGCCCGGATCGCATGCCGCATGCCGTCCTGGTTAAAGAGATGGTCGTGAAGCGCGTCCCCACGTAGATCAGGACGCCCACTCAGGTCGGCCAGTTGCAAACCATGGCGCTGAAAGCTGCCAGCATCCAGCGGCTCGACAAAGGTTTCGGGAAAGCCGTGGATATCGCCAACGACCAAATGTTGCATTTCGACGATGCCGCTCTTCTCTGCGATAGATGCTAAGGCAGCCGCCGGTTTCCCGGCGGACTGTCTCGATCCTATTCCCGCTGTTCCAGCGCCTTGCTGAAGGCCAGCGCGGCCAGCGTGCAGATGGCGCCGGAGAGAAGGTAGTAACCGACGAAGGTGAGGCCGAAACGGCTGGAGAGGCTGAGCGCCACCAGCGGCGCAAAGCCTGCGCCGACCAGCCAGGCGAGATCCGAGGTGAAGGCTGCACCGGTATAGCGATAGCCGCGGCCGAAACGCGACGAGATCGAGCCTGTCGCCTGGCCGAAGGACAGGCCGAGCACGCCGAAGCCGATGATGACGAAAGCGTCGTGGCCATTATTGCCGGAGGCGATCAGGATCGGCCCGATAAAGCTGAAGACGGCGATGATGACGGCGCAGATGGCAAGCTGGGCGCGGCGCCCGATGCGGTCGGCGATCAGGCCCGAGGCGATGATGGCGATGACGCCGACCATGGCGCCAATCACCTGCACCACCATGAAGGCGCCGATCGGCTGGTTGCCGTAAAGGCTCATCCAGCCGAGAGGGAAGATGGTGACCAGGTGGAACATGGCGAAACTGGCGAGCGGCACGAAAGCGCCGATCAGGATGTCGCGGCCGTGAACGCGCAGCACCTGGAGGATCGGTGCGGCCTCCAGCTCATGCTGCTCCAAAAGCGTGCCGAATTCCTTGGTCATGACCAGGCGCAGACGCGCAAACAGCGCCACGACGTTGATCGCGAAGGCGACGAAGAAGGGATAACGCCAGCCCCAGGAGAGGAAATCCTCGCTCGACAGGTTGGCGACGAAATAACCGAAGAGCGTGCTTGCCAGTGCAAAGCCGATCGGCGCGCCGAGCTGCGGGATCATCGCGTACCAGCCGCGGTGATTGGGCGGCGCGTTGAGCGCGAGCAGCGATGCCAGACCGTCCCAGGCGCCGCCGAGCGCAAAGCCCTGGCCGAGACGGAAGAGCGCCAGCAGGGCAATCGACCAGACGCCGATCTCCGCGTAACCCGGCAGGAAAGCGATCGAGGCCGTGGAGCCGCCGAGCAGGAAGAGTGCAATCGTGAGCTTGGTACCGCGCCCGTACATCCGATCGATGGTCATGAAGACGACGGACCCGACGGGGCGGGCGAGGAAGGCGAGCGAGAAGATGGCGAAGGAATAGAGCGTCGCCGTCAGCCTGTCCGGTGCGAAGGGAAAGACGAGCTGCGGAAAAACGAGGACCGAGGCGAGGCCATAGACGAAGAAATCAAAGAATTCCGACATGCGGCCGATCACCACGCCGATGGCGATGCTGCCCGGCGAAACCGGCTTGTCGTCGTGAATGCGCCGCGCGTCGCGTTCGAGCGACGACGACGACGGTCCGTAATGCGATGTTGTAGCCATGAAAAACGCCTCCTCGTTAAGGCGCTTCCGGCAAGGCGCCCCAGGCTGATCTTGATCAAACCCGCAGGCTTATCAAGTCCGCAATATGGAAATAGTTCATCATCGCGGCGCAAATCGAGCCGTGTCAGGAAAAATTGCGTGGCCCCAGCCGCTATTTTTCCGGTGCAAAAGCTGGCCTGTCCGGCTCTTGCGGATATATTGAGGGGACATGCGCGCGCAAAAAATCCTTCTCGTTTTCATCAGGATTTCAAAGCGGTAGCGCAACATGATTTCTGCCGCACTGCGGCATCTTTGCTGCACTGCGACTTTCCGCCTCATGTCGCTATCGGGTTCAGTGCTTTAGTCGCGGTCAAAACGAAACAACAAGAGCTTAGAGACGTGCAAAAACTCGTGAAGTTTTCCCGCCTTCTATCCGTCTTGCCGCTGCTTTTCCTGGCAGGATGCAACATGGTGGTCATGGCGCCCTCAGGCGACATCGCCGTGCAACAGCGCGATCTCATCGTCATCTCGACGGTGCTGATGCTTTTGATCATCGTCCCGGTGATCTTCCTGACGCTGCTCTTCGCCTGGCGCTACCGCCGCTCCAACACGGCCGCCGCTTACGCGCCGGAATGGCATCATTCGACCCGCCTCGAAATCGTCATCTGGGCGGCCCCCCTGGCGATCATCATTGCGCTCGGGGCCGTCACCTGGATTTCCACGCATAAGCTCGATCCCTACCGACCGCTCGACCGCCTCGATGCCGAGCGCGCCATCCCGGCCGATACCAAGCCGCTGACCGTCGAGGTGGTGGCGCTCGACTGGAAATGGCTGTTCTTCTATCCCGAACTCGGCATCGCCACAGTCAACGAGATGGCCGCCCCTGTCGACACGCCGATCAATTTCAAGATCACCGCCTCCTCGGTGATGAACTCCTTCTACATCCCGGCTCTTGCCGGCCAGATCTACGCCATGCCCGGCATGGAGACGAAGCTGCACGCCGTCATCAACCGGGAGGGCGAATATGAAGGCTTCTCCGCCAATTACAGCGGCGCCGGCTTCTCGCACATGCGTTTCAAGTTCCATGGCCTAACCCGCGAAGGCTTCGACGCCTGGATGGCCAAGGTCAAGCAGCAGGGCACGATGCTCAACCGCGACGCCTATCTGAAGCTCGAGAAGCCGAGCGAGAAGGAGCCGGTGCGCTACTATGCAGGCGCCGACGCCGATCTCTACAACGCCATCCTCAACATGTGCGCCACGCCAGGCAAGATGTGCATGAACGAGATGATGCACATCGATATGATGGGTGGCGGCGGCAAGGAAAGTGCTGAAAATCGCGAGAAGCTGCAATACGACAACCGCCATGCCGGCGAAGGCGTCGTCGAGCCTGGGGCCACCGTGCCGGCAACAGGCGTCCCGGCAAAGGCAGAGCCGCCGCGCAATTCCGGAGGCAGCATGCAGCACGACATGCCCGGCATGCCCGGGATGGATATGCAGCATGACGGCCATTCCATGCCCGGCTCGGGCAACGGCGCCGATCCGGCGCCGACGCAGCTCAACAACAACAATTAACCTGGCGCTTTGCGTCGCAAGACATAATGAACGGGTTGTTCCATGTTTTCCAATCCTGACCTCCTGAAGTTGATCTTCGGCCGGTTGACCCTCGACGCCATCCCCTATCACGAGCCGATTCTGGTCGTGACCTTCATTGGCGTCGTCATCGGCGGTCTCGCCGTGCTCGGCGCCATCACCTATTTAAAATTCTGGGGTCCGCTCTGGCATGACTGGATCTGCAGCGTCGATCACAAGAAGATCGGCATCATGTATGTGATCCTCGCAGTGATCATGCTGCTGCGCGGCTTTTCCGACGCGATCCTGATGCGCGTCCAGCAGGCGATCGCCTTCAACGGTTCGGAGGGCTACCTGCCGCCGCACCACTATGACCAGATCTTCACCGCCCACGGCGTCATCATGATCTTCTTCGTGGCGATGCCCTTCGTCACCGGTCTGATGAACTTCGTAGTGCCGCTGCAGATCGGCGCGCGCGACGTCTCCTTCCCCTTCCTCAACAACTTCTCCTTCTGGATGACCACTGCCGGCGCGATCATCATCATGCTGTCGCTGTTCATCGGCGAATTTGCCCAGACCGGTTGGCTCGCCTATCCGCCGCTGTCGGGAGCCGCCTACAGTCCGGGCGTCGGCGTCGACTATTATATCTGGGGGCTGCAGGTGGCGGGTGTCGGAACGACGCTGTCGGGAATCAACCTGATCGCCACCATCGTCAAGATGCGCGCGCCCGGCATGACCTTCATGAAAATGCCGGTCTTCACCTGGACAGCGCTCTGCACCAATGTGCTGATCGTCGCCTCCTTCCCAATCCTGACGGCAACGCTCGCGCTGCTGTCGCTCGACCGCTATGCCGGCACGAATTTCTTCACCAACGACCTCGGCGGCAATCCGATGATGTACATCAACCTCATCTGGATCTGGGGCCATCCGGAGGTCTACATCCTGGTGCTGCCGGCCTTCGGCATCTTCTCGGAAGTCGTCGCCACCTTCTCCGGCAAACGCCTGTTCGGCTATGCCTCAATGGTCTACGCCACCTGCGTGATCATGATCCTGTCCTACATCGTCTGGCTGCACCACTTCTTCACGATGGGCTCGGGCGCCAGCGTCAACTCCTTCTTCGGCATCACCACGATGATCATCTCGATCCCCACGGGAGCGAAGATCTTCAACTGGCTCTTCACCATGTATCGCGGCCGTATCCGCTACGAGGTGCCGATGCTGTGGACGGTCGGCTTCATGGTGACCTTCGTCATCGGTGGCATGACCGGCGTCATGCTGGCGGTGCCGCCGGCCGACTTCGTGCTGCACAATTCGCTGTTCCTCATCGCCCATTTCCACAACGTCATCATCGGCGGCGTTCTGTTCGGCATGTTCGCCGGCGTGAACTACTGGTTTCCGAAGGCCTTCGGCTTCAAGCTCGATCCCTTCTGGGGCAAGATGAGCTTCTGGTTCTGGCAGATCGGCTTCTGGTTCGCCTTCATGCCGCTCTACGTGCTCGGCCTGATGGGCGTCACCCGCCGCATGAGCCAGTTCGAGGACCCGTCACTGCAAATCTGGTTCATCATCGCCGCCTTCGGCGTCGGACTGATTGCGCTCGGCATCGCCGCTTTCCTGATCCAGATCGTCGTCAGCTTCATGAAACGCGAGGAACTGCGTGACGACAGCGGCGATCCCTGGGACGGCCGTACGTTGGAATGGTCGACCTCCTCGCCGCCGCCGGACTACAACTTCGCCTTCACGCCCGTCGTCCATGACCATGACAGCTGGTACGACATGAAAAGGCGCGGCTACGAGCGCCCGCTCGGCGGCTTCAAGCCGATCCACATGCCGAAGAATACCGGCACCGGCGCCATCCTGTCGGCAATCAGCGTCGCGCTTGCCTTCGGCCTGATCTGGTACATGTGGTGGCTGGTGATCGTTTCCGCCATCGCGCTGCTTGTCGTGGCGATCGGCCATACCTTCAACTACAAACGCGACTTCTACATTCCCGCCGGCAAAGTGACCGAAACGGAAGGCAAGCGCACGGCGCTGCTTGCCGAGCAGGTGTAATGACCATGAGCGATCAAACCATCGATGCGGCCGAAAAGCCTGAATTCTACCTGACGGAAGACCATCATCCGGAGGTGAGCACCAATCTCGGCTTCTGGCTCTACCTGATGAGCGACTGCCTGATCTTTGCGGTGCTGTTTGCGACGCACGGCGTGCTCGGCCGCAACTATGCCGCCGGCCCGTCGCCGGCCGATCTCTTCGATCTGCCGATCGTCGCCCTCAATACCTCGATGCTGCTCTTCTCCTCGATTACCTACGGCTTCGCCATGCTGCAGATGGAGCGGAACGCCAAGGCGGAAACGCTGTTCTGGCTCGCCGTGACCGGCCTGTTCGGCGCGGCCTTTATCGGGTTGGAACTTTACGAGTTCATCCACCTGATCCACGAGGGCGCCGGGCCGACGCGCAGCGCCTTCCTCTCCTCCTTCTTCACGCTTGTCGGCACCCACGGGCTGCACGTCACCTTCGGCATCATCTGGCTGATCACGCTGATGGTCCAGGTGTCGATGCACGGGCTGATCGAGGCCAACCGCCGCCGCCTGATGTGCCTTTCGATGTTCTGGCACTTCCTCGACGTCGTCTGGATCGGCGTCTTTTCCTTCGTCTATCTGCTCGGAGTTCTCGGATGAGTTCGCAAGCACCCACCCATGAGGATGCCCACGAGGCGCATCACGGCCACAGCCACGGCCACCAGGCCGGCCATGGCACGTTCCGCAGCTATATGGTGGGCTTCGCGCTCTCCGTCGTCCTGACCGCCATTCCCTTCTGGCTTGTTATGGCCGGCGTGTTCGCCAGCCCGGCGCTGACGGCGGTGCTGGTGATGGGTATCGGCGCCATCCAGATCGTCGTCCATATGGTCTTCTTCCTGCACATGAATCCCAGGAGCGAAGGCGGCTGGACGATGATGGCGCTGATCTTTACCCTCATCATCGTCGCCATCGCGCTCTCCGGTTCACTCTGGGTCATGCATCATCTCAACTCCAATATGATGCCGATGAGCCCCGAGATGATGAAGAACATGCCGTAACGGCAAACGAAGGGCGGCGGCAGCGCCGCCCTGAGACCAATGAGCGAAGCCTCCACGCAAAAATTGGAAAGACGGCATTTCCGGGCAAAACGCGCGCTTTTCGCCGTCTGCCTGGCACTGCTCGCCGCCATCCTGTTTGGTCTCGGCACTTGGCAGGTTCAACGCCTGGGCTGGAAGCGCGACCTCATCGCCCGCGTCGATCAGCGCGTGCACGCAGCCGCCGTGCCAGGCCCGGGGCGCGCCGACTGGGACAAGGTCAATGCCGGCAGCGACGAATATCGCCGGGTGACCGTCGAAGGAATGCTGGCAAACGACAAGGAAACGCTGGTCTACGCCTCGACCGTTCTCGGTCCGGGTTATTGGGTGATGACGCCGCTGATGCTCGCCGACGGCACCGCCATCCTCGTCAATCGCGGCTTCGTGCCGACGGACAGGCGCGACCCCGCCTCGCGCCGCGAGGGTCAGCTGTCTGATGTCATCGAGATCACCGGGCTGCTGCGGATGACCGAGCCGAAGGGATCGCTGCTCCAATCAAACGACGTCGCCGCCGACCGCTGGTATTCGCGCGATGTCGCCGCGATCGCCCAAAAGCGCGGCCTCGGCGCAGTCGCGCCCTATTTCATCGATGCCGACGCCGCTGCCAATCCCGGCGGTCTGCCCGTCGGCGGCCTGACGATCATCCATTTCCCCAACAACCATCTCGTTTATGCGATCACTTGGTACGGGCTGGCGGTGATGGTGCTGGTATTGCTGGTGTTTGTTGTTCGCGGCGAGATCGGAAGAGGCCGCCGGACGTAAGTCGCTGCCGCTTTGCAGCGGTGCAAGCGCTCCGGCAAGCAACAGTTGCACAGCGGTCGTCTCCGCGCCTCGGATTAATCTCTTGTAAAGCGATGTCCGATACTGCTTGCCTGAACAGAACATATAAAGCTGCACATGAGCCGGCCGGATTACATCCCCAGTCTCGATGGTCTGCGCGGTCTCGCCGCGCTTCTGGTCGTGCAAGCACATATCGGGCTTGTCTTTCCAAACACAGGCTTGCATTTCATCACAATGGGCAGCGAAGCCGTCGGCCTGTTCTTCGCCCTCAGCGGCTTTCTGATGGCCCATCTCTACGGCTCACGACCGGTCACCAAGGAAACCGTCCTGGATTTTCTTGTCAGCCGCTTTGCCCGCATCTATCCGGTCTATCTGGCTGCAGTCCTGCTCGTGGCGGCCCTGTCCGGCATGCACAGTCTAAACTTCGTTCAGCCGATCATCGGCGGCACGGAATTTCTCCGCCATGTCTTTCTTCTGGGCTCGAGCGGGGTTTTCTGGTCAATTCCACCCGAAATTCAGTTCTATCTGTTCTTCCCGATCCTTTGGCTCTGCTTGACCCGCCCGCAGCGCTATAGCGGTGTGATCGCAGGTTTGGCGGTGCTGGTCGTGGTGGATGGTCTGCTCGAGCTGCCGGGACCAGGTATACTGCTTCTTTCCAAGCTCCCCTATTTTCTGTTCGGCGCGCTTGCCGGGGCGATGCATTCCTGCTGGGACAGGTGGAGGCCATCCGCCCTCACGGGCGCTTTCACGCTGTTCCTTCTGGCGGTGTTCTTCACGTACAGGCATGTCTTGCCCGGTTTCTCGCCTGTATTCTGGGGGCTTCAAAGTGCGATCGCGGCAGCCGTCATCGTGGCGCTCGCCGCTCGACAGCCTCCGATCGCAGACCATGTCCTGGCAGCGGCACCCATGCGGTTCTTGGGCGCGATCAGCTTTTCGCTCTATCTTTTCCACGTCCCCATCACGTTCCTTGTAGGCCGGGCCTTCGACGGTCTGATTCCCGAACCGGTACTCGTCCTGGTGGCGCTTGGCGTTGCGGCGGCAGGAGCATGGTTCATTCACGAGACGATAGAAGTCCCGAGCCGACGCCTGCTCGTCGCGTGGTGGCGGCATCATCGGCGGCGCGCAGCCTCGCGCGAAACTCCGGCTGACACTATCGAACAGGCGATCCTCGACCTGCAAGAGACCGAAAAGCGCTTGCTGGACGGCGCAAATGCGGCCACGACGGATAAACAGCAAATTCCGACGACCTCAGAACTCGGAGCCGGCCGCACTGTCATTCAGGATAATGGCGACGAGAAGCTTCGCGCCTAAAGTGCCGGTCAGCTTACGGCTAAACCGCAATCCGACTGATCGCTTCGGCAAGCTGCGCCTGCGAGAAGGGCTTGCCCAGGCGGGGCAGATCGGCGGCACCGGGCCCATCGGGCAGATCGGCGTAACCGGTGGCGAGAATGATCGGCATTTCAGGCCACTCGTTGCGGATCGCTTGGGCGAGCTGCGCCCCTGTCATCCGTGGCATCGCGTGATCGCAGATGACCAGATCGACCGGTTCCTTGCGCAGAATGTCGAGCGCCTCCGGACCGGCCATCGCCTCGAAAACGGTGTGGCCGAGATCCTCCAGCATCAGCGTCGTATTCATCAGGACCAGGCCGTCGTCATCGACGGCGACAATGCGCAGCCCCTGCGGTGCGTTATCCGGCTTTTGCGGCATGTCGGCCGATGCTTCGGCGGTCTGTTCGGCAATGACGATAGGAAACCATAGCTCGGCCGTCGTGCCTTCGCCCAGCGTGCTCTTCAGGATGAGCCGGCCGCCGGACTGGCTCGCGAGACCTTGCACCATGGAAAGGCCGAGGCCTGTGCCCTTGCCGACACCCTTGGTAGTGAAGAACGGCGTGACCGCCTGCTCCAGCGTCTTCGCATCCATGCCCTCGCCTTCATCGATCACCGCGATTCTTATATAGCGGCCGGCCGGCAGCGGCCCCTTGCCTGCGGTTATCGTTTCCTCGGATGCGCGAAGCATGATGCGGCCGCCGGAAGGCATGGCGTCTCGCGCGTTGACGACGAGATTGAGGATCGCCATCTCCAGCTGGTTGGGGTCGGTGAGGATTGTCGGCAGCCTGACCGGGAAGGAAGTCTCGATCGTGGTGAGGGGGCCGAGCGACCGGCTCAGAATTTCCATCATGCCGCGCACCAGGCCTGAGACGTCGATCGGCTCCATGTGCAGCTCCTGCCGGCGGGAAAAGGCAAGCATGCGCTGCGTCAAGGCAGCACCCCGCTGGGCGCCCTGCATGGCATTGTCGACCAGCGACGTCAGCAAGCGGTCCTGCGGCATGCGCTTCTTCAGGAGTTCGAGACTGCCGAGCACGGCCATCAGCAGATTGTTGAAATCATGGGCGATACCGCCGGTCAATTGGCCGATCGCCTCCATCTTTTGCGATTGGAAAAGCTCTTCGCGCGCCTGCTCCAACGCCCGCTGCGTCTCCATCTTTTCGGTGATGTCGCGGGTGATCTTGGCGAAACCTAGTACTTCGCCGTCTTCGTCGCGGATAGCGTCGACGACGACACTCGCCCAGAAACGGCTGCCATCCTTGCGGACACGCCAGCCCTCCCTTTCGAACCGGCCTTCGGCGCGCGCGACCCGGAGCGCCTTCTCCGGCAGCCCGGCCGCGCGGTCCTCGGGCGTATAGAAGGTCGAGAAATGCCGGCCGATGATTTCATCAGGCCGATAACCCTTGATGCGCTCGGCGCCGAAATTCCAGCTGCTGACATTGCCCTCAGGATCGAGCATGTAGATCGCATAGTCCGAAACGCCCTGAATCAGACGGCGAAATTGCTCCTCGCTCTGGCGGATCGCGTGTTCGGCGGCCCTGCGTTCGGTCAGATCGCGGGTGATCTTGGCAAAGCCAACCAGTTCGCCGGTGGGATGGCGGATGGGATCGATGACCACATGCGCCCAGAAGCGGCTGCCGTCCTTGCGCCGGCGCCAGCCCTCCCCCTCGTACCGGCCCTCTTCCACCGCCGTGATGAGCGCGCGCTCGGGGATGCCCGCGGCTCGATCCTCGTCCACATAGAAACGGGAAAAGTGCTCGCCGAGAATTTCCGAAGGTTTGTAGCCCTTGAACCGTTGAGCGCCGGTATTCCAGCTGGTGACGATGCCTTCCGGGCTCAGCATGTAGATGGCGTAGTCGGTGATGGCATCGACCAGAAGGCGAAAGCGTCCCTCTTCATCAAGAGACGTATCATGTCGATCCAGCACTTCCATCTGCCCCTCTCGGTTACCAGCGCTCTTAACGCTACACCGGGCAGAAGGTTCCGAAAATATCACACTTTTCACATGGCCCTGACCTGTGGATGGAACCGCTCACCGATGTGCTCGGCAGCAGCATAGGCCTGCGAGACGATCTCCGGCACGAGATCGATATCGGGAAGACTGCCGAGGCCGAGCGGACCGACGGCAAAAAGCCCGGCAACCGTCGAACCGTCCGCCAGGAAGGGCTCGCCGCGCGCATTGACCGCCAGCCCGAGCGAAAGTTCGTCCGGCATGGCGAGACCGGCGGAAAACAGGCTCTGCATCAGCGGCGCGGAAAGATCCGGCGCCCGGCAGCGGCAATCGATGATGCGCTCGGCATGGATGACCTCTTCGACAGAGGAGCCGGCCGGCGTGAAGAACAGGCCGCTCAGCCCCTGGCGGCCGGCCCGGCCGCGGCGCAGCACCGTGCGGCCTTCGGCAAGCTCGCGTTTCAGGCGCAGGTGCATGGCCTCCGGCAGGCGATTGCGGTGGCTGTCGTAGATCGCCCGCAAATGACGGTTGAACTGATGTTTGTCGCGGGCCGGCAGCGATCTCCACAGAGAGCGGGCATGTTTCCTCAGACCGTTCATCACCGATTGCCAGCTTCGCCCCTCTTCTTCCGCCTCGCGACAGGCCTGGCGGATGAAACGCACAATGTCGGGCAGGCTCTCCGGCAGCGCTTCGGCCGGAAACACCGGATCGGCGGAATTCGGCGTATGGCTCTGGGGCAGGAAGCCGCGCCGGGAAATGATCGTCACCTGGCCGGCATAACCAGAATCGCGCAGCTGCAGCAACTGATCGACGACGCGAATGCCGCTGCCGAGCAACACGGCATGAGGCCGCGCGACGAGGCGCTGGGCCCTGACCGGCGACGCGCCCGGCTCCTCGGCATCCGGATCGCCCAGGCCGTAGCCGGTGGCGAGAATCACCGTATCGAACAGCGGATTGGCTGGATTGGCGCTTTCGAGCAGGAAGCGGTTGCCGTGGCTGCGGCGGATCGCCACCACGGGATCGTTGCAGACCTGGACGGTGATGTCCCGGCGCGCGGCGAGCGCTTCCGAAAAGCGCTGGTAGACATAATCGCTGAAGATCTCCTTCGGCACGAAGATCTGCCGGAAACCGGGAATGGCGGCCGGCACGGCGGCGCGGAAAGCGGCGTTGCTACAGAGCCAGTCGTTGAAATCGTCGCTGTCACCGACCGAAACAGAGAGATCACGCACGCGGGTGTTGAGGATCGTCGAGGCGCGGGCCGAGGCCAGCGCCTGGCCGCCGCTGACCGACGAATTCGGATCGAACAGTTGCAGATGGAAGGGTGCGCGCACCGTCTTCATCAGCGCAATGGCCGTCATCATTCCGGAGAAGCCGCGCCCGACGATCGCTATGCGCGGCACGGCCGAGATCTGCGCTGCCGCCTTGGCTCTTCCGGAAAAAAGTCCCTGAACCGTCATCGCAACTCCTTTGCGCTTCCTTCGCAGCCTGGGGTCGATCGAGGTTTCAACGCGTAAACAGCGGATCACGCGTTGATGAGGGTCACGCGGCCATTGACGCCGCAGCTCGGGGTCCAACCGGGGAACCCCGCCAAGAACACGAGGGATCCCCTCGCCGATAGTCTATTAAACTGGTCGTGTATGAAAGCGCTAAACGGCACCCCTGGCAAGGGCTTTATTATTTCTTACCATAAGTCATTGATATACTTGTAAGTTTGTGTGAAGCCCTCAGCCGCCCTCGCCCGGATATTGCTTCGCCTTCAGCAGGCCCGCCAGATGCGCCGTGTTGCGCGCCAGCATATCGACGGCTTTCGTCACGACCTTCGGCACCTTGTCGAGATCGACGAAATTGGTGGAGCCCATCGCCTCTCCGACCCAATAGGCAACGGCATTCGCCGGAATGGTGAAGCCGACGTCGTTCAGCGCCTGGTAGAGTTCGGCCGACACGTGATGGGCGCCGTCCTCGTTGCCGACGACGGCAACGGCCGCGACCCTGCCGTAGGACACCATGCGGCCCTGATCGTCCTTCTCGTCGAGGAAGGCATCCATGCGCTCGAGCACCCGCTTGCAGACGCTGGATGGCTGGCCGAGCCAGATCGGCGTCGCCATCAACAGGATATCCGCGGCGAGGACCTTGGCGCGAATATCGGGCCAGTCGTCGTCAGCGCCTTCGTCCGAGGTGACGCCCGGCTTGATGTTGAAATCGGCAAGCCGCAGCACTTCGGTCGTAACGCCGTATTCAGCCATCGCCTTGTCGACGAGAGCGATCATCCGCTCGGTCGACGACGGATCCTTGGCATCGCTGGCCTTCAGCGTCGCGTTGAGAGCAAGGGCTTTCAGCGGCATCGGTCTCTCCGTAACGGTTGCCTGACAGGGGTTTGCTGCTGCAACCCATCCGAGCGCCGATTGTTCCCGCTGGGACGCGGGGGGAACCTCACGTAAAAATAACCAGTTGGTGAATTCTTTACTTGAACGCCCGGTTGGAATCGGCAAAAATGACGGTGCTATCAATCCCTTCATGGATTTGCCGTCTTTTCGGGCCAGCGTCCGAGCACCACATCTATTGGAAAAATACCGTGAGCAGCGATGCGTCAACACGCGCGACGAAGCCTTCGGCTTCGATGGCGCTTGCAACTGCGGCAGGCTGGGGCAGAGGCCTCTATACGCTGGTGCGCATCACCGTAATGGCCTTCCGTCATCCCTGGCAGGCCGGCTTGGCGATCGGCGCCACCCTCATCGCCTCGACCTTCCAGCTGATGATTCCCCGCCTTCTCGGCCAGGCCGTCGACCACACGCAGACGGCGATGGGCGGCGGCGCGGCCGGTCAGGCGGCGCAGGACGCGCTTCTGACCACGGCGCTGCTGCTGCTCGGCGCCAGCGTGCTGCGCGGTCTCTTCACCATGGTGCAGAACTATTTCAGCGAATCCGTCGGCCACCACATGGGCTACGAGCTGCGGCTGGCCTGCTACGAAAAGATCCAGCGCCTCTCCTTCAGCTTCCATGACACGGTGCATTCCGGCGACCTGATCACCGTCGGCCTGCTCGATCTCGAAGGCGTGCGCATGTATTTTTCGACGGCGCTGGTCCGCATGATCCTGCTGTCGATCCTGATCGGCATCGGTGCCTATATGCTGCTGTCGACCGACGTCGTGCTCGGCCTGCTGGCGCTGTCCTTCGTGCCTTTTGTCGGCTGGCGCTCCTCGGTGACGCAGCTCAGGCTGCGCGCCACCTGGCTCGACCTGCAGGAGCGGCTTTCGGTGCTGACCCGCATCATGGAGGAGAATCTCGGCGGCATCCGCGTCGTGCGCGCCTTTGCCGCACAGGAGCACGAATTGTCGAAATTCGAGGCGGCCTCGAAGAACGCGCTGGCGCTCGCCCATCAACGCGTCGGCATCCGTGTCGTCAATACCAGCGCCATGACCTTCTCCTTCTTCGCCGCCATGGGCCTTGTCCTCTGGGTCGGCGGCGGCAAGGTGATGTCGGGCGAGATCACCGTCGGCACGTTCGCCTCGTTTCTGACCTTCATGACCATCCTGCAGATGCCGGTGCGCCAGCTCGGCCTGATGGTCAACGCCTTTGCCCGCGCCTCCACCTGCGGGTCGCGCCTCTTCAACCTTCTCGACCTTGACATCGCGATCAAGGACGCGCCGGATGCCAGAGAATTGGCGGTGACGGACGACGTGCTGCGCTTCGAAAATGTCAGCTTCGCCTATCCCGGCGCGGAAAAGCGCACCGTGCTTCACGACGTCTCCTTTGAAGCCAGGCGCGGCCAGACCATCGGCATCGTCGGCCCTCCCGGCAGCGGCAAGTCGACCATCGCCCATCTTATTCCGCGCTTCTACGATGTCAGCCGCGGCAGGATCACCATCGACGGCCAGGACATCCGCAAGGCGACGCTGCAGTCGCTGCGCCGTTCCGTTGCGGTCGTCCAGCAGGATTCCTTCCTGTTCACGACGACGATCGAGAACAACATCGCCTATGGCGATCCCTGGGCGAAGGAAAGCCGCATCGAACGCGCCAGCGAAAGCGCTCAGCTGCACAATTACGTGCTCGGCCTTCCCACCGGTTACGGCACCGTCGTCGGCGAGCGCGGCGTGTCGCTCTCCGGCGGTCAGCGGCAGCGGCTGTCGATCGCCCGCGCGCTGATGCTGAAGCCGGCTGTCATGGTGTTCGACGATTCGACGGCGGCGATCGACGCGGCCACCGAGCAGCGCATCCGCAGCGCCATGCGTCGCTATGCCGCCGACCGCGTGACGATCATCGTCGCTCATCGCCTGAGCTCGCTGATGCATGCCGACCTGATCCTGTTCGTCGAAGACGGAAGGATCGTCGAGCGCGGCACGCATCAGACGCTGCTTTCGCTCGGCGGGCGCTACAAGGCGCTCTATGACCTGCAGGTGCGGCCGGGCGACGAGGTGTTGAGCGCGTAATCATACCCGCTTCTCCCCAGCTGGGAGAAGTGCCGAGCAAAGCGAGGCGATCAGGGGGCGAGGCGCGACGAGTGTCCTGAGCGGAAGCGAAGGGCAAATAGGGCGTGCCGTGCGGCCCCCTCATCCGCCCTTCGGGCCACTGACCGGGTCGAGCCGCGGGTCGACTCGTCCTTCGACCCCCGCTGGGGAGAAGGGGACAAGCAATGGGATGCAGGCCACCCGACGTCATGGCCGCAGGAGGAATGTGATGGCCGAGGAACTGGAAACCGAGCGTCCCGACGTTCGCGAGGATGGTCGCCGCCCGCCGCGGGCGGTGGTCGGTTCGCATCGCGTCGAGGAGGAAATGTTCGGCAAGGCCTTCGACGGCAATATCATCAAGCGGATCTGGGCTTTCGTTCGACCTTACCGTACCCAGGTCCTCTGGGCTGTTGTCGCGGTATTGACTTTCACCACGATGCAATTGCTGATTCCGCTGATCATCCGCTACGCCATCGACCACGGCATGTCGCCGGGCGGCAATCATGCGGCGCTGATCTGGGCGTTCGCCGCCTTTGCCATCGCCATCCTGATCAACTATGCGGCAAGCTACGCCCAGGAGACGCTGGTCGGCAATGTCGCGGAAGAGGTGCTCTTCGACATCCGCAAGGCGATGTTTTCGCATCTCCAGCGGGTTTCGCTCTCGTTCATGGACAAGACCGAGGTGGGCCGGCTGATGTCGCGCCTGCAGGGCGACGTCAACTCGATGCAGGAATTCCTCGAAACCTCGGTGCTGTCAGTCGGCGACATCGTGCTGCTCTTCGGCATCATCTTCGTGATGCTCTATCTCGATTTCAAGCTGGGGCTGCTGACCCTCTCCGTGCTGCCGGTGCTGTTCATCGTCCGGCTATTCTGGCTGCCGCTCGCCCGCAAGTCCTTCATGGCCGCGCATGAGACCAATTCGGTTGCGAACGGCGCGCTCGCCGAAGCCATCCACGGCGTGCGCGCCGTCCAGAGCATGGACCGGCAGGGCGTCAACTTCATGCTCTACGACGACAAGGCGCATGCCAATCTCAAGACGCATCTGACCGCGGCGCGTTATGCCCAGGTCATGGTGCCGATCGTCGACAGCCTGACCGGCGTGGCGATGGCACTCGTCATCGTCGTCGGAGGCGCCCGCGTTCTCAACCAGGCGCTTGATGTCGGCGTGCTCGTCGCCTTTCTGTTCTATATCCAGCGCTTCTTCGACCCCATCCGTTCGCTGACGTTGCAATATTCGGTGATGCAGCGCGCCATGGCCTCGGGCCAGCGCCTGACCGAAGTGCTCGACGTGCCTGTTGACATCAAGGACGCACCCGACGCCAAGACATTGTCACGCGACATGGACGGATCGGTGGAATTCAAGGATGTCGTCTTCGGCTACAATCCGAAGCATCCGGTGCTGAAACATGTGAGCTTCAAGGTCAATCCCGGCGAGACGGTGGCGCTTGTGGGTCCGACGGGATCGGGCAAATCGAGCTGCATGTCGCTGATCCATCGCTTCTACGACGTGCAGCAGGGCCAGGTGCTGGTCGGCGGCCACGATGTGCGTGACCTGACGCAGGATTCGCTCGGAGCACAGATCGCCATGGTGCTGCAGGAGCCCTTCCTCTTTACCGGCACGGTCTTTGAAAACATCCGCTACCACAAGGTAGATGCGACCCGCGAGCAGGTGATCGAGGCGGCCAGGGCCGTCGGTGCGCATGATTTCATCATGCGTCTGGCCGATGGCTACGACAGCGTTCTCGGCGAGCGCGGCGGCAATCTCTCCCTCGGCCAGCGCCAGCTTTTGAGCTTTGCCCGCGCCCTTGTGGCGGATGCGAAGATCCTGGTGCTCGACGAGGCGACGGCCAATATCGACAGCTATACCGAGATGCTGATCCAGAAGGCGCTGGTGAAGCTGCTCGAAAACCGCACCGGGCTCGTCATCGCCCACCGCCTGGCGACGATCCGCGAAGCCGACCGCATCATCGTGCTGCAGAACGGCGAGATCATCGAAAGCGGCGACCACCGCCAGCTGATGAAGAACGGAAAGCTCTATTCCAAACTCTATAACCTTAACTACGCCTCGTTCGACGATATTCCCGAGGACGTGCTGGAGGAGACAACGGCGGCGCAGTCGGCGACTTGATGGCGCGTATGACTTGAATTAACCACTTGTCGCAAAGTTTGAACGAACAAACGCGTTGCTGCCGCATTTCCCTTTTATCCGGGGCAAATGCCACTGAGGAGAATGTCATGAAGAGAATCATTAGCAGCCTGTTGATCGCGACGGCCCTTGTTGGATCGGCTATCCAGCCTGCTGCCGCGCGTGACCGTCATCACCACAACGATACCGGCCGAGTCATTGCCGGAGGCGTTGCCGCAGGTGTGGTGGGCGGCCTTATCGGCGGCGCGATCGCCAATAGCGGCCCGCGCTACTACGTCGATGGCCCTCGCTATGTCGAGCCGGCGCCGAGGTGCTGGTATGAGGACCGCGACGTCCGCAACCGCTATGACGGCTACTATCACACCGAAACCGTGCGGGTCTGCGAATAGCCCCTGAATTGTTGCGGCGGCGTTGGTCTTAATCGCCCCCGGTTTGTCTCCAGCCGAGGCTGCGTCCCGCAGCCTCGGCTTTCTTGTTCAATATCAGCGACATCCCCTCAAGAGACGAGCCTCTCATCCGGCTGCCGCCACTTTCTTGCTCCCCGTAAACGGGGCGAAGGGACAGTACCGCAACCTCTCCGTCCCCCTTGGCCCGTCGCAGGGCACGTCCCCTCGCTCGGTTTACGGGGAGAGGGTTAGGGTGAGGGGCAGCCATCGGTACAGTCCGGGTCCCAACCGGCATGCCGCGACGGCGTTTTCGTATAAATTCCCCCGACCCTACCGCCTGTCATCCGGCTGTCAGAGACAAGCAATAGCTGACAGCCGATGAATGATGGTCCCGTGAACGGCGGCAAGGTGCCGAAAAAAGAGCGTAGGCGCTTCGTCAGCGCCGAACAGGTGGCGCAGCTGGCGGGCGTTTCGCGTTCGGCTGTCTCGCGCACGTTTACGCCAGGCGCGAGCGTTGCGCCAATAACGCGCGAGAAAGTGCTGCGGGCGGCTGAAGAGCTCGGCTATCACGTCAACGACCTGGCGCGCGGCGTGCTTGCCAATCAAAGCCGCCTCGTCGGCATCGTCGCCACACGGCCGGAAGTGGGTTTTCGCGCGCATCTGGCCGCCGCCCTTGCCAAAGCGCTGATCCGGCGCGGCAGCATTCCGGTCCTCATCAACACCGGCCAGACGGAAGACGAACTGCTTGCCGCCCAGAAGATGCTGATCGGCCACCGCGCCGAGGCGATCATCATCCTGTCCGGCTCGCCGCCGGCGAGTTTCCTCGAACTCGCCCAGCGCAACGGCCAGCCGCTCGTGGTCATCGGCCGTTCGGAGCCCGACGCCGATCATGTGCGCGCCGGCAATTCCGAAGCCTCGCGCAAGGCGGCAGCGGTCTTTTATCAAAACGGCAGACGTCGGCTGGCAGTGATCGGCTCCAACTCGGGAACGCCTGCTATCCTGGAACGCGAAAGCGCCTTCGTTTCGGCGGCCGAGTCGCTCGGTGCATCAGTCGTCGTCGCACGCGGCGGCGATTCCGACTATCAGGGCGGCGTCACCGCCGGGCGCGCCCTCTTCTCCGAAAGAATAAAGCCCGATGCTATCTTCTGCGCCAACGACCTGATCGCCTTCGGATTGGTGGATGTCGCGCGCCTGGAAGCGCGGCTAAGCATTCCGCAGGATATCGCCGTCATCGGCTTCGACGACGTGCCGGAATCCTCCTGGCTGAGCTACCAGCTGACCACCTTCCGCCAGGACCCGCTGGTCATGGCACAGCGCGCCGTCGATCTGATGGAGCGGCGGCTCGAAAACCCGGACTCGCGCCGGCTTCCGAACGCGTCATTCCGGAACTCGTCATCCGCCACAGCTTCAAACCCTAACATCTCTTACCGCTTCTCGCGGGCGCAATCCTGTGGCAAGAAGGGCTTGATGCGATCGGGTGGGGAGGAAAGTCGCCTGAGATGAAAGGAATTCGCCAGCTCGCCGAGCACCTCGACATTTCGATCGGGACCGTGTCCCGGGCGCTGAACGGCAAGCCGGATGTCAATGAAGACACGCGCCGGCGCGTGCTCGCCGCCGCCGAAGAGCTCGGTTATGTCGCCAACCAGTCGGGCCGCAGCCTGCGCCAGGGCATGACCAATGTCATCGGGCTGATGCTCGAGGTCAGCCGCGAGACGGTCGAAAACAGCGACGATTTCTTCCTCGGCGTCACCGACGGGCTGCAGAGCGTCTTTTCCCGTCACAAGCTCGATCTGGTCATGCTGCCCTGCCCCGACGACGAGGATCCGCACGAATATCTGAAGCGCATGGTGGCGCGCCGGCTGGTCGACGCGCTGATCATTTCGGCGACGCGGCGCACCGACCGGCGCATCGAGCTTCTAGAAAAGGCCCGTATCCCCTTCGTGGCGCTCGGCCGCAGCGCGTCGGGCGGCAGTTATACCTGGATGGATCTGGATTTCGAGGGCGTAGCGGCACGCGGCGTCGACCGGCTCGTTGCGAAGGGCCACCGGCGGATTGCCGTGGCTGCCCCCTCCTCCGACATCAATCTCGGCTATATCTTCATCGACAGTTACCGTCAGGCGTTGAAACGCCACGGCATTCCCTTCGACCCCGCCCTCATCATCCGTGTAAAGTCGAGCGAGCAAGGCGGCTACCAGGCCGGCCACGAACTGCTGATGCTGGAAGAGCGGCCGACCGCGATCATCCTGATCCACGAACTGATGGCGATCGGGCTGTACCGGCGGCTGGCCGAGGCCGGCATCGTGCCGGGTCGCGACCTCGCTGTCGTCGGCTTCCGCGAAGAGCCGCGCACCCATTTCCTGCAGCCGACGCTGACCTCCTTCCGCATGTCGCTGCGTGATCTCGGCGCCCAGCTCGGCGAAACCCTGCTCGCCACCATGCCGGCCTATGCCGAGCATTATCCGCAGGGAGCCCGCAACAGGATCTGGCCGATGGAGCTTGTTCCAGGCGAAAGCGACGCTTTCACTCTGGCGGGCTGAGACCAAGGCCGATTTCAGGCCCGGCTCGGCGCCGACTGTTCCCGGTTCGCCAGCTGATGTGCGACGACGAAGACCAGCAGGGCGCCGGCAGCAAGGCAGCCGGCCAGGAAGAACATTGGCGCGATCGTGCTGCCGCTCTCATCCTTGATCCAGGGCACGACGTTCTGGGCGACGAAGCCGCCGAGGTTTCCGACCGAGTTAATGGCGGCAAGGCCGGCCGCCGCACCCGCCCCTTTCAGGAAGCGCGAGGGCAGGCTCCAGAACACCGGCTGGGGCGCGAAAATCCCGGCGGCGGCGACGCAGAGGAAGGCGAACTGCACCGTATGGTTCGGGATCAGCGCCGACAGCAGCAGGCAGGCAGCGCCGATGAAGGCCGGGATGACGATATAGGGCGTCTTCGATTGCGCCTTGTCGGCCATGGCGGGAATGGCATAGAGCGAGACGGCGACCAGCAGCCAGGGGATGATGTTGAGGAAGCCGTTGACCGTGTTGCTGACGCCGAAAACCTGGACGATGGTCGGCAGCCAATAGCTGAGGCCATAGGCCGACAGCGGAAAGGCGATATAGCAGAGCGCCATCAGCAGGACGCGCGGATCGACGAGCGCCTTGAAACCGTTTCCGGCATTTTCGCCCATGCCGGCATTTTCCGCAGTGAGCCGGCGTTGCAGCCACTCCTTCTCCTCACGGCTGAGAAACCCTGCGCTCTCCGGCCGGCCGGGAAGATAGAAGAAGGTGACGACGCCGGCAATGACGGCCGGCACGCCAGTTGCCAGGAAGACCCACTCCCAGCCTGCAAAGCCATAGAGGCCGTCGAGATCAAGCAGCACGCCGCCGAGCGGTGCGCCGACGGCATTGGCGATGGCGCTGAAGATCATGAACAGCCCGACCATCCGGCCGCGATAGACCGAAGGGAACCAGAGCGTCAGGAGGTAGAGGACGCCAGGGAAGAAACCGGCTTCGCAGACACCGAGCAGGAACCGCAGGATATAAAACATCGTCGCGTTCTGCGTGAAGGCGAGCGCCACGGTGACAAGCCCCCAGGAGACCAGGATGCGCGCGAACCAGACCCGCGCGCCGAGCCTGTCGAGGAAGAGATTGCTCGGGACCTCGAAGAGAAAATAGCCGATGAAGAAGAGCGAAGCGCCAAGGCCATAGGCATATTCGCTCAGCCCGAGCGCATCGACCATCTGCAACTTGGCGAAGCTGACGTTCTGCCGGTCGATATAGGCGATCAGATAGAGGATGCCGAGAAACGGCATCAGCTTCCAGGTGATTTTCGAAATCAGCCGCTTCTCGTCGACCATCCTCATCCTCCGGTATCACAACGCATCGTCAGGCGTAGATAGTGCAGATCGCCGATAATCAATCGCTCGTTGTACTTTCCCGGAAGATGGCGGGGCCGCACCCGCTGCCGGGTGCAGCCAGTTTTCCGTTATTCGGCGGCGGCAACGGCGGCGCGGCGGCCGATCGTCGCCTGCGTCAGCACGAAGGCCGAGAAGGCGCAAAGCGCAAAGCGCAATACCGGCGGCCATCGGAACGGCGGTGCCGTCGAAGAACAGGCTCGAAATAACCATGGCGACGGCGGCGATGACGAAATGCAGCGTGCCCATCAGCGACGAGGCGGTGCCGGCGATCGCGCCGTGTTCCTCCAGCGCAAGCACCGCGCTCGTCGGAATGACGAGGCCAAGGAAGCCGTAGCCGATGAACAGGAAGGTCGCCATAACAGGCAGCTGGTTGAAGCCTGCAGCCATCACCACAGCCATGACGATCATGGCCAGCGCAAAGGCGCTGACGGCAATCCGCATGACGCGCACCAGGCCGAAACGCTCCCCGAGCCAGCCCGTTGCCTGCGATACCGCGAAGAAGGAGACGGCATTGATCGAGAAGGCGAGGCTGTATTCGGTCGGCGTCAGCCCGTAATGCTGGATCAGCACGAAGGGCGAGTTGGCGAGATAAACGAGGAAGCTCGAAATGCCGAGGCCGCCGATGAAGGTCAGCGTCAGGAAATTGCGATCGGCGAGCAGCAGGCGATAGGCCTTCATGGCGCTGCCGAGGCCGCTGCCGTTTCGCTCCTCGCCCGGGCGGGTTTCCTCAAGCTGGGTGGAAAGCAGGAGGAGGCCGATCACCGCAGCGCCGGTCACGGCCCAGAATACGCCGCGCCAGCCTGAGAGCTCGATGACGGCGCTACCGGTCAGCGGCGCCAGGATCGGCGAGATCGAGAAGACCAGCATCAGCAGCGACATCAGCCGCGCGGCCTGGACGCCGGTGTGCATGTCGCGGACGATGGCGCGCGGAATGACCATGCCGGCGGCACCGCCGATGCCCTGGACGAAACGGAAGGCGATCAGCGTTTCGATATCGGTCGCAAAAGCGCAGCCGATCGACGCGACTGCGAAGAGACCGATACCGAGATAGAGCGGCAGCTTGCGGCCCCACATGTCCGACAGCGGCCCGTAGACGAGCTGGGCAAGCGCAAAGGAGATGAAGAAAGCGAGCAGGGTCAGCTGGGTGACGCTGTTATCGGCATGCAGGTCCTGGCCGATGGAGGGCAGCGCAGGCAGATACATGTCGATGGCAAAGGGACCGATGGCCGACAACAGGCCGAGAATGAGGGCAATGCGAAAGAAGGAAGCCGTCATAATGGTAATCTTTCGTAAAAGCGCAGCGGAAGCGCCGGATCGTCGCTCCGCACTCTTTGGAATCGACGCATCCTGCTCTCCGAAAATCAGTGCGATCTTCGCGCCGATGCGCTGGGTTCAATGATGATCGTTCGCGCGATGATGAAGTTGGGAGATCTCCAGCAACGAACTCAAGAGTGTCAATAAATTTGGACACGCCTGTAAAATTAGACGCCATTGTCTAAATCGTCAAGACGTCTTATCTTCGCTCGATGAAAAATAGCATGAGACCGGCAGTCCGGATGATGGGGCATACGCAGCGTGGACAATGCGCCAAGCGTATGTCGATCCTCGACGCCGCCGCCGATGTCTTCTGCCGCCAGGGTTTTGCAGCCGCCAGCATCGACGAGATCGCCGCCGTCGCTTGTGTGTCCCGCCAGACGATCTACAATCACTACCGTGAAAAGGAGACGCTCTTCGTCGCCGTGGTCGAGGATGTGATGAACCGCGCCAACGCCATGCTCTTTTCCGTGCTGTCGACTTTTCCTGACAGCGCCGACGATCTGGAGGACGCTCTGACGGCGTTTGCCGTGCGCCTCAACAAAAATTGCATCTGCAATCATGACGGAAAATTCCTGCGCAAACTGGTGCAGACGGAGGGCGAGCGATATCCGCACCTCTTCGAAAGCTGGCGCCAACAGGGGCCGGGCAAACTGACCACTGCGCTTTCCGCGCTTCTGGCGCGGCTTGCCCACAAACAGGCGCTGGCTATCGATGATTTCGACGTCGCCGCCCGGCAGTTCGTGGCGCTCGCCAATGCAGACCTGCAGATGATGACGCTGTTCGGCGGCACACCCAGCAATGAAGAACTGGAAAAGGCGGCACGCAATGCGGTGCGGACCTTTCTGAAGGCCTACGGCAGGCCGAAAGCCGAAAAAGCCGGCGGAGAGCCGCAGCTCGCGGCCATACCAGGCTGATCACACCCTGTGATCACCTAAAAACCGTCATCTGCGCCGGCACGACCGCAAACATGCCGACACGGCGCGCCGCAAGATATTTCAACAGCTGTTCGACAAGCGAAGGAATCACCGGCTTCTGGACGACGCCGACCGCTCCCTTGACGCCGTCGGCGACGGTCTCGGGATTGCCCGTCATGAAGACGACGGCGATACCATGCTCTTCCGCCAGCCGCCTGCCAAGCTCAGGCCCGGTCGGGCCATCGGCGAGATTGACGTCGACGAAGGCGATATCGGCGGACGGCGCCAGCCGCAGCGCCTGTTCGCGGTCATTCGCAAGGCCGGCGACCTGCATGCCAATGCCTTCCACCGTCGCGCCGAGATCGAGCGCGATCAGGAATTCATCTTCGACGATCAACACTCTCTGCTTCATGAGATCATCTTGTTGGTAGCGCCGCACGACATTGGTGGCCATGATCCGTCCTCTTGTTACGCATATACTTCGAAAGAAGGAGCCGCTTCGGCAGTCTGTCCCTGCCGAAACTCATTGTCGTAACGGGGAACCTGGCGATATGTTCCGCGGTGGAACGCGATTCTCGCCATTTAACATGTTGTTAACGTTTATAAATTCTTAACAGGAAAAGCCGCAAAAACAAAACCCGCCGCTTAATCATTTGAATTTTACCTGCCTACTTCTGGATGAGAGCGGCAAATGATACGATCGGATTATTCCATCGGCTTGGGCGATTGAGGATCACGTTGCGAACCAAACTTATCGTCCTTTTCATCGTGGCCGTCAGCCTGTTCGCCTATACCAAAGTGATGGCCAGAATCGGCTCGGGCTTGCCGCCCGCGGATGCACCTCCGGAGCAACGCGCCGACCTCATTCGCGTTTACAAGTCCGAACGCCGCATGGTCCTTTTCAGAGGCGACGCTGCAATCTCGGCCTATCAGATTTCCCTTGGAAGTGCTGCCGATGCGGGTCCCAAGCAACGCGAAGGCGACGAGAAAACACCGGAAGGGCGCTACGAGATAGACTGGCGCAATCCCAAATCCGTGGCGCATCTCAGCCTGCACATTTCCTATCCGAATCCGAATCACCAGCATGAGGCTGAAGTCAATGGCTATCCGCCCGGCGGCAGCATCATGATCCACGGGCTGCCCAATGGCTGGGGCCTGCTCGGAGGGATCCATCGCCTGTGGGACTGGACGGATGGCTGCATTGCGGTGACCGATGCGGAGATGCGCGATATTTGGGCTCGCGTTCCCGATCATACGCCCATCGACATCATGCCTTAAGCGGCTGCGATCCGGTTCACCGGCATCGGCCCCGAAACCGAGCAGGCTCAGATCAGCCCTTGGTCTTCCCGACGAGCACCGGCTGGCTGCGGTAGTCGGTGGGAAACAGCGACTTTAAATTCTCGATCTTCGGCAGGTCGTTGTAGACGATATACGGATAGGTCGGATTGCGCGTCAGGAAATCCTGGTGATAGGCCTCGGCGGGATAGAAGCCGGCGGCCTCGGACACCTTGGTGACGATCGGCTGCGGGAAGACGTGCGCCTTGTCGAGCTGGTCGATATAGCGCTCGGCCACCTCTCGCTGCTCGGGAGCGGTGACGTACAGCGCCGAGCGGTACTGGGTGCCCCGATCCGGTCCCTGAAAATTCAGCTGCGTCGGGTTGTGGGCCACCGAGAAGAAGATCTGCAGCAACCTGCCGTAGCTCACCTTCTTCGGATCGAACCTCACCTCGACGGCCTCTGCGTGACCGGTCGAACCGGTACTGACGGTTTCGTACTGTGCCGTTTTAGCCTCGCCGCCGGCATAACCGGAAACGGCGCTCTCGACGCCCCTCACATGCTGAAAGACGCCCTGGACGCCCCAGAAACATCCCCCGGCGAAAATGGCGGTTTCAGTAGCGGACCCGGCGGTTTCGTCAATGGTCGGCGGCGGAATGACGACCGCTTCCTCAGCGGCACATGCCATGCCCGCGCCGAGCGAGACGACGACAGTGACGAGGAGCGAGGTAAGGTTGGAAGAGATGGGCATCGCGCTACCTCCTGAGGGTCGCTCAAATCCTTGCTCATCCTTGTAAAAGCGGCAAATCACAAGACGTTCACTCACGCCGATGTGACAACTAAATGAAAGCGTGTGCTTGAACGCGAAACAGCGCTCAAGTTGAGTTGACAATCTCGTGAGGAGTGAGGAGAGTGCCGCCGATCTGAGCCAGCATTCCGGGGGGAACCTATGTCCGTGCGCTCGTTCTTTGCTTTCGCCACCATCGCATTTTTTTCCGCGATCGCCGTCGGTCTTCCGGTCGCCGCTGCGGAGACCAAGCGTGACATCCAGACGATCAAGGATGCCGATTTCTTCGGCTTCGATCTTCGCACCGAACAGAACGTCTCGCTCGATCAATGCAAGACCTCCTGCATCGGCGACAAGAGCTGCAAGGCCTTCACCTACAATCCCAAGGTGAAATGGTGCTTCCTGAAGTCCGATTTCAAGACGATGAACGCCTTCCCCGGCGCCGTCGCCGGCAAGATCGTCGAGACATCAGCCAAGCAGGAGCCGGATCTCGGCGCCGCGCCGCGTCTGAGCTTCCTGAGCAACGACCTCATTCAGCAGGCTCACGACTTCAAGGACAATCTCGCGCTTGCCGACGACCAGCAGGGCCAGGGCGTCGACAGCCTGACGGCCAATGCCCGCACCGATCTCACCGGCAACAATCTGGCCGACGCGCTGAAGTCCTTCCATGGCGCGCTGTCGATCACCCCTGACGACGCCGATCTCTGGCTGGAAACCGCCCGCGCCGCCGCTTCGCTCGGTAGCGCCGAGACCAACACATCAGGCCAGGCCGTGCTCGACGCGCTGAACGGCTACGAGCTGACGCGCACCAAGCCCAAGCGCGCGGAGGCGCTCGCCGTCCTCGCCGACGCCCTGGATCGAAACGCAAATTACCGCGCGGCGCTCGACGCCTACAAGGCGAGTCTGGCGCTGGTTGCCTCCGAGGATGTGCAGGCGGCTTACCTGCAGTTGAAATCGACGCAGGGCTTCCGCATCACCGAACACACGGTCGACGCCGACAGCGCCACGCCGCGGGCCTGCGTCACCTTCTCGGAGGCGCTGATCAAGACCACCGACTACACGCCCTTCGTGACGCTGAACGGCGAGGCGCCGAAGGCGGTCGAAACCAAGGATAAGCAGATCTGCGTCGAGGGCCTGACGCACGGCCAGACCTACAAGATCGCCTTCCGCAACGGCCTGCCGTCATCGGTCGACGAGACGCTCGATGCACCTGTTACCATCGACGTCTATATCAAGGACCGCAGCCAGATGGTGCGCTTCACCGGCGACAGCTTCGTGCTGCCCTCGACGGCGCGCCGCGGCATCCCGATCGTTTCGGTCAACCTGACTTCCGCCAATCTCAAACTCTACCGTATCGGCGATCGCGCCATCGCGCCGCTCTTGACCAACTCGCAGTTCCTGAGCCAGCTCGACGGCTACAGCGCCCAGAATATCGAGGATCAAAGCGGCGAACTCGTCTGGCAGGGTTCGATCGACATCGCCAACGAGCTCAACAAGGACATCATCACCAGCTTCCCCGTCGACGAGGCGCTGCCCGAGCGCAAGCCCGGCATCTACGTGATGACGGCGACGGCGCCGAATGGACCGACGCAGGAGTGGGATTCGCAGGCGACGCAATGGTTCCTCGTCTCCGACATCGGCGTCACCACCTATGCCGGCACCGACGGGCTCAATGTCTTTACCCGTTCGCTCGCCTCGGCCAAGCCGATATCGGGCGTCGAATTGCAGCTACTTGCCAAGAACAATGAAGTGCTCGGCACCGCCACCACCGACGAGAACGGCCGCGCCACCTTCACTGCCGGCCTCATCCGCGGCACGGCGGCCCTGACGCCCGCCGTCATCACCGCGAAAAACGGCGCCTCGGACTACGTCTTCCTCGACATGACGCGCGCCGGCTTCGATCTCTCCGACCGCGGCGTCACCGGCCGCGCCTCACCCGGCGCGATCGACGTGCTGACCTTTACCGAACGCGGCATCTATCGCGCCGGCGAAACGGTCCACGCTCAGGCGCTTGCCCGCGACACCGACGGCAACGCCATCGAGAATCTGCCGCTGACTTTCATCTTCAGCCGCCCTGATGGCGTCGAAGACCGCCGGATCGTCAGCCAGACCAGCAATCTCGGCGGTTATTCCGTCGATTTCACCACCCAGGCAAACGCCATGCGCGGCACTTGGACGATGAACATCTACACCGATCCGAAGGGCAGCGCGATCGCCAGCAAAAGTTTCCTCGTCGACGACTTCGTGCCCGATCGCACCGACATGGAGATCAAGACCGAAGCCAAGGAGATCGGCCCGGATACGCCGGCGAACATCGCCATCTCAGGCAAGTATCTCTATGGCGCGCCGGCCGTCGGCCTGACGCTCGAGGGCGACGTCGTCGTCAAGCCCACGCGTGAGAGCGCCGCCTATAAGGGCTACCTCTTCGGGCTTGCCGACGAGGAGGCGAACGAGGATTCGCGTCTACCGATCGAAGGACTGCCAGAACTCGACGAAAACGGCGAAGCTTCGACGGACCTCACCGTCAGCGACCTGCCGGCAACGACGCAGCTGCTCAACGCCACCGTCTATATACGCATGCAGGAAGCAGGCGGGCGTGCCATCGAGCGCTCGCTTGTCCTTCCGGTTAAGAACGAGCGCGCCTCGATCGGTATCAAGCCGGAATTTTCCGACGAGCTGCCCGAGAATTCCATCGCCAATTTCACGGTGATCGGCGTCAATGCTAACGGACAGAAGCAGGAGATGAAGGGCCTGCGCTGGAAGTTCTACAGCCTCAACCGCGAATACCAATGGTACCGCGAAGGGACGGCCTGGAAATACGAGCCGGTCTATACCGCCGAGCAGATTTCCAACGGCAGCGTCGACGCGACGATGGATGGCGGCAAGATTTCCGTGCCGGTAACCTGGGGCCGTTACCGCCTCGAAGTGGAAAGCCCTGATGCCGACGGCCCGACGTCCAGCGTCGAATTCGACGCCGGCTGGTTCGTTGCCTCGACCTCGACCGAAACGCCGGACGGCCTGGAAATCGCCCTCGACAAGGACAGCTACAAGATCGGCGAAACAGCCAAGCTGAAAATCACGTCGCACTATGGCGGCGAACTGATGGTGACGACCGGAACCGAAGAGCTCGTGGCCGTAGAGAACGCCACGATCGGCGAGACCGGCGGCGAGATCGACATCCCGGTCACGGCGGACTGGGGCGGCGGCGCCTATGTCACGGCGACGCTCTTCCGCCCAGGCGACGCGCAGGACAGCCACATGCCGATGCGCTCGATCGGCATAAAATGGCTGAAGGTCGATCCCGAACAGCGTGCACTTGCGGTAAAGATCGATACGCCGGAAAAGATGCTGCCGCGCGGGCCGCTTGATATCGGCCTGCAGGTAACCGGCGCCGGCGCCAACGAGGATGCCTACGTGACGGTTGCCGCCGTCGATGTCGGCATTCTCAACCTGACGCGTTATGAACCGCCGAATCCCGAAGACTGGTATTTCGGCCAGCGTCAGCTCGGTCTCGAGATCCGCGACCTCTATGGCAGGCTGATCGACGGCTCGCTCGGCGCGACCGGCAAGCTCAGGACCGGCGGCGACGGTGGCGCCATTGCGCTGCAGGCAAGCCCGCCGACGCAGAAGCTTGTCGCCTTCTTCTCTGGCCCGGTCAAGCTCGACTCCGAGGGCAAGGCGAAGGTCTCCTTCGACATTCCGCAGTTCAACGGCACGGCGCGCGTCATGGCGGTCACCTGGTCGAAGACTGGCGTCGGCCACGGCGTCAAGGACGTCATCATCCGCGATCCCGTGGTGGTGACGGCGAGCCTGCCGAAATTCCTCGCTCCCGGCGACAAGGCCAATCTGCGCCTCGACATCGCCAATACCGATGCGCCGGCAGGCGACTACAAGCTGCAGCTGACCGGCAACGACGCAGTCGGCATCGAAGCAGCATCCGCCGCGCAGACGATCCGCCTCGAAGCCGGCGCGAAATCCGAACTGACGCTTTCGCTCATCGGCAATCAGCCGGGCGCCGGCAGCGTCTCGATCAACCTTTCGGACGCCTCCGGCCTTTCACTCGACCAGGTCGTCGACGTGCCGGTGCGCCCCTCATCCCTGCCGATCACCCAACGCAGGGTGCTGGCGCTGAAGCCGGGCGCCAAGCTGACGGTGGACAAGAACCTGTTGGCCGACAGCGTGCTGCCCGGCGCCTCGATCAGCGTCAACGTCACCCGTTCGGCGGCCTTCGACATTCCGGCGCTGCTGATGACGCTCGACCGCTACCCCTTCGGCTGCGCCGAGCAGACCACCAGCCGGGCGCTACCGCTGCTCTACTTCGCCGAAGTGGCGAAACAGGCCGGCATCGAAAATGATGACGACGTTCACAGCAGAGTGCAGGACGCGATCTATCGGGTGCTCTCCTACCAGGCCTCGGCCGGCAGCTTCGGCCTCTGGGGTCCGGATTCCGGCGACGTCTGGCTCGATTCCTACGTCACCGATTTCCTGACGCGGGCCCGCGAAATGAAATATGACGTGCCGGAAAAAGCCTTCGTGCAGGCGCTCGAAAACCTGCAGAACACGCTCTCCTACACCACCGACATCAAGGGCCAGGGCGACCAGATCGCCTATGCCATCTATGTTCTCGCCCGCAACAAGAAGGCCGCGATCAGCGATCTGCGTTATTATGCCGACACGATGATCAACGACTTCCCGACGCCGCTTGCCAAGGCGCATATCGCCGCCGCACTGGCGCTTTATGGCGACGCCCAGCGTTCGAAGAATATTTTCATCGACGCGCTGCAGATGTCGCAGCAATCGATGGTGTCGCGCGTCAACCTGTCACGCACCGATTACGGCACGATCCTGCGCGACGGTGCGGCGATCCTGGCGCTCGCCGCCGAAAGCCGGCCGGTACCGCCTGTCATCCCGGATCTCGCCAAGGCCGTTGCCAAGGAATGGGGCCGCAGCAAATATAAGAGCACCCAGGAAGAGGCCTGGATGCTGCTTGCCGCGCGCGCCCTCCAGGGCGGTGATGACGGTCTGAAGATCGATGTCAATGGCGCCGCCCACAGCGGCGCCTATATGGCACGCATGACCGGCGATGCGCTCGCCGATCATCCGCTGACGCTGACCAACCAAACGAACGACTCCGTCTCCGCTGTCGTCACCACAGTCGCCGCCCCCACCGTGCCGCTGCCGGCCGGCGGCGACGGCTTCCTCATCGAGCGCAGCTATTACACGCTTGACGGCGAGGGGGCCAATATCAGCGAGGCGAAGCAGAACGAGCGCTACGTGGTCGTAATCCACGTGCGCGAGACCAATGACTGGCAATCGCGCATCGTCATCACCGACCTTCTGCCGGCCGGCTTCGAGATCGACAATCCGAATCTCGTCGACAGCGCCCAGATGACGAATTTCGACTGGATCGGCGAAATATCAGCCGCCCATACCGAGTTCCGTTATGACCGCTTTGTCGCCGCCTTCAACCGCGCGCCGGGCGACGAGCGTGAATTCAACGTCGCCTATGTCGTGCGCGCCGTCACCCCCGGCACCTACGACCATCCGGCGGCAAGCGTCGAGGACATGTACCGGCCGGAGCTTTCGGCCCGCACGGCGACCGGCAAGATGGAGGTCGTAGCAGCGCAAAAATGAGGCTGTGGCACAAGCTCGCGATCGGCTCCGCCGCCGGCATCCTTCTTGCCGGCGCGGCTCTCCTCGCGCTCGAAGCCGCCGACCGGGCCTTTCCGCCGCCGCTCGACAAGGCGGCTGTGGTTTCACCCGAGGTGCTGGATGCCGATGGGCAGCTGTTGCGCGCTTTCGCGACGCCGGAGGGCCGTTGGCGGCTGAAGACTGTGGTCGCCGACGTCGATCCGCAATTTCTGCGCATGCTTGTTGCCTATGAGGATCAGCGTTTCTACGATCACCGCGGCATCGATATCTGGGCGCTCGGGCGCGCCAGCCTGCAGTTCGTCCGCAACGGTCACATCGTCTCCGGCGCCTCGACGCTTTCGATGCAGGTGGCCCGGCTGATCGAGCCGCGCGCCGAACGCTCGTTTTCAGCAAAGCTTCTGCAGCTCGCACGCGCCGTGCAGATCGAACGGCGGCTGTCGAAGGAAGAGATCCTCGACCTCTATCTGACGCATGCGCCCTATGGCGGCAACCTCGAGGGCGTGCGCGCCGCAAGCCTTGCCTATTTCGGCAAGGAGCCGCGCCGCCTGACGGTGGCCGAGGCGGCGCTGCTGGTCGCCCTGCCGCAATTGCCGGAACGGCGTCGGCCGGACCGCAATCTCAAGGCCGCGCAGGAGGCGCGCAAGCGCGTGCTCGACCGCGTCGCAGTGGCCGAGGCCGTCGGCGACGGCGAGGCGGAACGGGCCGAAACGGTCGCCATTCCCCCGCGGCGCCTGCAACTGCCTGCCCTTGCCGCGCATATCGGCGAAGCCGCATTGCGCAAGGAGCCTCTGGTCCTCAAGCATCAGACGACGTTGAAGAAGCAGGTGCAGCAGGGGCTAGAATCCGTGGCGCGCGCAGCGACGACGAAGCTAGGGCCGAAGCTTTCACTCGCCATGGTGATGGCGGATGCGCAGACCGGCGCGATTGTCGGTGAAGTCGGCTCGGCTGATTATTTCGACGCCAGCCGCTCCGGCTGGATCGACATGACCCGCGTCAACCGCTCGCCGGGCTCGACGCTGAAGCCCTTCATCTACGGGCTTGCCTTCGAGCAGGGCCTCGTTTCCCAGGAGACGATCATCGAAGATCGGCCGGCCGATTTCTTCGGCTATCGGCCGCGCAATTTCGACATGAGCTACCAAGGCGATGTCACCGTGCGCGAGGCCTTGCAGCTCTCCTTGAACGTGCCGGCCGTCAAGCTGCTTGACGCCGTCGGGCCGTCGCGGCTGCTGGTGCGCTTCCGCCGCGCCGAAGTGCGTCCGGCCCTGCCGCCGAATGAAACGCCCGGACTGGCGATCGGTCTCGGCGGCGTCGGCATCACGCTGAAGGATCTGGTGCAGCTTTACACGGCGCTCGCCAACCGCGGCCAGCCGGCACGGCTCGGCGACGGTGTCACCGGCACACCGGGCAAGCTCGACGGCGAACCGCTGCTGGAACCGGTCGCGGTCTGGAACGTCGCCGATATCCTCTCCGGCGTCATTCCCCCCGCCGGCGCGCCGCAGCGCGGCATCGCCTATAAGACCGGGACGAGCTACGGCTATCGCGACGCCTGGTCGGTCGGCTATGACGGCCGGTATGTGCTCGGCGTCTGGGTCGGACGGCCCGATAACAGCGCCGTGCCCGGTCTGACCGGCTATGGCACCGCCGCGCCGATCCTGTTCGAGGCTTTCGCCAAATCCGGCATCGCCACCACGCCCCTGCCCCGCCCGCCGGCAGGCGCCGTGCGCATCGCTCAGTCGGAGCTGCCGATCAGCCAGCGGCGTTTTGCGCTGAATGCCAGCGGCCTGCTCGTCGCTTCCGGCCGCGAGCCAGCGCCGCTGATCGTCTATCCGCCCGAGGGCGCTCATATCGATCTCGGCGCGAAAGCGGGCGACCTGTCGCCGCTGCTGTTGAAGCTGCAAGGTGGCCGCGCGCCCTTCCGCTGGCTTGCCAACGGCAAGCCCTTGCCCGATCTCTCGCGCCGGCGCACCCAGCAATGGCTGCCCGACGGCGGCGGCTATTCGAAACTGACCGTCATCGATTCAGCCGGACGCGCCGCAAGTGTCGGCGTTTTCATCGACTGAAGGAACCAAATTAGTCCGACAACCGTTGGAAAAGGTCTCCCTCCAACGTCAGACGGCCTCATGACTCTTCCGACAGCGACCTACCGGATACAGTTCCGCAACGGCATGACCTTCGATGGTGCCTGCGACCTCGTTCCCTATCTCAAGACGCTCGGCATCAGCCATCTCTATGCCTCACCGATCTTCACCGCTGTCAGCGGCTCGACTCACGGCTATGATGTCATCGACGCCAATGAGATCGATCCGGCGCTTGGCGGTCGCGCGGGGTTCGACCGGCTGACGGAAAGCCTCGCCTCGGCGGGCATGGGATTGGTTCTCGACATCGTTCCGAACCATATGGCCGCTTCGCCTGAGAACGCCTGGTGGCGGGACGTGCTGGCCTTCGGTCCGCAAAGCGCTTATGCCAGTCATTTCGATATCGACTGGAGCGAGCCGCTGACACTGCCGCAGCTCGGCCAGGATTTCGAAGAGGCGCTAGCATCAGGCGAACTGCGCCTCGTGCTCGACGAGACGCACGGCAATTTCGCCTTGGCCAATTTTCCGACGCTATTGCCCCTCAAACCCGGCAGCTACGGCGCGATCGCGAACCGGCTCGGCGATCCGGTCGCAACGCGAATGGCAGAGGCCGCGGCCGTGACGTCAGGCGAGGACTTCGCCCGCGCGCTGCGCGACATCCTCTTCGAGGGCGGCGATCGGGCGGTCCTTCGGGAGAAACTCGAGGACGCCTCGACCGATCGCGAATTCCTCAGGAGCCTGCATGACGAGCAGCATTGGCGGCTGATCCATTGGAAGGAAGCGGCGCGGCATCTGAGTTACCGTCGCTTCTTCGAGGTGACCGGACTGGTCGGCACCCGCGTCGAGGATCCCCAGGTATTCGAGGACATGCATCGGCTGGTGCTCGAACTCGTGCGCCATGGCAAGGTGCAGGGCCTGCGCATCGACCATGTTGACGGACTTGCCGAACCCACGGCCTATCTCGACAGGCTGAGGGCAGCAGTCGGGACCGACACCTATATCGTTGTCGAAAAGATCCTCGGGGCGGGCGAGGTCCTGCCGGAGAGCTGGCCGGTTGCCGGAACCACCGGATATGAATTCATCGCCGCCCTCGGCGAGCTCTTCATCGACGCCGGCGGCCTGCGGATACTGGACGGTGCCTATCGCGGCCTCGCCGGCGAGGCGGGCGATCTCGAGGAGGGCCGGCGGCTAGCCAAACGACAGATGGTCGAGCGCAATTTTGCCGGCGAGACCGGCAGGCTGGTCGCGATGGCAGCGGGAATCTTTCCCGAGATAAACCGGGAAGAAATCGCCACCGCCGTGCGCGAGCTGCTGATCGCATTCCCCGTCTACCGCACCTATGGCGACGGCGGTCCGCTGAGCTGGCAGGATTCGGCCGTCCTTGCCGCGACCGCATCCCAGGTCATGCCGCGTCTCGACGACCGGCGTGCGCTCGATCACGTGCTGAAGCTTCTCGAAGGCAAGATTGACGGTGACGCGGCCCACGAATTCCGGATCCGCTTCCAGCAGCTGAGCGGGCCTGTCATGGCGAAAGCGACAGAGGATACGCTGTTCTACCGCTATAACAGGCTGCTTGCCGCAAACGAGGTCGGCGGCGAACCCGGAAAGGCACCCGAGGGGCCGGACGGATTCCATCGTCGCATGGCCGAGCGGGCGCGGCTGCAGCCGCATGGGCTTTCGGCAAGCTCCACTCACGACACCAAACGCGGCGAGGATGCACGCGCAAGACTCTACGTCTTGAGCGAGGGCGCGGACGTTTTTGCCCAGGCGGTGGAGCGTTGGCGTGACATGAACCTGTCCTGGCTGAAGGATCTGCCGGGTGGTGCAGCGCCGGAACCGAATACCGAATGGATGCTGTATCAGGCGCTCGCCGGCGTCTGGCCGGAAGAATTCGACAGAGCAAAGGGGGACGACCTCCGCGTGCGCTTTACCGATTACGCGGTCAAGGCGGTGCGCGAGGCGAAATTACGAAGCGACTGGACCGAACAGGATGACGCTTACGAGGAGGCGATCACCGCCTATGCAGCGGCGCTGGTGTCGCCGGACAATGACGCCTTTCTGGAAGATTTCGAACGAGTGCTGCAGCCCTTCATTGCGGCGGGGTACGTGAACAGCCTTTCGCAGACGCTGCTCAAGCTGACCGCGCCGGGAATTCCCGACATTTACCAAGGCGCGGAAGGCTTCGATTTCAGTCTTGTCGATCCCGACAATCGCCGGCCGGTCGATCATGCCAGGCTGACGACCTGGCTTGATGAAGCCGGACCGATCGCCAAGCTCCAGGCGGCGGCCTTGAAGCAGCGTATCATCGCAATCGGTCTGCAGCTGCGCCGGCGGCACCCGGTTCTCTTTGCCCGGGGTGACTATCTGCCGTTGAAGACGACAGGCAGCCGCCGTGATCACGTGCTGGCCTTTGCCCGCGTGCACAACAGCGAATTCGCGATCACCGTCGTCCCGCGGCTGATGTTCGGCTGGCTCGATCCCGGCGTGCTTTTTGCCGGCCCGGAGTTCTGGGAAGAAACAGCGATCGCGGTCCCCTCCCCTCTTCACGGGTTGAAGGCGGATCTCGTGACCGGAAAAACGATCGAGCCGGGAGGCAGCATTTCGGTGGCCGCACTGCTCGGGAGCCAGCCGCTCGGTCTGATCAGCCCGATTTGAGGATCGGGCGGGACCTGAGAAATCGGGCAATGCCACCACAGCGACACGCGCAGCGGCAGTTTTCGATAAAATCGACATCGTTAAATTTAGTGCTTGACCTTCCAGTTGCTGGAAGGTGGATAAGTCTCTCCAACTGCCCTTCGGGCATAGGAGATAGTCATGGATACCAAGCACGAACACGGCCACCATCATCATCACAATCACAGCCACGGCAACGGTCACTGCCATTGCGGCCATGATCATCAGGAGAAGACCGCCGAACAGGTGATCCGCGATCCCGTCTGCGGCATGACGGTCGATCCGCAAGCCGGCAAACCCTCGTTCGACCACATGGGCCGTGTCTATCATTTCTGCTCCGAGAGTTGCCGGACGAAGTTTGCGGCTCAGCCGCAGGATTATCTGACGGCGAAGGATCCCGTCTGCGGCATGACCGTTGATCGTTCGACGGCAAAATACTTCGTCAAATTCGAGGGCGAGAAATTCTACTTCTGCTCGGCCGCTTGCCAAACCAAATTCGAGGCCGACCCGTCGGCCTATCGCGGCGGCGCCCGTCCGGCGGCAAAGCCGGCACCGAAGGGTACGCTCTATACCTGCCCGATGCATCCGGAAGTCGTCAGCGACCGGCCCGGCGATTGCCCGAAATGCGGCATGGCGCTGGAGCCGATGGGCATTCCTCCGGCCGATGAAGGACCGAATCCAGAGCTTTTCGATTTCGTCAGGCGGCTTTGGGTCAGCGCCGGCCTTGCCCTGCCGCTGCTGGCGCTCGGCATGGGGCCGATGCTCGGCCTGCCGCTTCGCGAAGCGATCGGCGAACCACGGGCAACCTATATTGAGCTAGCGCTCGCAACGCCGGTCGTGCTGTGGGCCGCCCTGCCCTTCTTCCGCCGCGCCTGGGCTTCTCTCGTCAACCGCAGCCCGAACATGTGGACGCTGATCGGCCTCGGCGTCGGCACCGCCTATGTCTACAGCGTGGTCGCCACGCTTGCGCCCGGTCTTTTCCCGATGAGCTTTCGCGGCCATGGCGCCACCGTGCCTGTCTATTTCGAGGCGGCCGCCGTCATCGTCGCCCTGGTCTTCGTCGGCCAGGTGCTGGAATTGAAGGCACGCGAGCGGACCGGCTCGGCGATCCGCGCGCTGCTCGACCTCGCGCCGAAGACGGCGCGGCGCATTGATGCCGATGGCAACGAGAGGGACGTGCCGGTAGAGGAGATCCAGACCGGCGACCGGCTGCGCGTGCGCCCGGGCGAGCGCGTACCGGTGGACGGTTCCGTCCTGGAGGGCCAGTCGACGGTCGACGAATCGATGATATCGGGCGAGCCCCTGCCCGTCGAGAAGACGACGGGCGACGGGCTGACCGGCGGCACGATCAACAAGAACGGCTCTCTCGTCATGTCGGCGGAGAAAGTCGGCGCAGACACGGTGCTGTCTCGTATCGTCGACATGGTCGCCAAGGCGCAGCGTTCGCGGGCACCGATTCAGGGCGCGGTCGACCGGGTGTCGGCCTTCTTCGTGCCCGCCGTCGTCGCCGTCGCCATGTTTGCCTTCGTCGTCTGGGCAGCGATCGGGCCGGAGCCGAGCCTGGCAAACGCGCTGCTTGCCGCCGTCGCCGTTCTGATCATCGCCTGCCCCTGTGCGCTCGGCCTTGCGACGCCGATGTCGATCATGATCGCGACCGGGCGCGGCGCTGGCGAAGGCGTGCTGATCAAGGACGCCGAAGCGCTGGAGCGCTTTTCCAAAGTCGACACGCTGATTGTCGACAAGACCGGCACGCTGACCGAAGGCAAGCCCGTGCTCACCGACATCGTCGCCGCAGGCGGCGTCAAGGAGAACCGGCTGCTGTCGCTGGCCGCAAGCCTTGAGCGCGGCTCGGAGCATCCGCTGGCCGAAGCGATCGTTGCCGGCGCCGAAGAACGCGGTGCCGCCTTCGTGGAGGTGAGCGGCTTCGAGGCGAAGACCGGCAAGGGGGTCCAGGGCATAGCCGACGGTACGAAGGTGGCACTCGGCAATGCGGCGCTGCTCACCGATCTCGGCGTCGATCCGTCGGCGCTGTCGGAGAAGACCGAAGCCCTGCGCGGCGATGGCAAGACGGTGATGTTCGTGACCCTCGACGGCAAGCTCGCCGGTCTCGTCGCCGTCGCCGACCGGATCAAGCCGACGACATCAGCTGCCATCAAGGCGCTGCACGACAGCGGGCTGAAGATCATCATGGCGACCGGCGACAACGAGCGCACGGCGCGGGCGGTCGCGAACAGCCTCGGCATTGACGAGGTCCGCGCCGACGTGCTGCCGGAAGGCAAGAAGGCGCTGATCGAGGAACTGCGCGCCAAGGGCGCGGTGATCGCCATGGCAGGCGACGGCGTCAACGACGCCCCGGCTCTTGCGACAGCCGATGTCGGCATCGCCATGGGCACCGGCGCCGATGTTGCAATGGAAAGCGCAGGCATCACCTTGGTCAAAGGCGATCTCAACGGGATCGTCAGGGCGCGGCGGCTGGCGGAGGCGACGATGCGCAATATCCGCCAGAATCTCGGCTTCGCCTTCGGCTATAACGCGCTCGGCGTTCCGGTCGCTGCCGGGATCCTCTATCCCGTTTTCGGCTTGCTGCTCTCGCCGATGATCGCGGCGGCGGCGATGAGCCTCTCGTCGGTATCGGTGATCGCTAATGCGCTGAGACTGCGCCTTGCAAAATTATAGGAGACGGCCATGAATATCGGCGAAGCATCTGAGCGGTCCGGCCTGCCTTCGAAGACCATCCGCTACTACGAGGATATCGGCCTGATCCGCCCCGAAAGGGGCGGAAACGGCTATCGCGACTATGCTGCGGCCGATGTTCACAAGCTGCGCTTCCTGCAGCGTTCGCGCGGCCTCGGCTTTTCCGTCGAGGAATGCCGGCAGTTGCTGGCGCTTTATGAGGACAAAGCCCGGGCGAGCGCCGATGTCAGGGACATTGCCGAGACGAAACTCGGAGAAATCGACCGCAAGATCCGCGAGCTGACGGAGCTTCGCCGCACCCTCGAGCACCTCGTGCATGCCTGCCATGGCAACGACCGACCGGATTGTCCGATTCTCGAAGAGCTCTCGGACGGTCGCTGACCATCCTGGGAAAGCCGGAAGGCTCTAGCTGACCGTCTGGAACGGCGCCAGTTCGGCGGGCTCGTCCTCGTCGCCGTCGTCAAACACGCCCTCATCGAGGCGGTGCTTGATCGCAAGCGCGTAAATCACGTCGAGAATATTGCGGTCTTTGAGATGAGGATCGGTCAGAGCGAGAAGCGAAGCTCTGACGATCTTCTTGCTGGTGGCTTTCGGGCATCGTGCCTTGACGAAATCATAGAGTGCCTCACTCGTCAGCCCTTCCATGGCGCCGTCCACGAGAGCTTCGTAGACCCGCTTCTTTTCCTTCATCCTATATCGTCCCCTGCAAATCAGCGGGGTGATGATCTGTCATGTAATTGTCATAAACAATCGCCGATTTAAGGGCATGCGCTGACGGGTGGTATTTCCCCGCATCATTTTTTTATGCCGCCGGGAATAAAATCCGCAGCGGTTGCGTATACTCAAGCATGGAACGCAAAGACCGCCCCTTCGATGTCATCGGACAGCTTGCAGCGCTGCGGCGCTATGCGCGCGCGCTGGTGCGCAACTCGGATGAGGCAGAGGATCTGGTGCATGATGCTCTGGTGCGCGCCTTAGAGAAGAGAAAAAGCTTCCGAAGCGGTGGCAATCTGCGCACCTGGCTGCTTTCCATCCTGCACAATGCCCATATCGATCGTCTTCGCCGGAACCGGTCGCTCACTCGTCGCCACGACGAAGCGGCTATCGAAGGCGAGCAGTCGCTGCCGGCCGGCCAGGAACATGCGGTGCGCCTGCAGCAGGTGCGCGACGCCTTCTTCGACCTGCCGGAGGAACAGCGCGAGGCGCTGCATCTCGTTGCCATCGAAGACCTTTCCTATCAGGAAGCCGCCAATGCGCTCGGTATTCCGATCGGCACCCTGATGTCGCGCATCTCCCGTGCCCGGGCGCAACTGCGCGAATTCGAGGAGAAGACGCCGCGCGTTTCGCATCTCAAATTAATCGGAGGGAGCGGCAATGAAAGCAGTTGATCCGATCATCGATGCCGATCTCGATGCCTATGTGGATGGCGAGCTCGATGTCGCCCGCCGTATTCAGGTCGAATCCTATCTGTCGGAGAATCCGGCGATTGCCGCCAAGGTCATGGCCGATCTCAGCATGAAAGGCGAGCTGCGCTTGGCGCTTGCCGGCGAAAATGCCTTCGGCCGTCCTGAGACCCGCGATGCCGCCCGCCGGCTGGAGCGCGGCCTTTCCTATGGCCGTATTCTTCATTCCATGCAGCGCATCGCCGCCGTCGGCATTCTGGTTACCGCCGGCTGGGTGGCGCATAATTCCTTCGGCGCTTTTTCGGCGACCGAGGTGGCGGCTTCTGTTCCGGCGCCTGCTTATGTCGAGGATGCCGTCCGCGCTTATCAGACCGCGGCCCTTCGCGCCTCGATGCCTTCGCAGACCCCGACTAGCTATAGCGCCGAGGACATCCGCGCCGCCACCGCGATCGTCATGCCTGAGTTGCCGAAAGACTGGAAGATCGCCGACGTGCAGATATTCCCGTCCGAATTCGGACCGAGCGTCGAGATGGCGATAACGGTGGCCGATGGAAAACGGCTGTCGCTTTTCGCCGTCCGGCCGGGAGCCTTCGAGGTCCGGCAGGTCAGCCATCTCGCACTCGAAAAAGCAGAAGCCGCCTATTGGCAGATCGGCGACGTCGCCTATGCGCTGATCGCCGACGATAGCGGCGTCAATCTCGATCAGGCGGCCGAACGGCTCGCCCGCTCGCTCTACTAGTTCAAACCGAGGAGATCAGCATGAACCCGATCAATCCCCGCTATGGAGCCGTCGCCGGCTCCCAAGCCCTTTTCGACGAGGGTCTGCGTCAGCATATGCTGCGCGTCTACAACTATATGGGCCTTGGCCTCGTCATCACCGGCATCGTTGCCTTCATCGTCGGCTCGACGCCGGCGCTTTATGTCCCGATCTTCGGCTCACCGCTGAAGTGGGTGGTGATGCTCGCGCCCCTCGCCTTCGTCTTCTTCTTCTCCTTCCGCATCCAGACCATGTCGGCGAGCACCGCTCAGATCACCTTCTGGGCCTTCTGCGCCGTGATGGGCCTGTCGCTTGCCTCCGTCTTCCTGGTCTTCACCAAGACGAGCATCGCCCAGACCTTCTTCATCACCGCGGCCATGTTCGGCTCCACCAGCCTTTACGGCTACACGACCAAGCGTGACCTCTCGAAGATGGGCTCGTTCCTGATGATGGGTCTCTTCGGCATCATCATCGCCGCCATGGTCAACATCTTCCTGGGTTCGAGTGCCCTGCAGTTTGCCATATCGGTGATCGGCATCGTCGTCTTCGTCGGCCTGACCGCCTACGACACGCAGAACATCAAGGAACAATATTCGGAAAATTACGATCAGGAATCGAACCAGAAGCTTGCCGTTTTCGGTGCGCTCTCGCTCTACCTGAACTTCGTCAACATCTTCCAGCTTCTGCTCAACTTCACCGGCGAGCGGGAATAGGACCGCGCTTCTGGGGGCAATGGAAGCGCAAGAGCGTCCGGTCTGCAATCTGTGACAGGATGGCAGACCGGGCGCTCACTCTCAAAGGTACGGCCGGAGGTCCAACCGGCCGTGTTTTTATTTCAGATGATGCCCCAGGCGCGATAGCGGCCGCGGCCGGTGATTTCACGAATGCCGATCTCGTTGACGAGGTTCAGCGCGCCGCGCGGCGTGATGCGCAGCTGACGGGCGATCATCGCTGCCGACACCATCGGTCGCGACAGGATGAAATCGGCAAGCTCCGGCAGGCTGCTGTTCGAGCGACGGCCGCGAAAGCGCAGCTCCATTTGCTTGCGGGCCAGCGATAACCGGTCGATTTCCTTGAGGCCAGCCGCCGCAGCCAGCTGCATCGCTTCGAGAAAAGCTTGCAGCCGCGTCACCCGGTCACGGGCCCGACGCCGCTCGTGGCGCACCAATTTCAGCCCGCCGTAAAAGGAAAAGAGATGCGAAGCGACCTTGCCGCGGGCGCGCAGGTAGCTTTCGACCAGAAGCCCGCCCAGCCAATGCTGACGCCGCAACGGCTCGATCCTGTCCCAGGCTTCGAACAGGATCACGGCGCCTAGAACCGGCGGCAGGTTGTCGGCCAGGGGCAGCACGCACCGCCACTCCGCAAGCCGCTGCTCCTCATCCCATTCCTCGTCGCCAAGCAGGCCGAGAGGGTCATCGTTGCGCTTGGCCGGAAATATTGCGGCCGCCTCGCCAGGCAGCGCTTTGCCCGTATGGATGTCGATGAGCTTCTGCGAGCGGGCAAGAATGGCATCGATCTCGGCCATTTCGGCGGCGAGCGGCGCGTCTTCATCCTCGCCCTCATCGTCGGCCCCGACCGCAGCCGCCCGGCTCTTGGCTTCCTGAGTGAGGCCCTCCCCTTCCCCTGTGGTCGCGGTCAGCGTTGCCAGCCCCGAGGCGCCGAGAGCCCAGGACGGTTCGCCGGTCCATATGCGCCGACGCGTCCGCAGCACCGAATGGGCGATCGTCAGCTCGTGGCTCGGAGCGCGGCTATCCATATGCGCGTCGTGCAGAACGAGATCCTCGACATGAACGAGCTCGCCGGCGACCCATAACGCACCAGCGGCATCAAAAAAGTGACTGCGTTCGGCAAATCCCTCACCAACTGACGAACGCAACACCCGCTCGTCCAGCCGCGCCACCGCATCCTCCGCGGCGGCAAGCAATGGAAGCAGGGTTTGGAGCATTATACCGTCGATATCATAGTGCATTGTTAAGCTTTACGGTTTTTGACAAATGGAAGCAAAATAGCTATTTCCTTCCGCCATCTATGACATGGTTAACGGTTTGTTTCAACAAAAGCGCGAGGGAAGGAAGCGAAGAAGATGGCCGATCGCCGATCCACAGTCCCTTTAACCTCTGCAACTGGCGCGAAGCTTTTGGGCCGTTCATCCGGTTTTTCTCGCCATCGGACCATTGGCCCGCATCAACGCCATCAGCATCGGACCGAGCGAGAATTCACCGCGCTCCGCCCGCCGCGTCAGATCACGCAGATAGCCGCCCGCCGAATTGATATGGCCGCCGCGTTCCAGAATGCAGGCGATTACCGTGGCAGCATTTTCCGGCCCCATAACATCGCAGGCCTGCTGGTAGGCGCTGGGACTGACGCCGAGGGTGGAACGGACGACGACGGCCGCGGCCATCAAATCCCGCCAGCTGCCGATCCCGCCGCCCGGCCCATAGGCAACAATCTCGGGGCAGGCCTGCAGCACCATGGCCAGGGGGAAGGATTTCGGTGGCTCCCGCCACGGCCGCGGTTCTTCCTCCGACTTTGCGCCCTGCTTCGTTTCGAAGCTTGGTTCAAGTTCAGATATGGGGTGTGGGTTTGAATTATGTATGTGCCGACCGTTTTGGCTGTCATTGGCGTCTGTTTTTTCTGCTTTTGTCTTCGATTCCAGCGTCTTGACGATCAGCTCGCGGAAGGCTTCGAGATCGGTCAGCACGCTCTCAATCTCGGCGGCCGATGGACGGCGCGGCAGGCTTGCCGAAAGGCGATTGAAATGCTGCTGCATCTCGATCCATTCGCCGGCAATTTCCTCTTCCAGCGCGATCTCGATGAGCTTGGCGATATCGCGCCGGCAAAGGCTCAGCCGCTCCCTCAGACGCTTCCATTCAAGCTTGTCGGCAAGCACCTGCGCCGCGTGGGCTTCGATCTCGCGAGCGCGCACGAGGAGTGGCGCCAGGCTGAAGCCGAAGGCTTCCCCGAGCCCACCCTCGCCGTTGCGGCGGGCAAAACGTTTCCCGTTCGGACTGTCGCGCCGGATGATCAGGCCGGCCTCCACCAGCATCGCCAGATTTCGCCGTAGCGTGGTTCCGGCCATGCCATGGGTGCGCAGCGACAGTTGCTCATTCGACGGAAAGACGACGAAACCGTTGGCTTCGGCAATCTCGTTCTTCGGATAGAAGGTCAACAGTGCGTTGAGAACGGCAAGCGCACGGTCGGACACGCCGATCATGCTCTTTGCTTCGCAGAGCGCGCGAAAGATCTTCCATTTGTCGACCGATGCGTCCGCATCAATCCTGCTAGCGCTTTCCTGACTTGCCAGCATGCCAAGCGTCATCGATCGCCGCCCGAAGGGCGTCGATACATATTGAGGCTCCATGTCCCTCACCTTTTTTCAAGGCAAAAGAAATCTACCACCCAAAAGGATGCCGAAGATGCTTGACACTGATTCGAGGAAGTGCGATTCTCAGATTGTCCAGATATGAGAAAGGCTTCCGCGACGGCAACGTTCGGAGGCTTTTTTCTTTTGCGGCCTACTCTCCTGCTTGCAACTTGCCGGCCTGATAGGCTTCGTAAAGCTCATCGAGACGGCGTGAAATGTAAGCGCCGAAATCCGGCGCATCGCCTGTTTTCAACGCGATCGTGAAGGAATTGCCGGTGCGTCTGATTCGGCCGGCAATCTTGCCGCCGCTCTTCGGCTTCCAGTCATATTCGGTGGGCTCCGGCTTCGCCTCTTTCCTGGCGAGTTCGGCGACCAGAAGCTCGAATCGGCGGTCGCTCTCCTCCGCCCTGAACCCATCCGAGGCGATAAGCTTCGCAAGCCGCGCCGCCGCGGTCCCATTCCAGACCTGGGCAAGCGCCATCCACTTGCGTCGTCCGATCCCGGGTGCGGCCCCCACCGACCTGATGATCTCGGCCGGAATGGCCCTGGCGACCGACAACAGCTTCGATAGCTCCGTCTTATCAGTAGACAGCGCCTTCATGATGACAGGACGCTCAAAACCTTTGAGCTCAAGATTGAGAGCGAAGACGGCGCGTTCGATATAGGAAAGGTTCCGGCGCGCAGAATTCTCGATGCCCTGCGCAATAACGACATCGGTGTCGTCGAGCTGACGGACGATCGCCTGAACTTTGCGTCCGAGCAGCTTGACGGCCTGCAGCCGGCGATGGCCGTAGGCGATCTGGTAACGCTCGCCGACTTCGGGATGTCGCCGAACAAGGATCGGCACTTCCTGGCCATTGTCGGCAATCGACTGCACCAGCTCGTCCTCAAGATCGAGCGGATGGTCGGCAAGGCGGTCGCGGACGAAGGAAGAATCGATCAGATCGGGATCGAGTTCGACGATGCGCTCGCCGGAGAGCAAAGCTTCCTGCATCGCCCTGCTCTCTTCCTCCATGCGGCCGAGGGTCAGCGCCATTGTCCGCACCGGCCCGGCCGATCCGCGCGAAGACGGCTCCTCGTAGTTGGCCGCGGCCAACTCCTGCGCCGTATCGTCGAAAAGACCTTTTAGGCGATCGCGTCTACTCATGTGCGGCCCCAGGCTTTGTGAATGCCGGCAAGAACCTCGCCATTGGCAGCGTTGACTGATTCCAGCGCCCGGTCATACGTCGAGCGGCGCACCTGCCCCTTCTCAATTTCGTAAAGCGTCTGCTTCGTCAGCCCGGCATCTGCGATTGCTGTCGATTTGAGGATGGTTGCCGTCAGCACGTCGTCACCGAACAGGCTGCGCAGCAGCGCGACGATCTGCGACTGCGGCGCATCAAAGGGTTCGTGGCGGGTGACGACATATTTGATGAAGTCGTGCTGCAGGTCGCCGCCGGCCCTGCGAACCACAGAGAGAAGATCCGAGGTCATCAACAGGAACTGCGACATGGAGGCGACATCGACCATCTGCGGGTGGATGGTGATGAGCAGCGACGTGGCAGCGCAAACGGCACCGAGGGTGAGGTAGCCGAGCTGCGGCGGGCAGTCGATCACCACCACGTCGTAATCGGCCTCGACCTCGGCAATCGCGACGCCGACGCGGCGGAAAAACAGCTCGGCCGGCTTCTGGCGATCATTGAGCGCCCGCGGCGTCTCATGCTCGAACTCCATCAATTCGAGATTGCCGGGCACCAGATCGAGTCCGTCGAAATAGGTCTTGCGGACGATCTCCTTCAGCGGCTTACGAGCCGCATCGTAGCGAATGGCCCCATAAAGCGTATCGCCGTCTGACAGATCGAATTCCGGCTGAACGCCCAGCATGGAGGAGAGCGAGGCCTGCGGATCGAGATCGATCGCCAGCACCCGGTACCCCTCCAGTGCCAGATATTGCGCCAGATAGAGCGTCGTCGTCGTCTTGGCCGAACCACCCTTGAAATTGGTGACGGCGACCGTCTGCAGCTTTTCGCCGGGGCGACGCCACGGGAGGTAACTCAGCGCGTCCTTCGGCTTGAGGTTCGCCATGTAATGGCGCAATTCATTGATCTGCCCCAGCGTATAGGAGCGTCGACCATTTGAGGAAAGCTCCGGCTGCGGCCCCTTGCCATCCAGCGAAAGCTGGCGAAGATAACCATCGGAAACGCCGATCATCTGGGCGGCTTCGCCGGATGAGAATGTGCGCAGCGTCTTCTGCGCAAGCGGCGGAAACAGCTTGTCGCGGAGAAGCTTCAGTTGGCGCGAAAGCTGGTTCGCATGCCGCTCGATCCGCACGTCCGTCGTTGATACGCTAATGTTGTCCAAAACACCCAATCCTTTTCGATGCGCTTTTCTGTCACATAGCGTCAAAAAGCGTATCGAAAGTGACACGATTCGGGATTTACGGCAACAATAGGGGTCAAGCCGTCGCGGCCGGCCGAGTTGGCCGCGGCCAACTCCCTGCCCTGCCCTTGCGGGCGGCCGTGTTTTTGGGCAAGACCGCTTGGACTCACGGGGAAGATCCGCTTGAAGCATATCAATATAATTGGAATCGGCACGGGCAATCCAGAACACGTCACCATACAGGCGATCAACGCCATGAACGCTGCCGACGTGATCTTCCTGCCGCTCAAGGGCGCCGGCAAGGAAGAGCTCGCCGAGATCAGGCGGGAGATCTGCGAGCTCTATATCACTCGGCCAGCTGTCCGGATCGCGGAATTCGAGCTACCGGAAAGACAGACCGCAGACAGAAGCTACTCGCAAAGCGTCGATGCCTGGCACGGCGAGATCGCCAATATCTATGGAGAATTGATCTCGGGCCTCCCGGACGGCGGCACCGGCGCCTTTCTCGTCTGGGGTGATCCCAGTCTTTACGACAGCACGATCCGCATCATCGAACGCGTGCGGAAAGCAAACAGCATTGATTTCGATTACTGCGTCGTTCCAGGCATCACCAGTATCCAGGCTCTGGCCGCCAGCCACAAAATCCCGCTCAACCTCGTCGGCAAGCCGGTTGAGATCACCACCGGGCGGCGGCTGGCGCGGGATGGATTTCGAGGCGGCAGCGCGGTCATCATGCTCGATGGCGAACAGGCTTTTACGAAGATCGACGATCCTGACGCCGAGATCTTCTGGGGCGCCTATCTCGGCACCGCGGACGAAATCATCCGGTCGGGACAGCTCGCAGACATCGCGTCCGACATTCAGGCGCTCCGGACCGAGGCGAGACAGCGGCACGGCTGGATCATGGACATATATCTGCTGCGTAAGGGACGCGACTTCGAGGAATAGCCGTCGCCGTCATGTTTTGCCGCACTGGCCGCGATCATGTAAGAGATGATCAGAGGATTGAGAATGGGCACGAAGGCCGCCAAGGCAATCGACAGGACAGGCGAGGCGGATCTCGATGATCGGCCGACAGCGAAGCCACGCCCGCGCGGCGCCTGCCCGGCCCTTGCCGCACCGATGCCGACTGGCGATGGTTTGCTCGTAAGGCTGCGTCCGGCCGGTGGCGCCTTGACGCTAGCGCAATTCTCAGCGCTTGCCCGCTCGGCTGCAGAGCATGGAAACGGCATCTTGGAAATCACCGCCCGCGGCAACCTGCAGATCCGCGGACTGCGGGCTGAAACCGTCCAGCGGTTCGCCGCCGATATCGATGCCGCCGGGATCGCCGTGCCGGACGGGCCGGCAATCGAACTATCGCCACTGCACGGTATCGATCCTGAGGAGACAAGCGATCCGGCAGCACTGGAAAAGACCTTGCGCAGCAAGCTCGCACAGCTGCTCGCCTCGCCGCGGCTCGCGCCAAAACTCTCCCTCATTATCGACGGCGGCGGAGCGTTCGGTTTATCGGCGCTCTCGGCCGATATCCGTATCGTCGCACAGCCCGGCGCACAATGGCTCGTAGCGATCAACGGCGATGGCGAGACGGCAACGCCTGTGGCGAAGGGTGCAGCAGAAGCGGCGATATCGGCCGTTGGCGAAATTCTCGATCTGCTGGCGGTCAGGCAGAGCCTGCGAGCGAGGGATATCGATCCGGCCCTTCTGCGGGCGCGCTTTCCCGCTATGGACATCATCCGATTTCTTCGGTCACATCAAAAACAGACGCCGCTTTCCGGCTTGCACCGGCTGAAGGACGGAAAACACGTGCTTGGTGTGCGGCCGGAATTCGGCCAAATGCAGGCCCCCGATTTGACCGCCCTGCTCGACGACGCAACAGCTCACGGCGCAACAGCCATCCGACTTGCGCCCGGCCGCGGCTTCTTCTTCACCGGCTTTCCGGCAGGGGCCGCGCCGGCTCTGCAGATAACTTCGAGCAAACATGGCTTCACCGTGCAACCCGGCGAGAAAAGCGAATATGTCGCTGCCTGCGCTGGCGCCGGCGCCTGCGGCTCCGCTTTTTACGAGACGAGATCCCTGGCGCACCGCCTCATTACCGCAGCACCCGTTCTCTTCGACGGATCTCTGACGATCCATTTCTCCGGCTGTTCGAAAGGCTGCGCCCATGCCGGGCCGGCGCTGACGCTGACCGGATCGGCGGATGGTTTCGGTCTCATTCTCAACGGGCTTGCTTCAGATCTGCCGGATGAACGGATCGCTGGCGGTCGGATCGATTTCGCTATAGAGAGGCTCGCCCAGTCCATCGAAGACAACAGGAACGCTGGCGAATCGGCCGCCGCCTGCCTTACACGGCTTGGCGCAACCAGCGTTTCGAAGGCGCCGCGACAGGAATAGCAATGCCAGACTACGATTACATCCGCAGCGGCGACGCGATCTACGAGCGTTCCTTTGCGATCATCCGCGCCGAGGCCGATCTTTCGCCTTTCACCGAAGACGAGGCTGAAATTGCCGTTCGCATGATTCATGCTTGCGGGCTCGTGGAAGCGGCGAAGAATTTCCTCTTTTCCACCGGTTTCGTCAGCACCGCACGCGATGCGCTGAAGGCCGGCGCGCCGATCTTCTGCGATGCGGAAATGGTGTCGCATGGCGTCACGCGGGCGCGGCTGCCGGCGCTGAACGAGGTGATCTGCACGTTGCGCGATCCCGCAACGCCGGAGCTCGCACGCGAGATCGGCAATACACGCTCGGCCGCCGCCATGCATCTCTGGCTCGATCGGCTCGGCGGGAGCATTGTCGCGATCGGTAACGCGCCGACCGCGCTCTTCCATCTGCTCGAACTCCTGCGCGACGGCGCCCCGAAACCCGCGGCGATCCTCGGCATGCCCGTCGGGTTCGTTGGCGCAGCCGAATCGAAGGATGCACTGGCAGAAAATTCCTATGGCGTTCCCTTCGCCATCGTGCGCGGCCGGCTCGGCGGCAGCGCCATGACGGCTGCCGCCATTAATGCGCTGGCGAGGCCGGGCCTATGACGACCCCAGGCCGTCTCATCGGCGTCGGCACGGGTCCCGGCGATCCCGAGCTTCTGACCCTCAAGGCCGTGCGCGCCATCGAACGCGCGGATGTCATCGCTTACTTTGCCAAGCAGGGCAGGGGCGGTAACGGCAAGGCGATCGTCGAGCCGCTGCTGAAACCTTGGGTCACTCTGCTGCCGCTCTACTATCCCGTCACCACCGAGATCGACAAGAATGACGAACGCTATCAGAGCCTGATCACCGAGTTCTACGACCGGTCTGCAAGAGACATCGCCGGGCATCTCGACGCCGGGCGGACTGTCGCCGTTCTCAGCGAAGGCGACCCGCTCTTCTACGGCTCCTATATGCACCTGCATGTCAGGCTTTCCACGCACTACCCCACCGAAGTGATCCCCGGCATCAGCGCCATGTCGGGCTGCTGGTCGCTGGCCGGCATGCCGATTGTCCAGGGCGACGACGTGCTTTCCGTACTGCCCGGTACGATGGCCGAGGGCGAACTGACGCGGCGCCTTGTCGATACGCAAGCTGCGGTCATCATGAAGGTCGGCCGCAATCTGCCGAAAATCCGCCGGGCGCTTTCGGCAGCCGGCCGGCTTGCGGACGCCCTCTATGTCGAGCGCGGCACCATGGCGAACGCGGCGATGGAAAAGCTTGCCGACAGGAGCGACGGCGATGCGCCCTATTTCTCGCTCGTGCTGGTGCCGGGCTGGGAGGGCAGCCGATGAGTGGCGGGCTTTTCGTCATCGGCACCGGTCCCGGCAATCCCGAGCAGATGACGCCGGAAGCGCTGGCCGCCGTCGATGCGGCGACGGATTTCTTCGGCTACGGACCTTATCTTGACCGGTTGCAGCTCCGCTCCGATCAGCTGCGGCATGCGTCGGACAATCGCGAGGAGCTCGACAGGGCAGGGACGGCGCTTTCCATGGCAGCGGATGGCGCCAATGTCTGCATCGTCTCCGGCGGCGATCCCGGTGTCTTCGCCATGGCTGCTGCCGTCTGCGAGGCGATCGAGAACGGGCCGGCGGCGTGGCGCGCCGTCGATCTCACCGTGCTTCCCGGCGTCACGGCGATGCTGGCGGTGGCAGCAAGAGCCGGGGCGCCGCTTGGGCACGATTTCTGCGCAATATCGCTATCAGATAACCTAAAGCCTTGGAACATCATCGAAACACGGCTTGAACTGGCGGCAAAGGCGGGCTTCGTCATCGCGCTCTATAATCCGATCAGCCGGGCGCGGCCGTGGCAACTCGGCGAGGCTTTCAAGCTGCTGCGCGACCATCTGCCGGCAACAACCCCGGTGATTTTCGGGCGCGCGGCCGGGCGGGCAAACGAGCACATCGCGGTGCAGCCGCTATCGCAAGCGGATGCATCGATCGCCGATATGGCGACCTGCATCATCATCGGCTCCGCCGAAACGCGGATCGTCGCGCGTTCCGGCAAGCCCGACCTGGTCTACACGCCGCGCTTCATGGCGGGAGGAAAGAGGTGATCGACCGCCGCAAGCGCCGCTTCGACGGTTTCGACCGATGTGATGATCGGCGACGGCGCGCGCGCCACCATCATCACCTCGATGCCGAGCAGGCGCGCCGCCTCGATCTTCGCATAGGTGGCGGTGCCGCCGCTGTTCTTGGCAATGATGACATCGATATGATGCCGCCTCAGCAAAGTGCATTCGCTTTCCAGCGTGAAGGGGCCGCGATCGAGGATGTAGTCGACATTCGCAAGCCTAAGCGGCCGTTCGGCGGGGTCGACGCTGCGGATGAGATAGTGATGTTGCGGCGCCGCTTCCGCATGGTGAGCGCCCTGCCGGCCCGTCGCCAGGAAGACATGGCGGGGAGATTGGCCGAGTGCCGCGATGGCCGCCGGGATGCTCTGCACGTCCCGCCAGCGATCGCCCGGCAGGCTTTGCCATTCGGGGCGGCGCAGAGCGATCGCAGCGAGAGGGGCGGCCGCGGACGCGATGGCGGCGTTTTCGGAAATTCGTTCGGCGAAAGGGTGCGTGGCGTCGATCAGCAGCCCGTAGCCCCCGGCTTTCAAAAAGTCGGCCAGCGCCATGGCACCGCCGAAACCACCAATACGGACCGGAACAGGCTGCTCGGCCGGTTTCTCGGTACGTCCTGCCAGCGACAGCAGAATATCGCAATCATCACGCGCCGCGAGCGCTTCGGCGAGCAGGCGCGCTTCGCTCGTGCCGCCGAGAATCAGGATGCGAAGTCTTCCCATGTCTGATGTCTTTCCCACTTGCAGCAAGCGCTGGCTGACTATTATCGGCATCGGCGAAGATGGTCCAGCAGGGCTGGGTGAGGAGGCGAAGAGGCTGATCGCCACCGCACCGGCGGTGTTCGGCGGAGCGCGGCACCACGCGCTTGCCGCATCGCTGATATCGGGCGAAAAACTTGCCTGGCAGAGCCCGTTCGAGCGCTCGGTCGATGCCGTCCTTGAACGGCGCGGCACGCCTGTCGTCGTGCTCGCCTCCGGCGATCCGTTTCTCTATGGCGTCGGCGCAACCCTCTGCCGCCGTGTCGCGGCGGAAGAGATGCGCGTCATTCCCGCGCCCTCGGCCTTCAGCCTTGCCGCCTCCCGGCTCGGCTGGCCGCAGCAGGACGTGACGACGATCTCGCTGCATGGGCGCCCGCTCGGCCTCGTTCGACCGTATCTGCACCCCGGGCGGCGCATCATTGCTCTGACCTCTGATGAAAATGGACCCGGCGAACTCGCTGCCTTGCTTGTCGCCATCGGCTTCGGTCAGTCGAGACTTACCGTACTCGAAGCGTTGGGCGGTGCGCGGGAACGACAGAGACACGCCGTGGCGTCGGATTTCGATCTCACTGACATCGATCCCCTGAACGTCTGCGCGCTCGAGGTTACGGCAGGGGAGGGGGCTCGCATCCTGCCTTTTGCCGCAGGTCTCGAGGATGATTTGTTCGAGCATGACGGTCAGATCACCAAACGGGAGATCCGGGCGATGACGCTTTCGGCGCTTGCGCCACGTCACGGCGAACTGCTCTGGGATATCGGCGCCGGCTCGGGATCAGTCGGCATCGAATGGATGCTGGCCGATCCATCGCTGAAGGCGATCGCCGTCGAGCAATCGCCGGAGCGGGCGGCGCGGATTGCCCGCAACGCAACCGCCCTCGGCGTGCCGCATCTGGCCGTTGTCGAGGGTTCAGCGCCCGATGCGCTGAGAGGCCTGCCGGAACCGGATGCGATCTTCCTCGGCGGCGGCGGCAGCGAACCTGATGTCATCGACACTGCCATCACTGCGCTGAAGCGGGGAGGGCGGCTCCTCGCCAATGGCGTGACGCTTGACATGGAGGCGGCATTGATCCGCGAACATGGCAAACGCGGAGGCTCCCTCACGCGGATCGAAATATCGCGCGCCGCGCCGCTCGGCAGCATGAGCGGCTGGCGGCCGGCGATGCCGGTGACGCAATGGCGCTGGACGAAAGGATAACGGGATGACGGTGCATTTCATTGGAGCGGGGCCGGGCGCCGCGGATCTGATCACAGTGCGTGGCCGCGATCTCGTCGCCCGCTGCCCGGTCTGCCTCTATGCCGGCTCGATCGTCTCGCCGGAACTGCTGCAATATTGCCCGCCTGGCGCGCGCATTATCGATACTGCCCCGATGTCGCTCGATGAGATCGAGGCGGAATATCTCCGCGCCGCTGCCGCCGGCCAGGATGTCGCCCGGCTGCACTCCGGCGACCTCTCCGTCTGGAGTGCCGTGGCCGAACAGGTGCGCCGGCTGCAGAAGCACGGAATCGCCTATACGATGACACCGGGCGTTCCAGCCTTTGCGGCCGCGGCCGCGGCACTCGGACGAGAACTGACGATCCCGGCCGTCGCCCAAAGCCTGGTGCTCACCCGCTTTTCCGGCCGCGCCTCGCCGATGCCGAACGACGAGACGCTAGCGAAATTCGGCGCGACGGGCGCCACACTCGCGATCCATCTGGCAATCCATGCGCTGAAGCAGGTCGTGGAGGAACTGACGCCGCTCTACGGCGCCGATTGCCCGGTCGTCATCGTTGTCAAGGCCTCCTGGGCGGACGAACGCATCCTGCGCGGTACGCTGTTCGATATCGAGGCAAAGGTTGCGGCCGAACCGATCGAACGCACGGCGATCATCTTCGTCGGACCGTCGCTCGAGGCGGAAGATTTTCGCGAGAGCTCGCTCTATGATCCGGCCTATCAGCGTCGATTCAGAAGCCGGGAATAGTGGCTTACGATCGACCGCTCGCCGGCGGCCGATCGTGAAGAGAAGCGTGCGTCGGGCCTCAGACCCGCGTGGTCAGATAATCCATGCTGGCGCGCAGCGCAGCGGCCGGGTCCTTGACCGCATGAACTTCCGCAGCAAAGGGTTCGAAGGAGAACGGACCCTTATAGCCCGCCTGCAGCAGCGCCTTGATCTGCCCGGCATTGTCGAGCCGGTCGTCGCCGTCCACGAGCACGCGATGGGAGTCACGCATATCGGCAATGGAAACCGAGGGATCGCTGACGCCGGAAATATGCACGAGACCGGCCAGTTCGGGGAAGGTCGCGGTTTCGCCGGCAAGGTGATGGTGGAAAGTGTCGTGAACGAGCTTGAAGGTCGATTGCGCGCCGAGCTCCTTGATCGCCTCGGCCGCCTCGGTCTTTGAGCGCAGCGAGCAGATCTCGAAACCGAGCGGCTCGACGAGGCCGATAATGCCGGCCTTATCCAGCATCGGCTTTAGTGCGGACAGAGCCTCGCGCAGATTCGCCTGGCGTTCGCTGTCGGCGCAGCCTGTGCCGTCGTTCTTCGGAACGAGGACGAGCGCCTTGGCGCCCGATGCGCTGGCATAGTCGATCAATTCCTGCGCTTCCCTGGCGCGGGTTTCATTCCATTCGTTGAAGCGCTGCAGGGCGTTGATCGAAATGATCGTCAGGCCGTGACGCGCGGCGGCTTCTCTGATCGCTTCGGGCTTGCTGCCGTCGAGAATGGCATTGCCGGAAAGGTCGTTGCGGATCTCGACAGAGTCGATGCCGAGCGACTTTGCCAGAGCGAAGAAATCATCAATAGCGAGGGACGGCGCGGCCATATGGTTAAGCGCAAAACGGATCGAAGTCATGACGGATATATCCTCCTCGTCTCCGCGACATGAGCGGAGAGATACTCGTGAATGGGCGAGCGAATTTCTATCCCAATTTGCCGGGCAATCCATCCGTCATCGCCGGCACCCGCCTTCATTGCTGAAAGAATTTCAGGCGGAATGATAGAATTCCATCATTCTTTAGATATTCTCGGAAATATAGATATCGAAAGGCAGGAAGGATTGGCCGGGAACGGCGGCCTCACCGTGCTCTATCGCGCCGAGCATCAGCGATAAAAGCTCCTTGCAGAGAGCGGGCAGAGGAGTGGCGACCACCATGGTGACGATGTCGTCGGCGAGGCCAGCCTTGCTCTCCGGCGTCAACTCATTGACGACAAGCACGATCCGGCCGCCGACACCCTCTTCACGGAACGCCGAAATTGCCCCCTCCATGCCGCCGCCGCAGACATAAAGGCCGACGAGGTCGGGATGTTTCTGCAGCAGCGTCAGCGTTGCCTCATGGGTGATTTCGGCGGTCTCCAGGTTGATCAATGTTTCGGCGACATCGAATTCCGGCGCGTTCTCCCGGAAATAGGAGCGGAAACCGATCTCCCGCAGTTCATGGCCGTGGAAGCGATGACTGCCGACAAAACAGGCGACCTTGCCTGGCCTGTGCGCCGTGCGCGCAATCATCCACGCGGCGGTGCGTCCCACCTTGCGGTTGTTGACGCCGACATAGGCGTCGCGCACGCCGGTGGCGAGATCGGAGAGCAGCGAGAAGACGGGAATGCCGCGCTCCTTCAATTCCTCCACAGCGGTCGTCACCGCGGGGTAGTCGGGGCCGACGACGGCTACGGCCTGGTTGCGGGCGCCGAGCGACTTGATCTTCTCGTTGATGGCGGCAGGAGTCGTCGAAGACGGGTATTCGATCTGGACCTGAAGACGGGCGGTGGTGACGGCGCGCGCCGCTGCTTCGATTTCGCGGGCGAAGGTCTGATAGAAGGCCTGCGTCGGCTTCTGCAGCAGAAAGGCGAGCTTGTATTGCGGCAGATCTTCGAAGACGCGCTGCCGGATTAGGCCAACGGCGTGATAACCGATCTCCTGCGCCGCATCGTAGACCCGCCGCGCCGTCTCCTCGCGCACACGATGACGAGCGTTGAGAACGCGGTCGACGGTGGCGACGCTGACGCCGGAGGCGCGGGCGAGATCGGAGATGGTGGGGCGGCGCATGGTATTCCTGATGTATTCGCTCACGGATGCGAGCCATTCATGATGGCTTTTGATAGATTACATCAAGCCTGCATTGAGCGTCGCCCAAAGTCAACCTATTCTCCCGACAACAACACAGGAGGCGGATAATGGCGAGCCAGACAAAGAAGCGTGACTACGACCTGCTCGGGGAAAGCGGCCGCACCGCGGTGGAGACGGGACTGGCGGCTGCCGAATGGTATCACACGGAGATTCCGCGCAAGGAGATGAAGGCGCTGATGCAGCGCTCCGATGCGCCGGCGATCCGTGACACCGCCATCTGGCTCGGCAGCATGGTCGTCTTTGCCGGTCTCGGCATCTATTTCTGGGGTTCTTGGATCGCGCTGCCCTTCTTCCTCGCCTATGGCGTGCTCTATGGCTCGGCCTCCGACAGCCGCTGGCACGAATGCGGCCATGGCACCGCCTTCAAGACGCGCTGGATGAACGATGCCGTCTACCAGATCGCCTGCTTCATGATCATGCGCAATCCGGTGACCTGGCGCTGGAGCCATACGCGCCATCATACTGATACGGTCATCGTCGGCCGCGACCCGGAAATCGCCGTCATGCGGCCGCCGGACCTTTTCCGGCTGATCCTCAATTTCTTCGGCATCCTCGATGTCTGGCATGCGATGGTCGATATGCTGCGCAACGCCTTCGGCATCATCAGCGCGGCGGAAAAGACCTTCATTCCGGAGATGGAGCAGCCGAAGGCGATCCGCTTCGCCCGTATCTGGCTGGCGATCTATCTGGCGACGATCGCCGTCGCGGTCGCCACCGGCTCGATCCTGCCGCTGATGCTGATCGGCCTGCCGCGCCTCTACGGCGCCTGGCACCACGTGCTGACCGGGCTCCTGCAGCATGGCGGCCTAGCCGACAACGTCATCGATCACCGGCTGAACAGCCGCACGGTCTATATGAACCCGATCAGCCGTTTCATTTATTGGAACATGAACTACCACGTCGAACATCACATGTTCCCGATGGTGCCCTATCACGCGCTGCCCCGGCTGCACGCAATGATCAAGCACGATCTGCCGGCGCCGAACCGGTCGATCTGGTCGGGCTACCGCGAGATGATCCCGGCTTTCCTGCGCCAGCTGCGCAACGAGGATTATTTCCTGAAGCGGGAACTGCCGGCCACCGCGCGGCCCTACCGCGAGGAATTCCACAACGAACTCGCCCCGGCGGCGCAATAATCACAATCGAGGAAAGTTAAAGATGAGCGGAAACTGGATCGAAGTCTGCGGCAAGGACGAGATCGACGAAGAGGATGTCATCCGCTTCGATCATGGCGGGCGCACCTTCGCTGTCTACCGCAGCCCCGACGACGAATTCTTCGCCACCGACGGGCTCTGCACGCATGAACATATCCATCTCGCCGACGGACTTGTCATGGATGAGATCATCGAATGCCCGAAACATAACGGCCGCTTCAACTACAAGACGGGGGAAGCCAAGGGTGCGCCGGTCTGCGTCAATCTCAGGACCTATCCAGTCAAGGTCGAAGGCGATACCGTCTTCATCGCGGTGTGAGGGAGGCTGATGTGGCTCATTTCATCATCCTCGGTGCGGGCGAATGCGGTGCCCGCGCCGCCTTCGCTCTGCGGGAAAAAGGTTTTGCCGGCGAGATAACGCTCGTTGGCGCTGAAGCCCTCCACCCTTATGAACGGCCGCCGCTTTCCAAGGCCGCTGCCGCCGATGCCGGCGCCCCGAAATTCATCGCCGCTGCGGAAAAATACGCCGAAAGCGCCATCCGGCTACTGACCGGCATTGAGGCCAGGGATTTCGATCCTGCCTCCCGGACCGTCATGCTTTCGGATGGCACCGCGCTCTCCTACGACAAGCTTCTGCTGGCGACGGGCGCGGCCGCCCGATCGTTTCCCGGCGCCCCGGAAGGCAATCCGCATATCCGTTTGCTTCGGACCCACGACGATGCGGCCGCCCTGCGCGAAGCAATGAAGCCGGGGCGGCATATCGCCATTATCGGCGGCGGCTTCATCGGGCTGGAACTTGCCGCGACGGCGCGGCTGCTTGGCGCCGACGTCACGGTGATCGAGGGGCTGGAGCGCGTACTGAAACGCGGCGTGCCCGAGGAGATCGCCCATCTGCTCACCGAACGCCACCGCGCCGAAGGTGTCGATATCCGCTGCGGCGTCTCGATCGAGACATTGACCGAGGAAAGCGGGAAAGCCGTCGTCAAACTATCGACTGGCGAGGTGGTAGAGGCCGATCTCGCCCTCGTCGGCATCGGCGCACGGCCGAATGTCGATATCGCCGAAAGGGCGGGACTTGCAATCGAAAACGGCATTGCCGTCGACACCTATCTCCGGACCTCGGCGCCTGATGTTTTTGCCGCCGGCGACTGCTGCTCCTTTCCGCTGCCGATCTATGGTGGCCGGCGGGTAAGGCTGGAATCCTGGCGCAATGCCCAGGAGCAGGGCACGCTGGCCGCCGCCAACATGCTCGGCCTCGGCGAAGCCGTTTCATCCGTGCCGTGGTTCTGGTCGGATCAATATGACATGACGCTGCAGATAGCAGGCCTCGCCGAAGGGGCGGTGCTGCATCTGCGCCGCGACCTCGGCCCAGACGCGTTCATTCTCTTTCACCTCGACGCCGATGGCCGGTTGGTCGCCGCCAGCGGCATCGGACCAGGCAATGCCGTGGCGCGCGACATCAGGCTTGCGGAAATGCTGATCGCGGCTGGCGCCCATCCAGACCCGGCTGCGCTGACATCAAGCAACGTCAAGCTGAAATCCCTTCTGGCCGCCTGAGCCCCCGATATTTTCAAAGGAAATGATGATGAAAAAACATAAGCGTGCAACCGTTGCCGACCTGCTTGCGGAAAAGGGCAGGCGTCAATTGACCATGCTGCGCGTCACCTCGCTCGACGAGGCCGAAGCCGCCGAAAAGGCCGGGATCGACATCGTCTCGGTGCCGCCGTCGCTGCTCGGTCCGGTCTTCCGCGAGATCGCCCCCACGCCCTTTGCCATTCCGGGTCTCGAATATGGCGACCATGTCTCGGCCGAAGACTATCTGCGCGCCGCCTTTGCGGCGCTGAAGGCCGGCGGCGATGCGGTCTATTGCGCCGCGAGCCTGCAGACGATCCGGCGCCTGCGCGACGAGGGCATCCCGGTCTGCGGCCATCTCGGGCTGATCCCCTCGAAAGCCACCTGGACCGGCGGCTTCCGCGCGGTCGGCAAGACGGCGGCAAGTGCGGCCGAGATCTGGCGGCAGACCAAGGCGCTGGAAGAGGCCGGCGCCTTCGCCGCCGAAATCGAAGTCGTGCCGGGGGATGTCGCCGCCGCCATCAGCAGCAACACCTCGATGCTGATGATCTCGATGGGGGCAGGCAGCGGCTGCGACGCCCAATATCTCTTCGCCGACGACGTGCTCGGCGCCAATCGCGACCACTATCCTCGCCATGCCAAGGTCTATCGCAACTTCGCCGCCGAACATGATCGGCTGCAGCGCGAGCGCATCGCCGCCTTCACCGAATTCGCCGAGGACGTAAGGACCGGCGCCTATCCGGAAAGGCGTCATTGCGTCGGTATCGACGAGGCCGAACTGAAGATTTTCCTCGACCGGCTGACCAACGAGACGGGCAAGCGCTGACGCCTGCCCGGCGACTCCCTTCTCCCCAGCGGGGCCCAGCGGGAGAGGGGGAAAGTTGCATTGGCTTCCGTCGCCGCCTGTGGCAGGAATGATCCGTTCGATTCATTTAGAACGGAGTATTCGGCCCCTGTGACGATCGGCTTTGCGCATGCGGAACTGATTGCAGTGCTCGTCTCGGTGACGGGGGATGAGCCGCGCGTCATGACCATCCGCTCCGGCAACGCGCTGCCGTCGGGCCCATTCGAAATGGGCCATCGAACCCTGCAATCGGGCCTGCGCGAATGGGTGCAGGAGCAGACCGAGCACCCGGTTGGTTATCTCGAACAACTCTATACCTTCGCCGACCGCGACCGGAACAACGAGATCCTTGGCGGGCGGACGATCTCGATCAGCTATCTTGGCCTCGTCAACGAGCAGGCGGGCGCCGGCCGGCCCGGATGGCATGGCTGGTACGACTATTTTCCCTGGGAAGACCATCGGCAGGGCCGGCCGGCCGTGCTGGATGAAATCGTGGCACGCCTGAAAAGCTGGGCGGATGCCGATCCGGCCCGGCAGGACCATCGCCATCGCCGCGCCGACTTCACCTTCGGCCTCGACGGCGGCGGCTGGAATGAGGATCTGGCCCTGCAGCGCTACGAACTGCTTTATGAAGCCGGCCTTGTGGCTGAAGCCGGATGCGGGGCGGAAGCCAATCTTGGGCGAGCGATGTTTGCCGATCACCGCCGCATTCTGGCGACTGGGATCGCCCGGCTGCGCGCCAAAATCAAATACCGCCCTGTCGTCTTCGAACTGATGCCGGAGAGTTTTACGCTTCTGCGGCTGCAGCGCACGATCGAGGCCCTGGCCGGACTGACGCTGCACAAACAGAATTTCCGCCGCCTCATCGAACAGCAGGAACTGGTCGAGGAAACCGGTGGAACGGAAAGCGAAACCGGCGGCCGGCCGGCCAAGCTCTTCCGCTTCCGCCACACCGTGCTCGAAGAACGGGCGCTCGCAGGAACGAAATTACCGCTCTCCCGCAATTGACATATGCTCACAGCGAGGATATGTCTTTGCCTATGATATGCTCATATCGAGCATAATTGGGAGCCGGTCATGAATCACGCAGTTTCCGCATCCTCGCTCTACAACCGCGTCAGCCGCGTCATTCCCAAAGCCGAATGGATGTCGTTCGAGGATGACATCAACGCCATTCTCGAGCTCAAGCGCCGCCGCCACGCCGTCATTCTCGCCCACAATTATCAGACGCCTGAGATTTTTCACGGCGTGGCCGATATCGTCGGCGACAGCTTGGCGCTAGCCCGCAAGGCTGTCGAGGTCGATGCCGATGTCATCGTGCTGGCCGGCGTGCATTTCATGGCCGAGACCGCCAAGCTTCTCAATCCTGAGAAAACCGTGCTGATCCCCGATCTCGGCGCCGGCTGCTCGCTGGCGGATTCGATCACGCCTGAGGATATCGCGCTGCTGCGCCAAGCCCATCCCGGCGTCCCCGTCATCACCTATGTCAATACCTCGGCCGCGGTGAAGGCGGCCTCCGACATCTGCTGCACCTCGGGCAATGCCAAACAGGTGGTGGAGTCGCTCGGCGTGCCGAAGGTGCTGATGATCCCCGACGAATATCTCGCCCGCAACGTCGCCCGCGAGACCGATGTCGAGATCGTCGCCTGGCATGGACACTGCGAAGTGCACGAACTCTTTACCGCTGACGATGTCCGCCAGCTGCGTGAAAACCATCCCGGCGTGACGGTGCTCGCCCACCCGGAATGCCCGCCCGACGTGGTGGCAGAGGCCGATTTCGCCGGCTCCACCGCTGTCATGTCCGATTATGTCGGCAGGCAGAAGCCGGCACGAGTGGTACTGCTGACGGAATGCTCGATGAGCGACAACGTCGCCGTGCACCATCCTGACGTCGAGTTCATCCGCCCCTGCAATCTCTGCCCCCACATGAAGCGGATCACGCTTGCCAATATCCGCGCCGCACTTGAGGAAAATCGCCATGAAGTGACGGTCGATCCGGCCATCGCCATGGCCGCCCGCCGCGCCGTCGAGAGAATGCTGGCGATATGACCGAGATCCTCGAACAGTTGAGCGGCCGCACCGTCATCGTCGGCAGCGGCCTCGCCGGGCTGATGACGGCGCTTACGCTGGCGCCGGAACCTTCCGTCATCGTCACACGCGCCGCGCTCGGTGCTGAGACCTCGAGCGCCTGGGCGCAGGGCGGCATTGCCGCCGGCATCGGCGCCGACGACAGCGCCGCGCTGCATCTGGTCGATACGCTTGCGGCCGGCGACGGGCTCTGCGACCGGAGCATTGCCGCGGGCATCACCGCCGACGCGCCGGCAGCCATTGCCGCACTGGAGCGCGCCGGCGTTCGCTTCGACCGCGATGACGCCGGACAACTCTCGCTCGGGTTGGAGGCCGCCCATAGTCGCCGCCGCATCGTCCATGCCGAAGGCGACGGCTCGGGTGCGGCGATCATCGCAGCGTTGGTGCGGGCGGTGGCGCGGACGCCCGCCATCACCGTGCTCGAAGGCTTCGAGGCGCGGCGTATTCTGATGGACGGCGAGCGCGTCGCCGGCCTGCTTTGCGCGACCGCAAGCGGCGGGGCCGCCGTCCTTCCGACTGCGAGGCTCGTGCTCGCCACCGGCGGGATCGGCGGGCTTTATGATGCGACCACCAATCCGATGGGCAATGTCGGTCAGGGGATTGCGCTCGCGGCAAGGGCGGGTTCCGAGCTTGCGGATATGGAATTCGTGCAGTTCCATCCGACGGCGCTCGATTCACGTCGCAGGCCCCTGGCGCTTGTCAGCGAGGCGGTGCGCGGCGAGGGGGCCTTGCTCGTCAACGAACGCGGCGAACGGTTCATGGCCCGCATATCGGGCGCCGAACTCGCGCCGCGCGACGTGGTGGCGCGCGCCATCAGTGCCGAGATCGCCCGCGGCGGCCGCGTCTTCCTGGACGCCCGCAAGGCGCTCGGCAGCCGCTTTGCCGCACGCTTCCCCGTCATATCATCTCTTTGCGGCGAGGCCGGCATTGATCCGGTCAAAGACCTCGTGCCGGTGCGCCCAGCCGTTCACTACCACATGGGCGGCGTCGCGACGGATGACAATGGCCGCAGCTCGGTTCCCGGACTCTGGGTCGCCGGCGAGGCTGCGTCGACCGGTCTGCACGGCGCGAACCGACTTGCCAGCAATTCGCTGCTCGAGGCAGCTGTCATGGGCATGCGGGCGGCGCGCGACATATCGGCCATGCCAGCAGACCGCACCGGCGCCATCCTCGCAGAACAGCTACCGGCGCCGGCCGACGCATCCTCCATCCGCATGACTGTCTCGCGTCATCTCGGCGTGCTGCGCAATGCCGATGCCCTTCACGGTGCAATCGCCGCATTACTGCCACTTGTCGAGGCCGACTGTCCTGCCTCCGATCCGGCCATCGTCGCATTGCTGGTCGCCGTCTTTGCCAGCCTGCGGATGGAATCGCGCGGCGCCCACGCCCGCACCGATTTTCCCCTGAAGCTCGCCGATGCGCAGCGCCGCCGGATGCGCCTTTCCCAAGCGCTGGAGATTGCCCGCGCCACACCACCCTATTCGCTTGCCAGGAGCGCCTGACATGAGCCTAGCCCCCCTTCCGCGCCTGATTATTGAACCCTTGGTGCGGGCAGCCCTGCTCGAAGATCTCGGCCTTGCCGGCGACATCACCTCGGCGTCGGTCGTTCCCTCGGATCACCGCTCCACGGTGGTGATGGCCGCCCGCCAGCCCGGCGTGATCGCCGGCCTTGATGCGGCCGGCCTCGCCTTCACGCTCGTCGATCCCGAAATTGTCATGCGCCGCCACATCGAGGACGGCGATGCGGTCAAATCAGGTGACGTCATCGCCACCATCGAGGGCCCTTCGCGCGGACTCTTGACCGGTGAGCGCACCGCGCTGAATTTCCTCAGCCATCTCTCGGGCATCGCCACCGTCACGGCCGGGATTGCCGCCGCTATCAGCGGCACCAGGGCCTCAGTCGCCTGCACGCGCAAGACGACGCCCGGGCTGCGGGCGCTGGAGAAATATGCAGTGCGGGCCGGCGGCGGCATGAACCACCGTTTCGCGCTTTATGACGCGGTGCTGATCAAGGATAATCACGTGGCCATATCAGGCGGCGTGGCCGAGGCGATCCGCCGGGCGCGGGCTGGCATCGGCCATCTGGTAAAGATCGAGGTCGAGGTGGACAGGCTCGATCAGCTGCAGGAAGCGATGGCGGTCGGTGTCGATGCCGTTCTGCTCGACAATATGAAGCCGGATCAGCTGCGCGAGGCCGTCGCCATCGTCGCCGGGCGGGCGATCACCGAGGCTTCGGGCCGGGTGACGCCAGCAACGGCCGCGGCAATCGCCGCTTCCGGAGTCGACCTCATTTCGGTCGGTTGGCTAACGCACAGCGCGCCCGTGCTGGATATCGGCCTCGATTTCGTCGAGGCCGCCAGCGCGGCGTAAACCAGCACCAAATAGATCGCGCCGAATACTGTGATCGCTTAGGCTCGCTTGCTATTGGTTGCGGCTATGGAGGCCGCAGCGGAAATAACTGCGCCAAATCAGGTCCGGGGGCAAAGTGTTGGCAAGCATTCCCGGCCGGCTAATGTGAGAAAATGCAAATATTCGGTGTAAAAACCTCTTTTTGCGCTATGCGCGGGCCAATTAACGCTCTAACATGTTCCTGCGCGGCCGGTGTGCATGCGCGCCTGGTCTTCAGGGGTGAGAAGCGGGATGCAACGGACATCCGGACAGATGTCGGCGAACAGGCTCTGCCTGCTCGGAAGACCGCGATTGCTGGCAGCGGGGAGGGAACTCCCTTTGCCGGAGAAGTCTTATTTTCTTTTCGCCATGCTCGCCGCCGAAGCCGATCTCGAACTCGACCGGGAAACCGTCAGGCGGCAGCTCTGGCAATCGGAAGCGCCGGAAAAACGCGCAGGCAGTTTGCGCCAGTTGCTGGCGCGCATCGAGCAAAGCATTCCCGCCGGCCTTCCGCCGCTGCTGAAAGCGACCCGAACCCATATCGGCCTTGCCGAAGGCTGGGAAGTCGATATCCATATACTCAAACAGAAAGCGCCGCTCGCAGCCGAAGACGGCGACATTCTGAATGGCGAATTGCTAGAAGGCGCCAAGTCGCCGACGCAGGGCGCCGAGGACTGGCTGACCTTCGAACGCCAGCGTATCGATGAACTGCGCGCCGCCCATCTGACGCGGCTGGTCGAAACTGCTGACGACAGATCGGACGAAGAGCAGGTGGCCTTTGCCCGTCGCCTGCTGGAGCTCGACCCCGCCAGCGAGACGGCCTATCGGGCCCTGATGCGCATTTATGTCAGGATGAACGACCCGGCCGCGGCCCGGCAGTCCTATCTGAAGTGCAAGAGCCAGCTGAAGGACGAGTTCGAAACCGAACCGGAGGAAAGCACCACCGCGCTTGCCCGCGAACTCGGCCTGATCCCGGCAGCTCAGCCCGCGGCCGCCGAACGTCCATCGCCAGCGCCCGGCGCCTTCGCCGATCTGCTCGGCCAGCCGCGGATCATCATCCTGCCGCCGGAAAGCATTTTCACCGATCCGCTGATGGAGCGCGTCGGCAGGGCGCTGCTTGAAGACGTCACCATCGGCCTCAGCCAGCAGCGCGGCTTCAAGGTGATCGCAGCCCATACGAGCCTCGAAATCCTCAGCCGTTCGGTCGATCCGGCCCGAGCTGTGCCCCGTGCGCTCGACCTCAGCTTCGATTACGCGGTTTACGTCACCATCCAGGGCCGCGAGGAGGATGTCTATGCGACCTGCCGTCTGACGCGGACGACGACATCGGAGGTGATCTGGGCTCTGGAACTGCCGCTGGTCATGCAGAAGATCAGCGAATCCTTCGCGCATCTGACGCGGCGCATCGTCTCCTCGCTCGCCGACACCGTCGAACGCCACGAGCTGGCGATGCCGATCGGCGAGGCGCCGCCATCCGCTTACCGTCTCTATCTCGAAGGCAAGCGGCTGATCGCCCAGACCGATCTGCAGCATCTGCGCCAGGCGCGCAAATGGTTCAGATCCTCGCTCAATCGTTATGAGAATTTCTCGGCTGCCCATGCCGGCGTGTCGCGTGCGCTCGGCATGGAATGGCTGATCCGCGGCATGCAGGACACCGAACTGCTCGACGAGGCGAATGGCGCCGCCCGGCTGGCGCAACAGTCCGACCCGAACAGCGGCCGGGCCTATCGCGAGCTCGGCTTCGTGGCGCTGTACCGCCGCCGTTTCGACGAAAGCCTGGACTATTTCCAGCAGGCCCAGGATCTCAATCCCAACGACGCCGACATCCTCGCCGATTACGCCGACGCGCTTTGCCACTACGGCGACTTTGACAAGGCGCTGGATCTGAACAATGCGGCATTCAAGCTCAATCCGCTGCCGCCGGATTATTACTACTGGAATCGTGGCGGCATCCACTTCGACCGAGGCGAATATAATCAGGCGATCGAGGCGCTTGAGCCGGTGCAGTCGAAACAGGCGACCGCGCGACTGCTGGCAGCCGCCCACGCCATGGCGGGCGATATGAAAAAGGCCGGCAAATACGCTAACGTCGTCCTGGAAAATTTCCCGGATTTCCGCAGCGAGGACATCCGCCATTTCGTTCCCGACCGCGATCCCCGCTATACGGAAACGCTGATTCATGGCCTCCAACTGGCCGGACTTCCCTGATTGCATGGCCTTTTAACGAAGCCTGTAACGGTTAAATGACGCAGACAATGTTCCTCTGCAATGGTTAACGGCAGCCGGCTGCCTATCCCATTGGAGATGGACAATGAAAACCACTGTTGAAACCCATGCAGCAATGCCTTCCCAGCCGCGCTTCTCGGCCGCAGCCAAGGCTGCGATGAAGCAGGACGAACTCAATGTCACGGCAAATGCTCTCGAAAATCTGACCCATGCGCTGAAGTTCCGCTAAAGAGGCGAGATCGGTATGTCCGCCTTCGCCGATCTTGAATCGCTAGCCGATGATCTCAGACGATCATCGGCCGGCGTCAGCGACTATCACGACCGTGCAATCACGCCGGCGCAGACACTCGCGGCCATTAGGCCGCATCTGCGCGAATTCGGCATCACGCGCGTCGGCCTGCTGACCGCTCTCGACGTGCTGAGCATCCCCGTCGCCTTCGCGACGAGGCCGAACAGCCACACGCTTTCGGTCTTCCAGGGCAAAGGCATCGACAATGATGCCGCCATGGCCTCGGCCGCCATGGAGGCGATCGAGACGCGGATCGCGGAAATTCCGCCCGCCGACCTGACGCAGGCGACGGTGGAGAGCATGCGGGCGGAAGGCGCCGCCATGATCGATCTCGACAATGTCGCACGATGCGCGCCCGATGAAATCGGCGGTGACCCCATCCCCTGGTGCTCCGGCCTCGACATTCTGTCCGGCAGCAGCGTCTTCGTCCCCTGGTGGCTTGTCGGCCTCGACCATCGCGGCGAGCGGCCGCCGGGCTTCGAGCAATCGAGCGATGGGCTTGCCTCCGGCAATGCGCCGTCCGAAGCGGTCCTGCACGGACTTTGCGAGCTGGTCGAGCGCGACGCCTGGGCTCTGACCCAGTTGAAATCACCGCAGCGCCTGAAGGAGAGCCGCATCGACCCCGCCTCCTTCGGCGATGCTGTCATCGACGTCATGACCGACCGGGTCACACGCGCCGGCATGCGGCTGCTGCTGCTCGACATGACCACGGATATCGGCGTTCCGGCTTTTCTGGCCGTCATTATGCCGGGCAATCTTTCCGACCGCGCCGATGCGCGCTGGTCGCATGTCTGCGGCGGCTGCGGCTGCCATCCCGATCCTGTGCGCGCCGCACTGCGCGCCATCACCGAAGCGGCCCAGAGCCGGCTGACGGCGATCGCCGGCAGTCGCGACGATTTCTCGCCGCGCATCTACCAGCGGCTCGATCGGAGTGCGGCGATGCAGCAGCTGGTCGAACTCTGCGAGAGCGACGGCCGGATGCGCGCCTTTCAGAACCGCCATCGCCGTGCGTCGACGATCCAGGAGACCATCCGCCACATAGCCGACCGGCTGGTGGCGAGCGGGATCGAACAGATCGTCGCCGTGCCCTTTGCCCATCCGGCTTTGCCGGTCTCGGTCGTCAGGGTGATCGTGCCGGGCCTGGAGGTCGATATATCAGGCCAGTACGTCCAGCTCGGCCTGCGCGCCGTCAACACCATGAGAGGAGCCCAATCATGAAGGTTCTGTTCGTCGGTCCGAGCCTTGGTGGCGGTCTTGCCGCAGCGAGAAACATGTCTCCCTGCATTGATTTCCGCCCGCCTGCCGCCCGCGGCGACATCCTGAAGGCAGTAGAAGACGGCGCCACCGCGATCGGCCTTGTCGACGGCTATTTCGGCGAGCTGCCATCGGTCTGGCACAAGGAAATTCTCTACGCGCTCGAACATGATGTCGCCGTAGCCGGCGGCGCCAGCATGGGCGCATTGCGGGCTGCAGAATGCGCTCCGTTCGGCATGGTCGGGCTCGGCTCGATCTTCGAGGATTACGAGTCCGGGCGGCTGCTCGACGATGAGGCCGTCGCACTCGTGCATGCGCCGCAGGCGCTTGGCTGGCTGCCGCTTTCCGTACCCTGGGTCGATTTCGAGCCCACGGTTGATGCGCTTCATGCCCGCGGCGAGATCTCCACGGCCGAGCGCAAGAAACTACTGCTCGCCGGCCGCTTCCTGCATTTCTCCGAGCGCACCTATGCGCGCGTGGTCGACGAGTGCCATTTCCGCAAGCCGCGTCGTGACCTCCTCCTCGCCGCTCTCCGCAAGAATAGGGTCGAACGCAAACATGACGACGCGCGGCTAGTGCTGGAGTGGCTGCACCGCGAGCAATTCACACCTGTCAACCGTGACTGGCGCTTTGCCGCAACCTCGCATTGGGAGCTTTTGCACGCCGAAGTCACCCGCAACGTGACTCCTGTAACGCTTGAATAACGGTCTCGGCTAGATGATGCAGGGGTGATGGAATCTGAGGCTTCACGGCCAAAGGGGCGGGAACAATGTTTGAACAACGTAACGAAGGTACAGGCAGCGAATACGCAAGGATCTTCCGGCTGCTGTCGGCAGCCAAGGAGGAGGCTGAAAAGCTTCAGCTGCGTAATCTGATGCACCTGACGAACATGGCACTGCTGCAGGTCGTAATCGATTGGGACGGCATAGATCCGGACAGGGAACTTGACGTTAACCTCGAGAAACTGCTCGGCAGCAAGGCCAAGATCGCAATGAAGGACGCTAGCGAGAATCTAATCCTGATTGATCGCCATTGACCTTCATGCCGTCCGTTGGAATCGCGTGAAGGAGATCCGGCCTATTCGGCCGCTTCACCCTCGACCTGTTCGGTGTGGGCGATTGCCTGAACAAGCTTCAGGATCTTCTTGCGAAGAGCTTCGTTTTTGATCGAGAAGAACGCCGCATTCAGAAGCACACCCTCGCGCGAAATGACGAATTCTTCGCTGGGAGCGGGGTTGTCGTTAGCCGTCTCGGGCGTTGAGAGGTCGTCGAAGAACGTCCTGACGTCGACGTTCAGCGCGCCGGCGATTTCAACCAGCATGCTGGCGGAAACGCGGTTGGAGCCTTTTTCGTATTTCTGGATCTGCTGAAACGTTACGCCGACACGATCGCCCAATTCCGTCTGCGAAACTTTGCGCAGCAGACGCTGTATGCGGATCGTCTTTCCGACATGAACATCCACTGCGTGCGGTTCTTCTTTCATTTGTTTCCCTCCTGAGGACACGGACATGAGGTTATTCGCCATATCCGTGTCTGACACTTTTAACTGAGACACACAAAGCTAGCAATTGTCTGGCTGAAAGTCGTCCCAAACCGAAACATCGCATCGCTCCATATTAGCAGCAGCAAAAAACATGCCAAAGTAGCACTTTTGGGGGGTTACATCATCCGATTTCAGGGTGCCGAGCATGGTAGTTTGCTGCGGACCTTTCAGCCGAAGGATCAGCACGGCGTAAATAAAAGTTACAATGACCAGAGGCGCTGGGCATTGGCGAAGAGCAGCTTGGAACGCTCCGCCTCGCTGCTGCCGGCGAGCACGGCATGGGTCGCTGCAACCCAGGTGGAAAGGCCGCCGCCGAGCGTGCAGACCGGCCAGTCGCTGCCCCAGACGACACGATCCCAGCCGAAACTTGCGATCACATGTTCGATATAGGGCGTCAGCGTCTGTGCTGTCCATGTCTGCGCATCCGCATAGGCGACGACGCCTGATATCTTGCAGATCACGTTCGGCCGGCGGGCGATTTCCGATATGCCGGCCTTCCATGGCTCGAAGGCATCGGAGCGGATATCCGGCACGCCGCAATGATCGAGGACGAACTGCACGTCGGGCGCGAGATCGACGAGAGCGGTGACGCGACCGGCCTGATGCGGCAATGTGCAGAGGTCGAAGGTCAGGCCGCTGCCACCGATGCGCCGGATGTTGTCTCGAAACAGGACGCCTTCCGAGACGGTGTCGGGCACGACATGCAGCACGCGGCGGAAGCCCTTGACGAAGGGATCGGCCTTTTGCAGCTCGAGATAGGCGGCAAAGCCTTCCTCCTCGGGACGGCAGGAGACAATCGCCCCGGCAATCAGGCTGCCTTGCCTTTTGGCGATCGATGCAATGTGGTCGGTCTCGGCCTGCATGACGGCCGGATCGACATCGACCTCCATATGCAGCGCCGTCATAATGCCGCAGCGCCGCGCCTCGGCCGCATAGGTCTCATAGAGAAAGTCATGGTCGAGAGCCGGCACGCCGAAGAGCCAGGGATAGGAAAGCGCCGACCGGTCGATGATATGCAAATGGGTGTCGATGAGCACGTTTTCCTCCTCCCAGGAATGGTCTTTGCCGCAACCTATTTCTCGTGAATGGATTATTCAAATAGAAATTTCTGCTGCCCGGGCATGGCTGCCTCACCCTGGCATGCCGTAAAGCCTGCCCCTCATCCTAACCCTCTCCCCGTAAAACGGGGCGAGGGGAGAGAGGGACGGAGAGGCCGCGGCATATCCTCTTCGCCCGCCTGCGGGGGTCCGAAGGACGGGTCGAGACCCGTGGCTCGACCCCGGTCGGTGGCGCAGCCGGATAAGGGGCAGCGGCGCGATGGTCAGATCGGGCTGACATCCGCCCCGGCCAGCAGCGAAAGCTGAGCGGCGGTCTTCTGCACCAGCGTGATCGTTTGGGTGATGTCGGGGGCGGACGGCGCATTGACAAGGGCGATAAAGGGGCAGGTCAGGGCGGCGATACAACGCCGGTCCGGCCCAAGAACGGGCGCCGACAGATTGTAGACGCCTGATGTCTGGGCGCTCGCCATCATCTCGTAGCCTCGCTCGCGGATCTGGTCGAGGCGATCGTAAAATTCGGCGCCAAGGTCGATCTCGGCGCGGTTGCGCGCATGTTCCGATATCATCATCTCCCGCTCCTCGTCGCTGCGGAAGGCGAGCAGCACATGCCCCGAGCCGGTGTCGAACAGGCTGATATGGGCGCCGATGCGGATCGAGAAGCCCCAATAGTCCGGCGCTTCCTGCTGGGCGATGACAACGGCGGCGCCACGGTCAAAGACGGCGAGATGATTGGCCTGACGGGTGCGCTGGGCGAGGTCGCGCATCAGCGGCGTGGCATAGGAGGCAAGCCGGCGCACAGGCGCATGCAATTGCGCAAGGCCAAAGAGCTTCAGCGTCAGCGAGTAGCGATCGCCATCCAGCCGGGTGACGTAACCGCGACGCACCAGCCGGTCGAGCATACGATAGAATTCATTGGGACTGCGGTCGAGCCGCTTGGCAATCTCCGCCTGGGTGAGGCCGCTGTCGACGCCGGCGAGCAGCTCCAGGATATCGAGGCCCTTGTCTAAAGCAGGAGCGCGATAGCGGTCTGACTCGTCGGTCTCCATTCCTTCCTCCTGTAAATATTATTCTGCATATACGCAGAACCATGGCCGGAAAAGGAAAACTTCGCGCTTGACCCTTGGCCAATCGTCTGTTTGTCTATAAACAGACAAATCATAATTGAAGACAGCCAATCAGCAGAAACGACGAGAGGCGGGGCTTCGCGCCTTGCCCTACGCCGGCCGAAAGGCGCAAAGAGAGAAAATGGCAGGCCCTGATGGACGTCCTATTCCATCACCGCGCGGCCTTCGGCAAGATAACCGCATGCATCGTCTCATGTAGACAATCCAGAAGAGGCCCGTGACATGACAAACAGACTTTCCGGCAAGACCGTTCTCATTACCGCCGCCGGCCAGGGCATCGGCCGGGCGACGGCGGCAGCCTTTGCCGCGGCCGGCGCCAAGGTCCATGCAACCGACATCAACACCGACGCGCTGGCAACCCTTGCCGCGGAAACCGGCGTCTTCACCCATAAGCTCAACGTGCTCGACGGGGATGCGGTCACGGCGCTCGTCGCCGAAATCGGCACTGTGGACGTTCTGTTCAACTGCGCCGGCTTCGTCCATGCCGGCTCGATCCTGGACATGCCGGATTCCGATCTCGAATTCGCTTTCGACCTCAACGTCAAGGCGATGATCCGCACCATCCGGGCGGTGCTGCCCGGCATGCTCGAACGCAAGGACGGGTCGATCATCAACATGGCCTCCGTCGCTTCCAGCATCAAGGGCGTGCAAAATCGCTTCGCCTATGGCGTCACCAAGGCGGCGGTCATCGGCCTTACCAAATCGGTCGCCGCCGATTATGTTGCTCAAGGCATCCGCTGCAATGCCATCTGCCCCGGCACGGTGGAAAGTCCGTCCTTGCAGGACCGCATGCGCGCACAGGGCGATTACGATGCGGCCCGCGCCGCCTTCATCGCCCGCCAGCCGATGGGCCGGCTCGGTTCGCCGGAAGAGATCGCCGATCTCGCCGTCTATCTCGCCGGCGCCACCTACACATCTGGCCAGGCGATCGCCATCGACGGCGGTTGGACGATCTGACGTCGGCTTCGTGAGGCGGCCGGCAGAGTGCCGGCCGACCCCGGCTATCGCAATTGGCCCCTTAAATCGGGAGGAACAACATGACCCGCATCACCGACCTTCGCGTCTTCGATCTCCGCTTTCCCACCTCGCAAAGCCTTGACGGATCCGATGCAATGAACCCCGATCCCGACTATTCGGCCGCCTATGTCATTCTCGACACGGATGTCCCGGGCCTTGCCGGCCATGGCCTGACCTTCACCATCGGCCGTGGCAACGACATTTGCTGCATGGCGATCGAAGCGATGCGCCACCTCGTCGTCGGCGCCGATCTCGGCGAGGTGCTTGCCCATCCCGGCAAATTCTGGCGGCATCTGACCAGCGACAGCCAGTTGCGCTGGATAGGCCCCGAAAAGGGCGCCATTCACCTGGCGACCGGTGCGGTCGTCAACGCCGTCTGGGATCTGCTCGCCAAACAGGCCGGCAAGCCGGTCTGGCGGCTCGTCGCCGACATGTCGCCGGAAGAGATCGCCGATATCGTCGACTACCGCTATCTCACCGACGTGCTGACGCGCGATGAAGCGGTCGCTATCCTCAAGAAGGCAGAAGCGGGCAAGGCGGAACGGATCGCCATCCTCGAAAAGGAAGGCTACGCCTGCTACACGACGTCGGCCGGCTGGCTGGGTTATGAAGACGAGAAATTGCGCCGGCTCTGCCAGGAAGCGATCGACGCCGGCTTCAACCATATCAAGATGAAGGTCGGCCGCGACCTGCAAGACGATATCCGGCGTCTGCGGATCGCCCGCGAGGTGATCGGTCCCGATCGCTACCTGATGATCGACGCCAATCAGGTCTGGGACGTTGGTCAGGCGATCGACTGGGTCAAGGCGCTTGCCTTCGCCAAGCCCTTCTTCATCGAGGAGCCCACAAGCCCCGACGATGTCGCCGGCCACCGCAAGATCCGCCAGGCAATCGGCCCGGTGAAGGTCGCAACCGGCGAGATGTGCCAGAACCGCATCATGTTCAAACAGTTCATTGCCGAAGGCGCGATCGACATCGTCCAGATCGATTCCTGCCGCATGGGCGGGCTGAACGAGGTCCTTTCCGTCCTGCTGGTCGCCGCCAAATTCGGCCTGCCGGTCTGGCCGCATGCCGGCGGCGTCGGCCTTTGCGAATATGTGCAGCATCTGTCGATGATCGACTACGTCGCGGTTTCGAGCACCAAGGAAGGCCGCGTCATCGAATATGTCGATCACCTGCACGAACATTTCCTCGATCCCTGCCGGATCGAGAACGCCGCCTATATGCCGCCGACCCTGCCGGGCTTTTCCATCGAGATGAAACCGGCGTCGATCAGCAACTATACGTTTCGCGGCTAGACACTTGATCCCAGGCTTTAATGGACATCCGACTCCGGTCCCTTTTCAAGCGACGCAGGCAAAGCGGCTTCGCTCCGCCTTCTTGGCTTGATAAAGGGCCAATCGGCCCGTTCCATCATCGTATCGGCCGAGTTTCAATACTTCGCGGCCGAGAGCTTTCTGCGATCTTTGCCAGATTTTCGATCTCCAGCGTCGAACGCATTCCTACACAATCCGACGGCACAAGGATTGTCTGGACGATTGCGGTATTTTTGTGCCACCCCCTTGTTCAGAGGCGATAATTGTCTAAGAAATCAAACTTGGATTTAAGATATCTTTAATTGCAACCTAGCTCTCGTTTCCAGATTTTTTCCATTTGCCGCATACTGTTTATTTATCCAGATGCTTTCCCTTCACCATCCAAACACCATCATCAGACCGGGCCAGTCGTCGAGCAGCGACGCGTGCCGGCCAAATCAACAATGACAACAGAGGTTCCAATGAGGAAAGCATTCCTTCTATCGATCGTAGCGATGTCCTTCAACACAGTATTGGCTGGTTGCACGACAGTAACTGCCGATGGTTTGACGCGCTATGAAAAGGACGTCAGCGTGGCGAGTGGCGAGCGCACTAGGTTGGGTGTCGCCTTCCTCATCAATCCTGACTGCAGCATGAAAGCAGTGCCGGAGGTTCGCATCCGCGAGGCACCGAAGCACGGCAAGGTAGAGAGTCTGCGCGAACTCGCGTTCCCCAATGGCAAGGGTGAATATAAGAAGTGCAATGGCACAAAGGTGCCCGCCACGGTCGGGTACTACACCTCTGACAAGGGCTTTGTCGGCAAGGACAGAGTGGTTGTTCGCACCTCCTATAAAAACGGCGTTGTCGATGAAGGGGTCCTGAACATTACCGTTGTCGAATAGCATGCTGTGATGGCGACCGGCATCGCGAGCTTTAACGCCGCCGCCCCAGAATCCAACCTCCAGGCTGGGAACCTCCCATGAACATGCGATACGCACTTTTTTATTCGGCGCTCCTTCTCCTTGAGGGAGGGCACGCTCAAGCTCAGGAGATCACGAAGGAGAGTACCTCCGCTACGGTCATCTCAGGCAGTCGAACCGTCATTTACCAGTCGTCATTCGTGCATCCTGACTGCACGTCTGCTGCCCTGCCGCGCCTAAAGATTCTGGACGGCGGCAAACATGGAAAGATTCAAATCGTCCATGAAAAGGTGTTTCCGAATTTCGAACGAAGCAATCCTCGCTTCAAATGCAATGGCCGCAAGGTAGACGGAGCTGTGGTTTACTATACGCCCGGCGCCGGCTTCACTGGATCCGATAAAGTAAGGTTGCGAGACTCAAGCGAGTCGGAGGCCGGCGTTTGGGAGATCACAGCACGCATAACTGTCGTTGATTGACAGGATTTTCGACTAGCCGATCGATCACAGGGGCGCGCAACTGCAGACGGCGCCTTCTGGATCGGCGGCGAGAGAAAACGGGCATTTCGAGCAAGCGTCGCAGTGACCCGCGCGAGGGAACAGCGCGCGGTCGATGGTGGTGTTACGCGCCGCTATCCTTTTCGGCGCTCGCCGCCATATGCTTAAGCTCGTCCCAGAGGCTTTCGGCGAAGCTGCGCAGGACCGTGAGCTCGAAGCTGTCATCGCCGGTGCGGGCGATCTGCACGGAAATGTGACCGACCATCGTCATCGCAGAGCTGCCTTCCGCAAATATGCCGGCGTCGAGATCGACCGCCGTGCCTTTGGAAAGAAGCAGCCTTGAGGAGCGGCCGGAAATGCCGATGCGGATGCGGCCGTGGCTCTGGTCTGTGACGAAGGCTTTTCCGGCGAGCGCCGCCGTAAGAGCCGCAAGACCGGCGGGGGCAAGCGGCTCGTCGCCGGCAACGAACCATTGCCGGAAGCCCGCCTGGCGGATCGAACTTGTGGCAAGGCCCGCTTTCGCCAATTCCGCGGCAAGCGTGGCCGGCTCGATTGCGCCAAGCACATGCAGCAGGTGGCCTTCCGGCTGGGCTTCCAGCCGGATGTCTGCCTCTGAGATACCGGTATATCTAGCCCCGGCAAGAACCGGTCTGTGTTGCGGAAGATCAGGCATGGAGCTTCTCGTTTTCGGGATCGATGAAGACGGGATGGCAGAGCACCGCCTCGGTGAATTCATTGCGCAGGCCGTTCCAGACCGTCACCTTCTCGCCGATGCGCTCGGGCCCGCGCCGGACGAGCGCCAGGCCGATCGTATGGCCGAGGCTCGGCGAAAACGCGCTCGACGTGACATAGCCCTGATCGTTTTCGAGCGTCGCCGCAGCGCCCTCGGCAAGGATATGCGAGCCGGTGCGGAAGCCGCTTGCCCGATTGAGCGGCTTGACCCCGACGAGGCGCGGGCGCTCGGGATCCTGCAGGCCGTCGCGGGCGAGCATCGCCTTGCCGATGAAATCCGGCTTGGTCGATGAGACCATGCGGCCGAAGCCGAGATCGCCCGGTGTGACCGTGCCATTGATCTCGGCATGGGTGACGTGGCCCTTTTCGATGCGCATGACGCCGAGCGCTTCGACGCCGTAAGCGCAAATGCCGTGTTTCTCACCTGATGCCATAATCGCGTCGGCAACGCCTTCGCCGTAGCCGGCCGGCACCGCCAGCTCGTAGGCGAGTTCGCCGGAGAAGGAAATCCGGAAGAGCCGGCCTTCGAGCCGGCCGCCGAAGAGCGAGACCTTGCGGGCACTCATGAAGGGGAAGGCGGCATCCGACAGATCCTCGTCGACGATCTCAGAGAGGATGGCGCGCGACTTCGGCCCGGCCACGGCCATCTGCGCCCATTGATCGGTCGAGGAGGCGAAGCAGACGTCGAGCTCGGGCCAGAGCGTCTGGGCACAGAATTCGAGATGGGTCAGCACGCCGGCGGCAAGTGCCGTCGTCGTCGTCATGAAGAAATGGTCATCGCTGAAACGGCTGGTGGTGCCGTCATCATAGATGAAGCCGTCCTCGCGCAGCATGATGCCGTAACGCGCCTTGCCCACGGCAAGCTTGGCGAAGCCGTTGCAATAGATGCGATCGAGGAAGGTCGCGGCGTCCTTGCCGAAAATTTCGATCTTGCCGAGCGTCGAGACATCGCAAAGGCCGGCATTTTTGCGGATGTTCAGCACTTCGCGGTCGACGCTTTCGCGCCACGTCGTTTCGCCTGGACGCGGGAACCAGGAGGAACGATACCAGAGGCCGGTTTCGACGAAGACCGCGCCGTTCTTTTTCGCCCAGCCGTGCAGCGGCGATTTGCGCGTCGGCTGGAAATCCTTGCCGCGCGATGCCCCGGTCAAAGCGCCGAAGGACACCGGGGTATAGAAGGGCCGGAAGGTCGTCGTTCCCACTTGCGCCGGCGAGACGCCGCGCGCCTCGGCAAGGATGCCGATGGCGTTGATATTGGAAAGCTTGCCCTGGTCGGTCGCCATGCCTGATGTGGTGTAGCGCTTGGCGAGTTCGACATGGCCGTAGCCCTCGCGGACGGCAAGACCCAAATCCTTAAGATGCACGTCGTTCTGATAATCAACGAACGCCTTGCCCTTCGAGCCTTTGACCGACCAGAGCGGCCTTGCGTGTTGAGCCGTCTCGGCGAAGGAGGCAAAGGCCGGTTCGGCGGCGAGGCCGATTGCCTGCAATGCGGCTGATGCCTTGGCGGCGCCATCGCCGAGGCAGGCTGCGGTCTGCGCAAGGCCGGCAGCCGCGCCGGCAACAGCAAGACCATCCTGTGCAGCCGACGCCAGAAATGCCGAAGCCTCATCCGACCACTGCGGCTTGCCGCCGCGATGGCAGGCAAGATGGATGATCGGGCTCCAGCCGCCCGACATGGCGAGCGCGTCCGCGTCGATGCGGCGAATGCCGCCTGCGGTCTCGACGCTGACGCCGCGCAGGCGCTTGCCGCCATGCGCATCGATGATACGAGCGCCCTTCATCAGCTCGGCGCGACCCTGCCACCCCTTGCCGCCATCCGCGCGGCTGTCGACGATTGCCGCAACGGCGAGGCCGGCGGCTTCAAGGTCGGCGGCGGTGTCATAGCCGGTATCGTTGGTGGTAAAGATCACCGTGTTTTGGCCGGGCGCCACCGCCTGCCGGTTGAGATAGCTGCGCATGGCGCCTGCCATCATCACGCCCGGAATATCGTTGCCGCCGAAGACGAGCGGCCGCTCTTCGGCGCCGGTCGCCAGGATCGCCTGGCGGGCGACGATGCGCCACAAGCGTTCGACCGGACGATCCGGATCGGGCAAGGCCACGTGCTTCCGCACCCGTTCGACGGCGCCGAAAACATTGTCGTCGTACCAGCCGAACACCGTCATGCGCGGCAGGCGGCGTACATTCTCCAGGCCCTCCAGCTCGGCCAGCAGCTCGCCGACAACAGCGTTTGCCGGCCTGCCGTCGACAGTGCCGGGGGAAAGCAGGCTGCCGCCGAGTTCGGGGCCTTCGTCGGCGAGGATGACGCGTGCGCCGGCGCGGCCGGCGGTGAGTGCCGCGGCCAGACCGGCGGGGCCTGCGCCGATCACCAGCAGGTCGCAATGCGCCCAGCATTTCTCGTAGGAATCGGGATCGGCTTCATAGGAGGCTCTGCCGAGGCCCGCCGCCTTGCGGATCACCGGCTCGTAGAGCTTTTCCCAGAGGGCCGCCGGCCACATGAAGGTCTTGTAGTAAAAGCCGGCGCTGAGGAAAGGCGACAGCAGCCCGTTGACCGCGCCGACATCGAAGCCGAGGGAGGGCCAGCGGTTCTGGCTCTTGGCCGTCAGCCCCTGGTAAAGCTCGATCATCGTTGCGCGCGTGTTCGGCTCGGTGCGTCCGCCGCTGCCTGTCGTCACCAGCGCGTTCGGTTCGGCGGCTCCTGCCGTCAGGATGCCGCGCGGGCGGTGATATTTGAAACTGCGGCCGACGAGCTGGATACCGTTGGCAAGCAGCGCTGAGGCGAGCGTGTCGCCCGGATGGCCCGCGAGCGCCCTGCCGTCGAAGCTGAAGCCGAGCGAGGTGGAGCGGTCGATGCGGCCGCCGGAGGAAAGACGGAAGCTCGTCATGCCGGGTCTCCGCCGAGCTTGGCAAGGGCAGCATCCCTGACGCCATGGACCTTATGGGTGACGGTATCGCGATCGACGATCAACCAGCGGCGGCATCCGGAGGAATGGTGCCAATATTCGCTGTGGCGGCCGCGCGGATTGTCACGGAGATAGACATAGTCGTACCAGGCATCCGCCCCGGCATCCGGCGCCGGCCGGACAAGGTTCGCATCGCCGCGGATCGAGAATTCCTCCTTGGGGCGGACGCCGCAATGGGGACATGAAATCAGGCTTGCCATTGTCTAAATGTCCTCAGTGCAGGTTGGGCTGGGCGCCGACGCCCTTTTCGTCGATCTGATAGCCGCGCGCGAAACGGTCGAGCCGGAAGGCACGTGCCGTCTGGTGCGGCGTGTTGCGGGCGATCAGATGGGCGTAACAGAAGCCGGAGGCGGGCGTGGCCTTGAAGCCGCCGTAACACCAGCCGCTATTGAGGTAGAGATTGTCGATATGGGTGCGGTCGATGATCGGCGAGCCGTCCATGCTCATATCCATCACCCCGCCCCAGGAGCGGAGATAACGCACGCGCGACAGCGACGGGATCATCGCGACCCCGGCTTCGGCGACATGCTCGACCGAAGCGAGATTGCCGCGCTGCGCATAGGAATTATAGCCGTCGATGTCGCCGCCGAAGACGAGGCCGCCCTTGTCGGACTGGGAGACGTAGAAATGACCGGCCCCGAAAGTGACGACATTGTCGATGAAGGGTTTCAGCCCTTCGGAGACGAAGGCCTGCAGCACATGGCTTTCGATCGGCAGGCGAAGGCCGGCCATATCGGCGACCACGGTGGAATTGCCGGCCGCCGCCAGCGCCAGCTTGCCGCAGCCGATGAAGCCCCTGCTGGTCTCGACGCCGGTCACCCGGCCGTTTTCGCGGCGGATGCCGGTCACCTCGCACTGGGTGATGATATCGACGCCGCGGCTGTCTGCGCCGCGGGCATAACCCCAGGCGACGGCATCATGGCGCACCGTGCCGCCGCGCGGCTGGAACAGGCCGCCCATAATGGGGAAACGGGCATTGTCGAAATCGAGGAAGGGCAATTTTCGGCGCACCGCCTGCCGGTCGAGCAGCTCGGCATCGACGCCGTGCAGCCGCATGGCGTTGCCGCGGCGCGTATAGGCGTCACGCTGCGCGTCGGAATGGAAGAGGTTCAACACGCCGCGCTGCGAGACCATGGCGTTGAAGTTGAAGTCCTGCTCCAGCCCTTCCCAAAGCTTCATCGACAGTTCGTAGAAGGGATTGTTGCCAGGCAGCAGGTAGTTGGAACGGATGATCGTGGTGTTCCTGCCGATATTGCCGGAGCCGAGATAGCTCTTTTCCAGGACGGCGACATTGGTGATGCCGAACTCCTTGGCAAGATAATAGGCAGTGGCCAGACCATGACCGCCGCCACCAACGATGACGACGTCGTAATGCGGCTTCGGCGCCGGATCGCGCCAGGCGGGCGCCCAGCCCTTGTTGCCGCGAAGGCCGTTCAGAAGAATCGAAAGAGCGAAATAGCGCATGGGTCACCCGGAAAGAACAGCTGCATGATGCCAGAAAGAATCGACGAGACTTGCACAAAACGGACATATGTCGCTAAGAAAGGGACATGTCCTCACTTGATGGCAGAAATGTTCAGACGATCGGCTTCATCCTGATTCCGGGATTTGCGCTGATGTCCTATGCCTCGGCGACGGAGCCGCTGCGGGCGGCAAATCTGCTGGCTGGCCGCGAGATCTATCGTGTCTCCACCTATTCGCCGGATGGCGCGCCGGCCCTTTCCTCCTCCGGCGTCAGCGTGCCCGCCGATCCCCTTCCCATGAGGGGATCGGGCCTTAGTACCGCCTTCGTCTGCGCCGGCGGCTTGCCTCGGGATTGGCGATATCCTGGCGTGCTTGCCTGCCTGAGGCAGTTGTCGCGCGAAGGCATGCGGATCGGCGGCATTTCCGGCGGCCCCTATCTGATGGCCGCCGCCGGACTGCTTGGGGGCCGCGACTTCACTATCCATTGGGAGCATGCGGCCGCCCTTCTCGAAGCCTTCCCGGATCTCACGCCGCGCCAGGCGCGCTTCGTGATCGACGGCAACAGGATCACCTGCGGCGGCGGTATCGCTCCACTTGACATGATGCATGTGCTGATCGCCGAGCGGATGGGGCCGGATTTCGCCCGCCGGGTCAGCGACTGGTATCTTCACACCGAGGTCAACGAACCCGCTGCTCCGCAGCGTGCGTCTCTCGCCGAGCGATACGGTGTCCACCACGCTGGCCTGCTTAATGTTCTCGAACGGATGGAGGAGACGATCGAGATGCCGCTCGAGCGCGCCGCCATGGCGCGGATCGCCGGTGTCACCACCCGCCATCTCGACCGGCTCTTTGCGGCCCATCTCGCCACCAGCTTCCTCGATCAATACCGCAGGATCAGGCTTCAGCATGCCCATCGCCTGCTGAAGCAGAGCCCGCTTTCCGTCTCGGAGATCGCTGTTGCCACCGGTTTTTCCAGCCTCAGCCATTTTTCCCGGATGTTCCGTGTCGTCTACGGCATCGCCCCGCGAGAGGCGCGGCGGGAATAAGTTTTCTTCACGGTTGAGAAATTTTCACTATGGCGATAGCGTTGCCTTGACCCAAAAGAGAAGGCAGCAGTAAATCCGATGAAAGCCAAAGGTGAAGCGGCAGACCAACCGGAACAGGCGCAGGGCGGACGCACCCCCTTTTCCCAGGACCCGCACGCCGTTCGGGAACCGAAGGAAAACAACCTCGAAATGGCGATCGGCCATGAGGTGCGGGCCTACCGCAAGAAACTCGGCATCACCGTCACCGATCTCGCGGCTGCGACCGGCATTTCGCTCGGCATGCTGTCGAAGATCGAGAACGGCAACATCTCGCCGTCGCTGACGACGCTGCAGTCATTGTCGAGGGCGCTCGGCGTGCCGCTGACGGCCTTTTTTCGCCGCTACGAGGAGCCGCGCAATGCCGTCTTCGTCAAAGCGGGGCAGGGCGTCGAGCTGGAACGGCGCGGCACCCGCGCCGGCCATCAATATAATCTGCTCGGCCATATCGACAACAACACCAGCGGCGTCATCGTCGAGCCTTATCTCATCACGCTGACGGCCGATTCCGATGTTTTCCCGACCTTCCAGCATGAGGGCATGGAGTTTCTCTACATGCTCGAAGGCGAGGTCATCTACCGCCACGGCGACCAGCTTTTCCAGATGCAGCCGGGCGACAGCCTGTTCTTCGACGCCGATGCGCCGCATGGGCCGGAGCAACTGGTAAAACTGCCGAGCAGGTACCTCTCGATTATCAGCTATCCCCAGCAGAACTCGCGAAGCTGACTTGCCTTAGAAGAAAAGTTTATTCCTACCAGTTGAAGTCCATACATAGACCTGCTATTCCTTTCTCAACATGAAAGGAGGCACAGGCGATGTGCGGCATTGTTGGATTGTTCCTCAAGGACAAAAGCCTTGAGCCTCAGCTCGGAAACCTGCTTTCGGATATGCTGATCACCATGACGGATCGCGGGCCGGACTCGGCCGGTATCGCGATCTATGGCGGCTCCGCAGAGGGCAAGGCGAAAATCACTATCCAGTCCAGCAATCCAGGCGCGGACTTCGAGGGCCTCGCCACTGACCTCGAGGCAGCCGGCATCAAGGCCCATGTGTGGATCAAGAGCACGCACGCGGTCATTGAGCTTGATGCCTGCAAGCTTGGAGCAGTGCGCGAGGCGCTCGAACGGATTCGCCCGGCAGTCCGTCTTATGGGCTCGGGTGAGAGCGTCGAGATCTACAAGGAAATCGGTCTCCCAAAGGACGTCGTGGCGCGGTTCGGCGTCCGCGCGATGAGCGGAACCCACGGCATCGGCCATACCCGCATGGCGACGGAATCCGCCGTCACCACACTCGGCGCCCATCCGTTCTCGACCGGCGCCGACCAGTGCCTCGTGCACAATGGCTCGCTGTCCAACCACAACAACCTGCGCCGCGAACTGGCGCGCGAAGGCATGACCTTCGAGACGCAGAATGATTCCGAAGTCGCCGCCGCCTATCTGACGGCCGAAATGGCCAAGGGCAAGGATCTCGGCCAGGCGCTGACCGGTGCGCTCGACGATCTCGACGGTTTCTTCACCTTCGTCGTCGGCACCAAGTCCGGCTTCGGCGTGGTGCGCGACCCGATCGCCTGCAAGCCCGCCGTCATGGCCGAGACCGACCAGTATGTCGCCTTCGGTTCGGAATACCGCGCGCTGGTCAATCTTCCCGGGATCGAGAATGCCCGCGTCTGGGAGCCGGAGCCAGCAACTGTCTACTTCTGGGATCACGACAAGGCGGCCTGAGGCGCGCTGAAAGCCAAGAGGCGGCGCGGACCGTCTCCCGGACCAATGAGGATTCAATGCCGACATTCGATCTTTCCAACACGCCTCTTCGCGAATTGAACAGCGCGCTACACGCTCTCTCCAAAGGTGCCAACGACACTGAATTCGAGGTCATCAACCCGCGCGGCAGCCATGCCGTCGCCGTCGGGATCGACAGCCCGGTGACGGTCGCTGTCAGGGGATCTGTCGGCTATTACTGCGCCGGCATGAATGACGGCGGCAAGATTACGGTTCATGGCTCGGCTGGACCGGGTGTTGCCGAAAACATGATGTCCGGCACCGTCGTCATCGAGGGCGACGCCAGCCAGTATGCCGGCGCGACCGGCCGGGGTGGCCTGCTCGTCATCAAGGGCAATGCCGCCTCGCGCTGCGGCATTTCGATGAAGGGCATCGACATCGTTGTACACGGCAGCATCGGCCACATGTCGGCCTTCATGGGTCAGTCCGGCCATCTCGTCGTACTTGGCGACGCTGGCGATGCGCTCGGGGATTCGCTCTACGAAGCCAAGCTGTTCGTCCGCGGTGAGGTCAAGAGCCTCGGCTCCGACTGTATCGAGAAAGAGATGCGGCCGGAGCATCTGGAAAAGCTTGCCGAACTGCTCGACAAGGCAGGCGTGACGGACGTCAGACCTGAAGAGTTCAAACGCTACGGCTCCGCCCGCAAGCTCTACAATTTCAACATCGACAACGCAGACGCGTACTGAGGCGAGGGACACTCATGAGCTATCACAACCCCTATACCCCGCCACGCAAGTCCGCGACTTTCGACGACTATACGCTCGCCGAAATCCGCCGCGCGGCCGCCACCGGCATCTATGACATCCGCGGCGCCGGCACCAAACGCAAGGTTCCGCATTTCGACGATCTGCTGTTTCTCGGCGCCTCCATCTCGCGCTATCCGCTCGAAGGCTACCGCGAGAAGTGCGATACGACAGTGGTGCTCGGCTCGCGCTTCGCCAAGAAGCCGATCACGCTCAAGACGCCGATCACCATCGCCGGCATGAGTTTCGGCGCGCTTTCCGGCAACGCCAAGGAAGCGCTCGGCCGGGGTGCGACGATCGCAGGCACGTCGACCACAACAGGCGACGGCGGCATGACGGATGAGGAACGCGGTCATTCGCAGACGCTGGTCTACCAATATCTACCGTCGCGCTACGGCATGAACCCGAAGGACCTGCGCCGCGCCGACGCAATCGAAGTCGTCGTCGGCCAGGGCGCCAAGCCCGGCGGCGGCGGCATGCTGCTCGGCCAGAAGATCTCCGACCGCGTCGCCAATATGCGCAACCTGCCGAAGGGCATCGACCAGCGTTCGGCCTGCCGCCATCCGGACTGGACCGGACCCGACGATCTTGAAATCAAGATCATGGAGTTGCGCGAGATCACCGACTGGGAAAAGCCGATCTACGTCAAGGTCGGCGGCGCACGTCCCTACTACGACACCGCTCTTGCCGTGAAGGCCGGCGCCGACGTCGTGGTGCTCGATGGTATGCAGGGCGGCACTGCGGCGACCCAGGATGTCTTCATCGAAAATGTCGGCATGCCGACGCTCGCCTGCATACGTCCGGCCGTCCAGGCGCTGCAGGATCTCGGCATGCACCGAAAGGTGCAGCTGATCATTTCGGGTGGCATCCGCTCGGGCGCCGACGTGGCGAAGGCGCTGGCGCTAGGCGCCGACGCGGTCGCGATCGGCACGGCGGCGCTCGTCGCCATCGGCGACAACGATCCACGCTGGGAAGAGGAATATCAGAAGCTCGGCACCACGGCCGGCGCCTATGACGATTGGCATGAAGGCAAGGATCCGGCGGGCATCACCACCCAGGACCCAGAACTGGCACAACGCCTCGACCCGGTTGCGGCCGGCCGCCGCCTCGCCAACTACCTCAAGGTCATGACGCTCGAGGCTCAGACGATAGCACGCGCCTGTGGTAAGAACCACCTGCACAATCTCGAGCCGGAAGACCTCGTTGCATTGACGATCGAGGCATCGGCCATGGCGCAGGTGCCGCTCGCCGGTACCAACTGGATCCCTGGCAAGGGAGGCTTCTGATTTCTACCGGCCGGGCAATATCCCGGCCGTCTCATATCCATAACCAAAGTGTCTCGAAGAAATCCAAAGGGGAACGAGAATGACACTGGACCTTGCTGCTTTTGCGAGAGACAAAGGCATCAAATATTTCATGATCAGCTATACCGACCTGTTCGGCGGTCAACGCGCCAAGCTGGTCCCCGCGGAAGCCATCGCCGACATGCAGAAGGATGGCGCCGGTTTTGCAGGCTTTGCAACCTGGCTCGATCTGACGCCGGCCCATCCGGACCTGTTTGCTGTTCCCGATCCTTCCTCCGTCATCCAATTGCCCTGGAAGAAGGACGTCGCATGGGTCGCCGCCGACTGCGTCATGGACGAACGGCCTGTCGAACAGGCACCGCGTGTCGTGCTGAAAAGACTGGTGGCTGAAGCTGCGAAGGAAGGACTTCGGGTAAAGACCGGCGTGGAGCCCGAATTCTTTCTCATCTCTGCTGACGGTTCGGTGATTTCAGACCAGTTCGATACCGCCGAGAAGCCTTGCTACGACCAGCAGGCCGTGATGCGTCGATACGATGTCATCGCCGAGATCTGCGACTATATGCTGGAACTCGGCTGGAAGCCCTATCAGAACGACCACGAGGATGCGAACGGCCAGTTCGAGATGAACTGGGAATATGACGATGTCCTGAAGACCGCTGACAAGCACTCTTTCTTCAAATTCATGGTCAAATCGGTCGCCGAAAAGCACGGCCTTCGCGCCACCTTCATGCCGAAGCCCTTCAAAGGCCTGACCGGAAACGGATGCCATGCGCACATCTCGGTCTGGGACGTCGATGGCAGGGTAAACGCCTTCGCGGACAAGGAAATGGCCTTTGGGCTGTCGGCTCAGGGTAAAACCTTCCTCGGCGGCATCATGAAGCATGCCTCGGCGCTGGCCGCGATCACCAATCCGACGGTCAATTCCTACAAGCGCATCAACGCGCCGCGCACCACCTCGGGCGCGACATGGTCGCCGAACACCGTGACGTGGACGGGCAACAACCGCACTCACATGGTGCGCGTGCCGGGACCAGGGCGCTTCGAGCTGCGCCTGCCGGACGGCGCGGTCAATCCATACCTCCTACAGGCGATCATCATTGCGGCCGGCCTCGACGGCATCCGCAGCCAGGCGGACCCAGGCCAGCATTATGATATCGATATGTATGCCGAGGGCCACCTGGTGAAGGATGCGCCGCGCCTGCCGCTCAACCTTCTCGATGCGCTGCGCGCCTTTGATGCCGACGAGGGCTTGAAGGCGGCAATCGGGGCTGAGTTTTCCTCCGCCTATCTCAAGCTCAAGCACCTGGAATGGAATGCCTACTGCTCGCATTTCACCCAGTGGGAACGCGACAGCACGCTCGACATCTGAGCAGCCGGACCGACGTCTTCGCCATGCCGGGTTGGACAGCTCGGCATGACCGGACTCTCTGTACCTGAAAGGGCGAAGGAAGAGACAGCATGAAGAGCTTCATACTTACCGTATCCTGCAAGTCGACGCGCGGCATCGTTGCAGCGATTTCGAGCTATCTGGCCGAGAAGGGTTGCAACATCATCGACTCCAGCCAGTTCGACGATCTCGATACCGGCAGGTTCTTCATGCGCGTCAGCTTCATTTCCGAGGAAGGACTTTCCGGTTCCGCAATCAGCGCCGATTTTGCCGCCGTCGCCGCGCCCTTCGCCATGGAATACGACTTCCACGACAGCGAGAGCCGCATGAAGGTGCTGTTGATGGTGTCGCGCTTCGGCCATTGTCTCAACGACCTGCTCTACCGCTGGAAGATCGGCGCCCTGCCGATCGACATTGTCGGCGTCGTCTCCAACCATTTCGACTACCAGAAGGTCGTGGTCAATCACGACATCCCCTTCCACCGCATCAAGGTGACCAAGGAGAACAAGGTTCAGGCCGAAGCCCAGCTCGTCGACCTCGTCGAGCAGACCGGCACCGAACTGATCGTGCTTGCCCGCTACATGCAGGTTCTCTCCGACCAGCTCTGCAAGCAGATGTCGGGCAAGATCATCAACATCCACCACTCCTTTCTGCCGAGCTTCAAGGGCGCCAATCCCTACAAGCAGGCCTATCAGCGCGGCGTCAAGCTGATCGGCGCGACCGCCCATTACGTCACCGCCGACCTCGACGAAGGCCCGATCATCGAGCAGGACACCGCCCGCATCACCCATGCGCAGTCGCCCGACGACTATGTCTCGATCGGCCGCGACGTCGAAAGCCAGGTGCTGGCGCGCGCCATCCACGCCCATATCCATCACCGCACCTTCATCAACGGCAACCGCACCGTCGTCTTCCCTGCCAGCCCCGGAAGCTACGCCTCAGAACGCATGGGGTGAGTCGGCAGAGGGTCGATGACGGGCGCCAGAAATCAATCGAATCTTAATCGATTCCGCCGCTGCGATCGTGGGGACAGGTCTTCGCTCCGATTACATGTGATGAATATTCACCTTTCAGAAATAATATTTATTTTCCGGTATTTGCGTCTCATCATCGACTGAATTGATTGGCGTCTCGTTAGGGAATTTCCCGTCTGCGTTAACCATTTGTTAACCATGTCAGCAGTAGACATGGTCAACGATTTCTTCACACAGATGACCAAAGTGCTAACAGACGCTCGCTCTATCCGCATCAAGGGCCGCTCCTTCCTGGCCGTCATGTTGTCCCCCGACCTTCCTTTCGATGATTGGTTGGCAAGGCTCGACGATCTGGCCTCCCGTTCGGCTGGTTTCTTCCTGGGACGCCCCGTCGTACTTGATGTGACGGACCTGCAGATCGATCGGCCGCAGCTCAAGGAACTCATCGCCGAGCTCGCCAAGCGCAATGTCAGCATCATGGGCATCGAGGGGGCGCGGCCTTCCATTCTCGGTGCAGGCATGCCTCCGGCACTCAAAGGCGGCCGCTCCGCTTCCGATATCGAGGTTCAGCCGAATGAGCCTGCGGGACCGGCCGGCAAACCGGCAGCGGCCGAGCCCCGCCCGGCAACGACCCAATCCATCGTCATTCGGGAGCCCGTGCGCTCGGGGCAATCGGTGATCTTCCCGGAAGGCGACGTCACCATCGTCGGCTCGGTCGCCTCGGGCGCCGAAGTCATCGCCGGCGGCTCCGTCCATATCTACGGCGCACTGCGCGGCCGAGCCATGGCGGGATCCGTCGGAAACGCATCGGCGCGGATCTTTTGCCGCAAGCTCGAGGCCGAGCTGGTGGCAATCGACGGCATCTACAAAATGGCGGAAGACATGGCCCCCAATCTTCGCGGACAGGCTGTTCAGCTCTGGCTCGAAGAGGATGCGATCATGGCGGAAAAACTGATCTGACGACAGCGCCGCGCGTCTTAAGAGACGCGCAAAGGACGCTGTAGCACTTTGAATTACTGCGGCCACGGCAAAGGAGAGAGAAATGGGGAAAGTGATCGTCGTCACGTCAGGCAAGGGCGGGGTTGGAAAGACGACCTCGACCGCCGCATTGGGCGCGGCGCTGGCGCAACGCAATGAAAAGGTTGTCGTTGTCGATTTCGACGTCGGCCTGCGCAATCTCGACCTAGTGATGGGCGCAGAGCGCCGCGTCGTCTACGACCTCATTAACGTCATTCAGGGAGACGCCAAGCTCACCCAGGCGCTGATCCGCGACAAGCGGCTGGAAACGCTGTTCCTGCTGCCGGCCTCGCAGACGCGCGACAAGGACAATCTGACAGCCGAGGGCGTCGAGCGCGTCATCAACGACCTGAAGCGCTATTTCGACTGGATCATCTGCGACAGCCCGGCCGGCATCGAACGCGGCGCAACGCTTGCCATGCGCCATGCCGACGTTGCCGTCGTCGTCACCAACCCGGAAGTCTCGTCGGTGCGCGATTCCGATCGCATCATCGGCCTGCTCGATGCCAAGACCGCCAAGGCCGAACGCGGCGAGCGGATGGAAAAGCACCTGCTGCTCACCCGCTACGACGTCAATCGCGCCGAGCGCGGCGACATGCTCAAGGTCGACGACGTGCTGGAAATCCTGTCCATCCCGCTTCTCGGCATTGTGCCTGAGAGCATGGATGTGCTGCGCGCCTCCAACGTCGGCGCACCGGTCACGCTGGCGGAAAGCCGCAGCCCGGCCGCCATGGCTTATTTCGATGCCGCCCGCCGGCTCGCCGGCGAAACCTTGCCGATTGCGGTCCCCGAGGAAAAACGGAATATCTTCGGCAAGATCTTCGGAAGGAGAGCGGCATGAGCATTTTCCGTCTCTTCAACAAACAGCGCACCGCACCCGCCGCCCGCGAGCGCCTCCAGGTGCTCCTCGCCCATGAGCGCTCGTCGGCAGGATCGGACCTGGTCTCCCTGTTGCGCGAGGAAATCCTTGCGGTCATCGCCAAACACGTCGAGCTCGACCACGACAAGGTACAGGTGACGATCGACCGCAACGAGTTTGTCTCGACCCTGGAGATCGACGTCGAAATTCCGCTGAACGCAGCGGTACAGGCCGCCTGAGCACGACGACAATTTCCAGTCCTGCTTTCTGAAAAGCCGCCAGGCAAACATGGCGGCTTTTCTATTGAGGGCGCCGGCAAAACTGTCCGCCTTTGGCGAAGCGGGCAACCTTCGTCACGCCGCGGCGAAAAGACTCAGCGGCCGCCTTCGATCTTGCGGTGGCGCTGGTTGATGCCGCCCTTGCCGTAGGGATAGTCCAGGGGTTGCGGGGCGCTGACCTCGTTGAGCTTCGCCATCTCCTCCTTGGAGAGTTCGACCTTCATCGCGCCGAGATTGTCGGCGAGCTGTTCGGGGGTGCGGGCGCCGAGGATGACCGAGGTCACGGCCGGCTGCGCCGCCGTCCAGGCGAGCGCCACCTGCGCCATGCTGACGCCGCGGGCTCTGGCGATCTCCTCGACCGCGCCGATGATCGCCCAGGTGCGTTCCTGAGCGTTGCGCGGCGCATATGATTCGCTACCGCGATTGGGGTTCTCGCCAAGGCGGGTGGCGCCGGTCGGCATCTCGTCCCGCTTGTATTTGCCGGTCAGCCAGCCGCCGCCGAGCGGCGACCACGGCAAGAGACCCATGCCGGCATCCTGGCAGGCCGCGACGATTTCGAGCTCGATGTCGCGCGCCAACAGGCTGTATTGCGGCTGCAGCGTCACCGGACGGGTATAACCCCGCGCCTTGGCGATCTCCGAAGCCTTGGCGATATGCCAGCCGACATAATTGGAGAAGCCGTAATAGCCGATCTTGCCTGATGAAATCGCATCGTCGAGGAAGCGCAGCGTCTCTTCGATCGGCGTCAGCGCGTCCCAGGCATGCATCTGGTAGAGGTCGATCTGCTCGAGGCCGAGGCGGCGCAGCGAGTCGTCGAGCGCCTGGCCGAGATGCCGGCGCGACAGGCCGATATCGTTGGGTCCGTTGCCCATCGGAAAACGCCCCTTGGTGGCGACGATCGCCTGGCGGGCCTCAGTCGGGCGCGCCTTCAGCCAGCGGCCGATGATCTCTTCCGACGTGCCGGCACTGTAGACGTCGGCGGTGTCGATGAAATTGCCGCCCCAGGCGAAATAATCGTCGAGCAGCTTGTGCGAGGCCGCTTCGTCGGCCTCCGCGCCAAAGGTCATGGTGCCGAGGCAATAGGCGGTGACGACGGTCCCGCTCGGACCGAGCTTGCGATAATCCATGTCTTCCTCCTCATGCGGATACCCGCGGCCGACGCGCAAAATCGTCGGGGTAGAAGCCGGGGCTCCTGCAATCAATGACAATATCGTGCTTGAAGCGGCCTCTGCCGCCGGATGAGGTATAGCGCCCCAAGCTGGGGTAGCGCGGGGGCGAGAGCAGAATAGCCAATCCCGCCCGTGCGACAAGTGGGAAAAAATATTTCCGACAACGTTTACGGATTTTGCCGAAACAGAGCAGCGATCAGATCGGCGGCGGCAACACCGGTCTCATAGGCGCCATGTGCCGTCGAATAACGGGCGCGCGAACAGGCTTCGCCGGCAAAGAAAATCCGCCCGTCATGCGGTGCGGCAAGGACCCCGCGCAGATCGGAGGCGCCGGGTTCCGCATAGGAATAGGAACCGCCGATATGAGGCGTCGCGGCCCAAGCCGAGACCGCCGCCACCGACAGCTGCTTGCGGATGTCGGCGCCGAATTGTGCCGCCAGCTCGTCCGCGGCGAAGGAGAAGGCAGCCTCTGCTCCCGCTCGCTCCAGATCATGGGCGAGATCGCCGGCAAAATAGGCTTCGACGACGGGAGCGCCGAACGGCCGCAGCTGATAGGTGCCGGTTGCACTGCGACTGGTCGAGCCGAGCATATGAGTATCCGCCGGCAGCGCCTCCGGATCGGCGAGGCCGAGGAAGAGCTTGTCGGCAAGCCCCAGCGGCAAACGAGCTGCCGCTTCGATCTTGTCGGGCAAGGGAGGATCGAAGACGATCTTGCCGGCGGCAAGCACGTTCGTGGAAACAGTGACGAGCACAGTCCGGGCGGTGATCATTCCCTGGCTCGTCTCGATGCCGATATGGCCGGCATGGCGGTGGTCGACTCCTCTTGCTTCGACGCCTAGCCTTGTCCGGAGCGGCGCACCATAAAGCGCGATCAATGTTCCGTAGCCCTGCCGCACACGCCAGTCGGGGCCGGCGCCGGGATCATATCTGTTGTAGTCGGCGATCGACGAGCGCTCCAATTCTGCGCCGGTGATGTAAGTGCCGATCGCCCGGATCTGGCCGTTCCAGCGACCGCCGGGCTGGAGCTTTGCTGCCAGGTCGGTATCGTTGCCTTCATGGCTTTCGAGGCGTTCGAAATAAGCGCCGATCGCCTGCTGCGCGGCGTGGGTCTCCGCATCGTCCCGCTGAAGCCGCCGCCCGCCGTTCCAGGGCGCGGGCGAGCGGTCGACCGTCAGACCGATCTCGCCGGCAATTGCCGTCCAAGCATTGGTTCGCGCCCCGTGCAGCCAACCGCAACCGAGATCGAAACCCAGATCGCCGGTTCCGGGAAGCCCGACCGTCCAGGCCCGGCCACCGAGACGGTTGCCGGCTTCGAGCATGAGGACGGAAAGACCGGGACGAATTGCCAGCAGGCGGCGGGCAGCGGCAATACCGGAAGCACCGGCGCCGATGATGACGACGTCTTCGTCGGCGTCCATGATGTCGTCACGGGGCATGGATTCTCCTTCAGCCGCTGATCCTCAGCTAAACTTTCCTGACCATGAAAGGCAAGGGCTGGGCATAGCGCGCCGCGGGCGATGGATTCGCCCGCGCCTCCGTGACATACAAGTTCGATGAGCGTGCACAGAGATTCGCAACTCGACATGTTTGCCAAGGCATCGCCCGCAATGGCCGAAGCACGCGGTCCATCGCGCCGGCGGCCGTCACCGCCGGCCCCCTCCGCTGAAGACATGGCGCGCGCACTCGAGGAGAGCGGCAATTACCGGATCCTGAGGAAACTCGCCGCCCGGCCGGTCGCGGTGGCGAGACAGCCTGGATTTTCGCGGCTCGGCGTCATCCTCGATACCGAGACAACGGGCCTCAATCACCGCAGCGACGAGATCATCGAAATCGGCGCCGTCGCCTTCACCTTCAGCGATGACGGCGCGGTCGGCGATGTGGTCGGCATCTATGGCGGCCTGCAGCAGCCCTCCAGGCCGATCCCGCCCGACATTACCAGGCTGACCGGAATTACCGAGGCCATGGTCGAAGGACAGGTCATCGACATGGCCTCACTGAGTGCCCTGATCGAACCGGCGGACCTCATCATTGCCCACAATGCCGGGTTCGACCGGCCGTTCTGCGAGGCCTTCTCACCCATTTTCGCCGGCAAGGCCTGGGCGTGCTCGGTTTCGGAGATCGACTGGAGCGCCCGCGGTTTCGAGGGCACCAAGCTCGGTTATCTCGTCGGCCAGGCCGGTTATTTCCACGAAGGCCACCGAGCGGTGGACGATTGCCATGCGCTCCTGGAGATTCTCGATCGACAGCAAGGCGACGGTGAAAGCCCCTTCGCCGAGCTGTACCGCGCCAGCCAGCGCTGCCGCATCCGCATCTTTGCCGAACACAGCCCATTCGAGATGAAGGATCATCTGAAGGCAAGGGGCTACCGCTGGTCGGACGGAAGCGATGGCCGCCTGAAATCCTGGTGGATCGAAGTCGGCGAAGACGATCTCGGTGACGAGCTTTCCTTTCTGCGGTCGGAAATCTACCGGTGGGAGGCCGATCCGCCGCTCGTCCGGCTGACGGCCTTCGACCGCTTCAAAGCCTGACGTCGGCCGCTGCCCTGTAGAACCCATGCAGTTATCGCATAGGTGCAGTGATGCATTGACGCTGCAACAACCGAGGGTCCCGTATTATATACAGCGCATCGAAGCAACCAAAGCGCCAAGGACTGGCAGCTAGGCTTCGAAAGCCCACGGAAAGGGGATCATCATGAACGTAGCACGCTCTTTCAACAATTGGCGCAAGTACCGTCAGACGGTCGCTGAACTGGGCCGTATGTCCAACCGCGAACTGGACGACCTCGGCATCGGCCGCGGCGACATCCGCAACGTTGCGCGCGCAGCCATCGCCCGCTAACGGCCGGACAGACCACCATTTCGAGACTTGCCCAGCGCCTGCTTCCTCCCAAGCGGGCGCTTTGCTTTTTGCACTTACCCGTCAGATGGCGAGCTGCCCGCTTTTCGCATAGCGCATAGCTGCCCTGCAAAGAAATGCCTATCATCTGAGCAGAAAATAAGTATGATTATATCAATCGAAGCGATGCACCTCCTCCCGCATCCCTTCGGTGATGCAGGCGCCTCATCCTCCTCCCAGAGTCGCCTGTGGGAACGACAGCACTCCTCCTCCCAGCTGTCGTTCGGTTTTTCCGAAAGCCTGCCGCACCTCCTCCCGCGGCAGGCTTTTTCGTTTTGGCGAAGGGAATAGCCGACCGCGCCTTGAACGGCCGTTTGCGCTCATCGCTTGGACATGGCGCCATCATCTCCGGCAGTCTCTCCACCCAGTTGCTTTGGTGTTCTTGCGGCATCGCGTCTCCTCAAGCGAGGCCGGACAAAGCTGTTGACACCAAACTTGTCGTACAACTATGTAACCGGATGGATACCGCCGCAGCGGAAAACGCCGGACGAGACGGCGCCGCGAGCGACAACGCCTGACGACAACGAAGCTGAAGGAAAATTGACATGCAGATCGACGTGAGGCACGCCTCCCATCCCGAGGCCGTGCGCAATTTTGACACGGAGACGCTGCGGCGTCACTTTCTGGTGGAAACCATCTTCGAAGGCGGCGAGATCCGGCTCACCTATTCCCATTACGACCGCATGGTCATCGGCGGCGCCACACCGCTCGGCGCCGGGCTGACGCTGACGGCGCCGACGGCGATCGGCCAGGAAACCTTCCTCGCCGAACGTGAGCTTGGTGCGCTGAACATCGGCGGCGCCGGCCGCATCATCGTCGACGGCACAAGCTACGACCTCGCCAAGTATGATTGCCTTTATGCCGGCAAGGGTGCCAAGGATATCAGGTTCGAGAGCGCCGATGCCGCCAATCCGGCAAAATTCTACCTGGTCTCGACGCCTGCGCATCAGTCGCATCCGACCGTATTGCTCACCCGCGAAAAGGCCCGTCACCTGACGCCGGGCGAGGCTGCGACGGCCAACAAGCGGTCGATCTATCAGTTCATCCACCCTGATGTCTGCCAGTCCTGCCAGCTCACGCTCGGCTTCACCATGATCGAGGCGGGCAGCGTCTGGAACACCATGCCGGCCCACACGCATGACCGGCGCATGGAAGCCTATCTCTATTTCGATCTCGAAGCCGAACAGCGCGTCTTCCACTTCATGGGCGAACCGCAGCAGACCCGCCATATGCTTGTCGCCAACGAGCAGGCGGTCATCTCGCCGCCCTGGTCGATCCATTCGGGCGCCGGCACCAAGAACTACAGCTTCATCTGGGCGATGGCCGGCGACAACAAGAGCTTCACCGACATGGATCACATCGCCATCGCGGATCTGAGGTGAGCGCCGTGGCAAATCCCTTCGACCTTTCCGGCAGGACCGCCGTCGTCACCGGCGCCAATACCGGCATCGGCCAGGCGATCGCGGCCGCCCTGGCCGAGGCCGGTGCGTCGATCGTTGCCGTCGGCCGCTCCTCGATGGATGAAACCGAGGCGCTGGTGAAGCAGGCAGGAAGCCGCTTCCACGTCATCAAGGCTGATCTCGGCACCATCGAGCCGGTCAAGGGGATCGTCGCCGAGACCATCGAGACCTTCGGCGGCCTCGACATTCTCGTCAACAATGCCGGCATCATCCGCCGTGCCGATGCGCTCGACTTCACCGAGGAAGATTGGGACGCAGTGATCGACGTCAATCTGAAGACGGCCTTCTTCCTGTCGCAGGCGGCCGGCCGCCACATGGTCGAGAAGGGCAGGGGCAAAATCATCAACATCGCCTCGCTGCTCTCCTTCCAGGGCGGCATTCGCATCCCCTCCTATACCGCCTCCAAAAGCGGCCTTGCCGGGCTGACAAAGCTGCTCGCCTGCGAATGGGCCGGCAAAGGCGTCAACGTCAATGCCATCGCGCCCGGTTACTTCGTCACCAACAACACGACGGCGCTGCGTGAGGATCCCGATCGCAACGCCGCCATCCTGGCCCGTATTCCGGCGGGACGCTGGGGAACGCCGTCCGAACTTGGCGGTGCTGCCGTATTCCTGGCATCGCCCGCATCGGATTACGTGCACGGGACGGTGCTGCCCGTCGACGGTGGCTGGCTGGCGCGGTGATCGCTTCGCCATCTCACGGTTCACAGCTGTCGTGACTCGCGTCGTCTTTTGCCTTTCCGGCCGGCATGCGCTAGCAAAAGCATAACGGCCGGCGCAGCCGCCCGACAGGCAGGATTCGACAAGGAATGACGGACAAGGACAACGCGCTTTTCAGCACCATTCGCCAGCCGTCGAACCTGCGCAGCAACCTTGCCGATACGCTGACGGCGCAGATCGAGTCCGGCGACCTCAAGCCCGGCCAGCGCCTTCCCACCGAACAGGCGATCATGGCGGCGACTGGCGTCAGCCGCACGATCGTGCGCGAGGCACTCGCCACCCTGCGCGCCAAAGGACTGATCACAACGCATCAGGGCCTCGGGGCTTTCGTCTCGGACGATCCGACACCGAGATCCTTCTCCATCATTCCGAATGACCTGCAGTCGATCGATGAGGTTCTGCGGGTGCTGGAGCTGCGCATGGGGGTCGAATACGAGGCGGCCGGTCTTGCGGCGCTGCGGCGCACGCAGGAAGATATCGACCGGATGCAGGACCGGCTCGATGCTCTGGACAGGGCGCTCGAAGAGGGCGGATACGGGGCAGAGGAGGATTACGCCTTCCACCGGTCGATCCTGGTCGCGACGCAGAATTCCTACTACGGCCGCCTCTTCGATACGTTCGGGAATATCATGGTGCCGCGGCAATGGGCGCGTTTGGACAAGATGACGGCTGCGGAGCGCAAGCGCCATGCCGCTCGCATGCGCAGGGAACACCACGCCATTTTCTCGGCGATCCGCGACGGCAACGAACCTGCCGCGCGGCGCGCCATCCGCAGCCATCTGTCGAAGAGTGCCGCCCGCTTCGAAGAACTGCGCGACGCAACTGGCCCGTCCTGAACGTTCACATCTTGAAGGCCTTGCGTGATTTTCCCGCTGAACAACGCAAATGAAGAAAAGCGTTACAGGCCGTCCTCATCAGATAGCCAAATCCGCAATTGGCCGACCGGCTTGAAACCCAGTTTTGTCATTGCGTCTAGTGCTTCATCACGATCGTATCCGACAAGCGGCAGCTCGGGTGAAAAGGCGACAGTGGCCAACGAGACGGCATCCCGGAAGACCTGCGGCGTGCCAGCCAAGCTAAAGATGTTGGAGATCCCGACAGCCTCGGGTGATCGATTTACGATGCAGCCCGCATCAAAGCCGCCGCCGGCGCATCGGCCGTAGATATGGATGTCGGGATCGAAAAGCAGAGCCAGTGTGAAGACCTTGGCATCTGTGGGGCTGCCTGACTGTTTCCACGAATGTTCCCAGCGCTGCAGGGCTGCCCCATCGCGAATGCGTACCCAATCTTGCGGCGCAGGCGCAGAAATTCTGTGAGGTTCAGCCCAAATCCACGATGCGGAAAACAACAACCGGAACCCTTTGTTGACGAGGTCGAGTCTGGAAAACCCGTCTTTAAGACCAGGGCGCCCTCCTAGCCGATCTGTCAGCCGACCGATTTCAACCAGTTGCTCCTCCGTTGCATTCCGGTCGAGTGTTGTCATGTTGGAATAGTATGGCGGTGCGATCGCGTCGCTTGACCAAAACGCGCTGGTTCGTTGATCAGGCAGTCCGTGGGCACGGAAAACCGCCTGATAGAGGTCTGCATTGTTAGCGGCGCAAATACGCGCTTTTTCTGCATCGGATCGTGCGGTGTGTTTTAGGATTTTGCTTTGTGAGGAGTTGCCTATCATAAGAAATCCTGTTGCTCGGAGCGGCGCGGAATCCCTCGACCTGCAGAGAGGAACACGGGCCACATAGGACTTTCTCCAGCCGTTCTCTCTTGCCGTTGTTTAGGGCTTTCTCAATAGTGTCCCCTTGTCTTCGGCTTCATCAACCGCCGCCAGGCGCTGTGATCCGTCTGCAGATCGACGGCGGCATGCGCCGCGGGCAGAAGCGGCGTGCGCCTGCGCCTGCCGAAGCGTCGTTTGAAGCCGAGAATATTTTCGACGAAACTCCTGGTGTAGAGGCCAGGTCCGCTCGAATAGATGCGCCAACCGCCGTCGACGGCAATCTTTCCGGTCTTGGCGCGCGCCCATTGCGCCGCCGCCTGATAACGGTCGGGGAAAGCCGCGTCGCTGCTGCTGAAATAGGTATTGCGCTGGCGCAGTGAAGCATGCGGCAAGGCCGTCGTGACGGCGATCGGATTGACGACGGCGATTGCCTTCCACAGCTCTTCCGCTTCCGCCTCCAGCGCCAGCGTTTCGCAATAGCGCAGATGCGCATGCACATACATCAGCCCGATCTCGCGGCCGAAGAAGGACGAGGATTCGGCCCGGCGAAACAGCGTTTCGGGCCCGCCGGAATAGGTCGCCGGCCTTTCCATCAGCCGCACGCCATCGGGGAAGAGCAGGTGCTCTTCGATCAGCCGCATGTGATGCCGCCTCTGCGCCGGCGTGAACAGCTTGCCGAGCATCGCCTGCGTCATCGAGATCAGCGAGAAGGAAAGGCCGGTGCGTTTGTCACTCGGATGCAGCAGCAATTCGACGCCGTCATGGGCCGGATCGAAGATGCCGTAGCCGGCGACGACGCCGTCACGCACGAGATGCCGGTTGAAATCCCGGCGCATCGCGGTTGCGATCTTCCTTAGCGCCCTGGCCTTATCATCAAGGCCGAGGCGGCGCAGAATGGCGGAATACCGGACGATCTGCTCATAAAGCAGAGCAACTGTCCAGCTGCTGACCATCCAATCGCGCAGATGCGGATCGGCCGGCTGCAGTGAATCGTTCCAGTCTCCCTCGCCATAGCGGATCAGATGCGTTCCCGGGATGAACTGTGTGCGGACGGTCTCGAGCAGCTTCTCGACATGGGTGGCGATGGCATCGGCCACGGGCGCCTTCTGCATGGTCTTTTCGTCGCGCCAGGATACCTTCTCGTCGAGGATGGCGAGATCGCCGGTCGCTTCGATATAGTCGCAGAGCGCTTTCAACGGCCAGACGATGACATCGCCGTGACTGTCGCCCGCCCGGATGTTGGCATAGGGCTCCAGCATGAACCATTGCGGCCAGTCGCCTTTTTCCAGATATTGTTCGCTAAAGACGGTCTTCACCACCTCCCTGGCTTCACGGTCGTGCTCATAGGCGAGCAGGAATTCGATCGGTCCCTGGCAGGCGTCGCGCGTGCCCCAGGCAGCACCGGTGTATTGCTCCAGGCCGTGCGGCACGCTCAGATGCACGATGGCGTCATGCGCGAGCCAGGGCAGGAGGGTCGCCTGGGCAGCGAGATCGGGGGAAGAGCTGTCGATCGTCATGCCGCGCACGGCGTTGCGCCAGAATGCCGATGCCGGCGCAAGCATCGCCTCATTGGTGACGCCGCCCTCGTAACGCTGCGCCAGCCGTTCGGCTTCTTCGGCATCGGTCATCGAGCCGACGACGGCAAAGGAGAGCGCCCGCGTCGGCCGGGACTTGAGTGCGATGAACGCGCCGTTGCGCGCAACGCCATCGGCATAGAGGAGCTCGTCGCCGCCGATCTCATCGATGGCGTCGGGTGTCGGACTCACCAGCCAGTAGACGGCATCGGGATAACGCTCGCCCCAGAGCCAGGCCGGGTCCGGCCGGAAAGAGATGCGTTTACGCTCAGGATCGAATTCGATCTGCCCGCCAGCGTCATATTCGCGCTCCCCGAGCACGATATGGCCAAACACCAGGAAGCGGCACGGCTTGCCCTCCACGGAAACGCTCCACTGCATTGCCGCATCCTCGCCCGAAGCGACCGCCGTGACGATGATCCTGCGCTCCGGGCACTGATAGATCCAGCGGCAGTCGCTCAGTCCCATTTCGAAAGCCGACGGCGCCGCCATAAGCCGCCAGCCCGCGCCGAGATCGGCCATGATGCGCAGTCCGCTGGCGCGCGTCAGATTGTAGGGATCGCGCGACACCGAAAAGAGCTTGTGGAAGGACGTATTGCCGATCGTCAACTGCGCGGCGAAAATTCCTTGCATCCAGCAGCTGGCGGCAAGGGTGGTATCGTCGAGCAGCATGTTTTGGCCGCTCCGCACGATGGCGCCATGGCGCCGCGCGACGATGAGTTCCTTGTCACGCAGGACGACGTGGCGGTTGAGGACGCCATCCGGCACGAAAAATGAAAGAAGCTTTCCATGCGCGCGCTCTTCGAGGCTCCGCTCCGGATAGAGCTGTCGGATCGCCTTCAGGTCCAGCGCCTCGGCCTCCAGCAGGGGCGCATCCTGGAGCAGGCTGCGAACGGCCGCGGCCCCCTCCGGATCGGCAATTGCACTCTCCGGTGCCGCGATACCGTCAAGCCGCGAAAGGTCGGCATCGCTCGAGGCCTCGGGATGATCGGCGGCGAACAGGGCAACGAAGGTGGCTGTCGCGCCGTCTGCTGACACGGAAAGCGGCCTCGACTGAATGGCGGGACATGCCGTCTCCTGCTGCCGCCGTTCGCCCGGAAGGCTGCTGCCGAAGGGCCCGACCAGATGGTCGCCCTGCCGGTGCTTCGCCTGCACCAGCTGGATCGCATCCGTGGCGTAGGCGGCCGCGCCATCGAAGCATCCCTGGACGAGCCAGGGATTGCGGGCGCCCGACTGCTTGAGATTTTGCCGGTTCATGACGACCGGGCCGAATGTCTCGTGATCGGCGATATGGTGATCGACATATTGCGAAGCATAGGCCTCGCTGTTCATCAGGAAGCCGCGATCGCCGAGACCGACGTCCTGGACGAGCACCAGATCCACCGGCAGCGTTCCCTTCTTCGGATGCTTGAGCGAGACGCGCCAGAACCAGGCCGTTTCGGAAGCATGAAGCTCGAGGCGGACGGTGTAGCTGATATCGCCGGCCTTGCCCCTCCAGGAAAAGCTCGTCGCATCGTGCCCGAAGCGGCTATCGGCGCGAGGGCCGACGATCTCGACGACATCAGGCTTGGCGCCGCCGATGCGCAGATAAAGGCGGCTGATGCCGCCGTAGAGCGGCGAGCCCTGGATCTGATTGATCTGCACCGCCCCCTTGTCGTCGGCATATTCGATGGCAAACAGCGTGCCGTTCGGCAAAGCTGATATCGACAGGCCGGAACCGTTGCTGATCGCAAGGAGACCCAGCTCTTCGCGTCGTGGCATTTGCAAACTGCGCTTGAGGTTCAGGGCCATTGAGATCTCGTCGATTGATATCAGAGGGGAATCAAAGGATGGCGTAAAAAGATTGAGAGAAATCTTACCGGTGATGGGAAGACCGACAAGTTGCCGCGGCTGATAAACTCACATCAAAGTGCTACCGAAACTCGCCTACAGCGGAACAGAGTCAGGCAGAGCGGATTAGAAAACGAAAATATAACGGCGGTGCAAATTGCTACCGCCACTTTTCGAGGAGAAATCCCGACCGTCCTTGAACGGGATCCGTATCGGGCAGGGGTACTGACGAGATTTTCGCCAACATTTCGCTTGAAGCAGCCGAAGTCTGAATATCGGCATGCTGCCCCTTGGGATAAGCGCCGATGACCTCGAAGTCCGCCGTGCAGCCGAGGTTTTGGTGTCCGGTTCCGGCTGGAAGCACCAGACAGTCACCCGCCGCGACGTCGAGAGCTCGACCGCCGGGACCGCCGATCAGCAGTCTGGCGCCGCCACGTGCAATGCCCAGCACTTCATGAGCGCCGGAATGGTAGTGCTGATAATCGAAGACACCGTTCGTCCAGATGCCGGTCCAACCATTTGCCGCGAAACGACTTTTGAAATCAGCAGGTTCATCATCGGCAAGATAGAGCAATACAGGCAGACGAGGGTTGTTCGGGACCCAGCCGCTCGGTTCGAAAATGATCGTCTCGGTGTTCATACCAACCTCCCAATGCCAATGGCTTCAAAAGCCAAACTTTTGGCGAGCGCCGGCGGTTCCACCATGGACTGGGCTTCGTCACTGAGGGTCTTCGCCCGGCGCCGGCCGCCTGGCGAAGCGGACTGAGAGCAGGGCGCAGCCGGTCAGGACGGCGACGACCATCCAGGCTTCGTTGATCGCCTGAACGCTAGCCGCTGTCTGGACCAGCGGATCGAGCGTCGCCATCGTATCCGCATCGAAGCTGCCGCTATGTCGTGATATGATCTCGGCAGGCACGCCGACAAACGTGGCCGCCTCGATGTCGCCGGCCTGGAGGCGTGCCCAGAGGTTTTGTCCCAGCGGCTCCGAGCGTGTGTAGATGATGGTGTCGATCAGCGCGATGCCGATGGCGCCGCCGAGATTGCGCATCAGATTGAAAAGCCCGCTCGCATCGGGAACGCGATCGGCCGGAAGCGTGCCGAGCGCCAGCCGCGTCGGCGGCAGCAGGCAGAACATGATGGCGACGCCGCGCACGACCTGAGGCCAGAACATCGCATCGTAATCCGAGCGCGGATCCTGAAACGCGCTCATGCCGACACCGATCGCAAACAGGGCGAAACCGGCGGCCGAGAGCAGCCGTGCATCCATGCGCTTCTCCAGCGCAACAGCGACTGGCGCCGTGACCAGCTGTGCGACGCCGGTGACCAGCATGGTCACGCCGATCTCGAGGGCGTCGTGTCCCCTGATGAAAGCGAGAAAGACCGGCATGAGATAGACCGAGCCGAAGAGGCCGATGCCGAGGATGAAGCTCAGAACCGAGCCGACCAGAAAATTCCGATCGCCGAAATTGCTAAGATCGACGATCGGCCGGCCTCGGCGCAGTGTTCGCGTGATGAACGCACTCCCCGAAAGAAGGCAGACGGCCAGCAGGCTCAGCACATAGGCCGAGGTCCAGCCGCTGGTCGGCGCCTCTTTGAGGCTGAGTTCCAGCGCCGTCAGCGCTGCCGCCATCAACAGGAGCGACAGACCGTCGAGATGCCTGAGCTCGGAGGGATCGGCTGCCTGCCTCGGAAGGAAGCGAGCCGCCAGGGTCGCCGAGGCAATCCCGGGAAGGATGTTGATCAGAAACAGCCAGTGCCAGGAATAGGTTTCGGTCAGCCATCCGCCGACGATCGGGCCGACAGTCGGCGCAAGCACCGCAAGCACGCCGGCAATCGTCGTCGCAAGCGCTTGCCGCATGTCTGGAAACAGGATGAACACGGCTGAAAAGACCGAGGGGATCAGCGTCCCGCCGGAAAAGCCCTGAAGCACCCGCCAGGCGACCAGCGCGCCGAAGCTGCCGCTGGCCGCACAGCCAGCGGACGCCGTCACGAACAGGGTTATGGCGACGACGAACAGCCACCGCATCGTCAGAAGCCGCGTCAGCAGGCCGGTCAGCGGGATCGCGACCACCTCGGCGATCAGATAGGCGGTCTGTATCCAGCTCATCTGATCCGGATCGATATCAAGCGCCGACTGGATGGTCGGCAGCGATGTCGCCACCACCTGAACGTCGAGGATCGCCATGAACATGCCGACGCACATGGCCAGGAAGCCGAGCCAGACGATGGCGGGCCTTCCATCAGGACGAGCAGCTTCAAGTCGTTCCGACATGCGAGGATCCCGCCAGCGCGGCAATGTGTGCATCGGTGAGAAATCTAGAGCCTTCATGATTGCGATCGAAACGATCGCCATGTCAACCGGCAGAGCGAGGAGATCGTCACCAGCCCGGCGTTGGTCGCTCATGCCCGAAACGCGACCGAGCCTGACCGGGAAGGGCAGGCTCGGTGTTCGATCGGCGAATTTGGGCCGGACGTTCTATGCGCCCGGCTCCCTTTGCATCGGTCAGGATTAGCCGCGGAAGAGCGACAGGATGTTCTGGGACGACGAATTCGCGATCGACAAGGACTGTATCGCCAGCTGCTGCTGGGTTTGCAGCGCGGAAAGCCTGCTCGACTCCTCCTCCATATCTGCATCGACGAGGCGGCCGACGCCGGAGTCGATCGAATCGGAAAGCGCACCGACGAAGTCTTCCTGCAGTTCGATGCGGGTCGAGACCGAACCCAGTTGTGCACCGGCCGAGGTCATCGCCGATAGCGCCGATTCGATGGTGGACAGCGCGGACTGGATCTGGCCGGTGGTAAAGTCGGTAATGTCAAGCGAGTAAACGGAATCGCCGTTTGCGTCAGCCGTTCCGAGGATACCTGTGGAGGTTTCGATCGAGCCGCCGCTCATGCCGAACAGGACGTTGCCCATGGAGCTGGTATCGAGAGCGTAATCCGTCATTTTCACCGAAACGGCGCCGGAGCCGTCGCGGACGAAGGACGATACGACGCTCACGGTGCCGTCAGCGCCGGCGACCCAGTTTTCGCCCGAGAAGGAAGCTGACTGGGCGATGCTCATCAGCTGCTCCTGCAGCTGGCTGATTTCTTCCTGGACCTTGGACTTGTCGACACCATCTTCTGTCGCGGCCACGAGCTTGGCTTTAATCTCGTCGACGACGTCGATCGCGCTTTCCATTGCCGTATAGGCGGTATCGACCTTTGCGGCGCCGAGGCCGAGCGCGTCGGATACGGCGGAAAGGGCCTTGTTGTCGGACCGCATCGTGGTCGCGATCGACCAATAGGCGGCGTTGTCGGATGCGGTGTCGACCCGGTAGCCGGTAGAAACACGGTTCTGTGTCGATTCGAGATTGGAATTGACGCTGCGCAGCGTCTGAAGGGCTGCCATCGCGGAATTGTTGGTATTGATGCTGGTCATGGAAATGTCGCCTGATTCGGAAGTTGGATGTGTTGCATCCCGGGGGACATCCGGGCCGTGGCGAGCAGCCTCATGCTTATCGATCCCTCTTCGGGGTGGTCAATTCGCCACTGTTGAGCCAATTATGGTACTTAAAGGTACCTTAATCGTTAACGCGAACGGCTAAGCCGATATTTTTTCCCAAATTGCGACACCCCGGCGATGTCGTCGGCAGAATTTGTCCTGACGCCGGCCAGCACAAATTCCGCATGGCCGATTGACGGCCCGGCGGGAAACTGGCTATCACTATTAAATCAATTTGATTGACTTCAACCGCCGCTCCATCCCGTGGCCGTGCAGGAACGTCCAAAAACCTCGTTTTCCTCGAAGGAAGAGTGACCAATGTCGACACCGCGACCGAATGCCCTGCGGCTTGAAACCCTTTGGAACCCGCCTACCGAGGGCAAGGAATTCTCCTATGTCCTGCGCCTCAAGAACCTCGGCAGCGAACCGCTTTCGAATTTTTCTCTCTGCGTCAGCGGTCCAGGCCGCGTCGACCCCGCCGGACGCGTCGAAGGCGCAACGGTGTCGCAACGGCTTTCGAATTTCACCGAATTCCAGCCGCCGGCCAACTTCGTGCTCGGCGCAGGCGAAACCTGGACGATCTCCGTCTATGCGCTCAGCTGGCAGTTCCGCCACTGGACGGATGGCGCGACGAGCGCCTATCTCGCACTGTCCGACGGCAAAACCATCGTGCTCGCTGTCGAGCCGACACGCTCTTCCGTCAGCAATGCGCCGCTGAAGCGCGGTGCCGAGATCTATCCTGTTCCCGTCAACGCGCCCGTTGCGGTGTCGATCATCCCCTGGCCGAACCGCGTCGCCGTCGCAGCGCGCCGCCCGCTGCCGGCCGGTTTTGCGCCGCAGGCGCAGAGCCCTGAAGGGGAAGCGGCTGCGAAAAGCTTTTCGGCGCTGGTCGAACATCTCTTCGCCGTCGAGGGCATCGTGCGAACCGAGGCCGAAGGCGCGGTTCGTGTCGGTCTGAAGGACGCCGCCGGCTTCGGGCCGGAGGCCTATCGGCTGAGCTTCGAAGAAGAGGCGATCACGGTCGAAGCAAGCAGCCGCACCGGCTTCCTCTACGGCCTCGTCACGCTCGGCCAGATCTGGCGCGGCGCTAAGCTGCATCCCGGCGTTTTCCAGTTTCCCGCATCCGGCGAGATCGTCGACGAGCCGTCGATGGGCTGGCGCGGCCTGCATCTCGATGTTGCCCGCCAGTTCTATGGCGCGGCCGAAGTCAAGAAGCTGATCGCGGTGCTGGCCTGGAATAAACTCAACCGCTTCCACTGGCACCTTTCCGATGACGAAGCCTGGCGGGTGGAGATCGATGCCTACCCGGCCCTGACAAAGATCGGCGCCTGGCGCGGTCACGGTCTCGCCGTGCCGCCGCTTCTGGGTTCAAGCCCGGCCCGGACGGGCGGCTACTATACAAAGCCTGTCATCCGCGAGATCGTCGCCCTGGCAAAGAACTTCGGCATCGAAATCGTGCCGGAGATCGATATGCCCGGACATTGTTATGCCATGCAGCAGGCGATACCCGAGCTGCGCGATCCGGCCGAGAAAGGCAGCTATCACTCGGTTCAGGGTTTTCCCGACAACTGCATCAACCCGGCACGCGAGCAGACCTATGAGATCGTCGAGACCATTCTTTCCGAACTCATCGAGCTCTTTCCATTCAAGACGATCCATCTCGGCGCCGACGAGGTTCCCCTCGGCGCATGGTCCGGCTCGCCGGAAGCGCTCAAGCGGCTGCGCGCCATCGCCGGCGACGAGGTTGCCGATGCGCATGCCAAGCGGCTGAACGTCGTCACCAATACACATGGCGCCGACGACATCCACGGATCGGGCGCCGCCGTCCTGCAGGCGGAATTCCTGGAGCGCGTCCAGCGCTTCCTGGCGAGCAAGGGCTGCATCACCGGCGGCTGGGAAGAAGCGGCGCACGGCGACGTCATCGACAAATCGAAGAGCTACCTCTGCAGCTGGCGCAATGTTGAGGTTTCGGCCGAACTCGCCGAACGCGGCTACCAGATGGTCGTCTGCCCCGGCCAGGTGTATTATCTCGACATGGCGCTGAGGCCGGACTGGGATGAGCCCGGCGCCAGCTGGGCAGGAAATTCGGACGCGGAAAAGCTCTACAATTTCGATCCGGTCGGCGGCTGGACAGCGAGCCAGAAACAGCAGCTGCTCGGCATCCAGGCCTGCATCTGGTCCGAACCGATGACGGATCGCGCCGTCTTCGACCGTCTCGTCTTCCCGCGCCTTTCGGCACTTGCCGAAACAGGCTGGACGAAACCCTCGTCCAAGTCATGGGAACGCTTCAAGGCGCTCGCTGGGCTGATGCCGCTGCTCTATGGATTGCAGGAGTCATAGCGCCCGGCTTCACTGTCGCGGCCGGTAGGCAGAGGGCGTGACGCCTGTGCCCGCCTTAAATGCACGGGTCATGTGGCTCTGGCTGCTGAAGCCGCAAGCCGAGGCGATCTGCGCGATTGGGTCCGTGCCGCGCAACATCGATTTCGCGCGCTCGACACGCCGGTGGGCCACCCAGCCATGCGGGGACACGCCGTAGCTTGCCCGGAACATCCGCTGAAAATGAAAGGCGCTGAGCTGCCCAATCGCCGCCAGATCCTGCAAGCGGATGGTCTCACCGAGATGAGCCTCGATATAATCCAGGCAGCGGCGCCTGATATGGGGAGCGAGCCCGCCGCTGATCGCGCAGGGGCGCGTCCCTCCATAACGCGGATCAACGAAGAAATCGTTGATCGTCTCAGTCATCGCTTCTTCAGCCAGCAGATGCTCACCCGCTGACATCGCTTGCCTCAGCTGCCGAAGCGTGCGCGCCAAGACGGGTGCATCGGCGAAGGTCACTTCGGAGACAGCCATAAGCCTGGAATCACGGTCGAAGGTCTCGGCAAACATCCGGCGCATCTGATCGTCCGGAACATAGAGATGAACGAAGTCGAAAGGATCGGTGATTTCCCATTCGGACGAGTGCCCCTGTGGCATGACGCACAAGGCGCCGGGCCGGCCTCGCGCGGCGGGGCTGCCATCCAGGCGGCGCGTTCCGGCGCCCCCGTTGAGATAAAGGCTGAACGTATGTCCGTCCGGCCGTTCATAGCTCATCCTGTCGCTGCCATTGCTCCAGAGGGCCGCCGATCGCCCGAACCCCAGATCGATCGACTGCGACATCCGCGCCGAGGGCGATGCAGACAAAAACCTGAAAACCGAGAGGCGGCTATCTTTCACCAATTCTTCCCACACATGTGACGTCTTGCGAACAATACCGGTGGACGGCCGACGTGGCGAGCGGGAACTCCGGCGCGAGAAATTTAATAGCAAGAATCTGCAAGAGACCGGCTCACCGTTCGCCTATTCATGGAGAAAACGAGGATCACACCATGGCAAATGCCGCTCTCTTCATCGCGACCGTCCTCATATGGGGAACGACCTGGATCGCCATTGCGATGCAGGTCGGTCCCGTGCCGGTCCTAGTCTCGGTCTTTTACAGATTTGCGCTCGCAGCCGTGATCCTCGTCGCCATCCTGGCTTTCATGCGGCGGCTCAACCTCCCTGCCTTGCGCGATCAACCTTTCATCCTGGCGCAAGCGCTCTGCCTCTTCAGCCTCAATTTCATCTGTTTCTACAACGCCGCCAGCTTCATTCCCTCAGGGCTGATCTCGGTCATCTTCTCGCTGGCAACGATCTACAATGCCGTTAATGCGCGCCTGTTCTTCGGCGACCGCATCACAGGCCGCACGCTTCTCGCAGCGGCGCTCGGAGCCACCGGCCTTCTCTTGCTGTTCGGAGAGGAGGTGGTCGTCGATTTCAATATGGGCACATTGAAAGGGATCGGGCTCGCAGCGTTGGGCACGCTGTTCTTCTCGCTCGGCAACATGGCATCGCGCCGAAACAGCGCGGCCGGAATCTCACCGCTGACCGCCAATGGCTGGGGCATGACCTACGGCGCGATCGTCCTCCTCTTGCTGATTGCCGTGACGCAAACACCGATCGTGGCGCCGCCCGACATCAGCTATCTTGCCGCCCTGCTTTATCTCGCGGCAGTTGGCTCGGTGATCGGCTTCACCACCTATCTCATGCTGGTCTCCCGCATCGGCTCCTCGCGCGCTGCCTATGCCACCGTCCTGTTCCCGATCGTCGCCCTGTCATTGTCGACAGTCTTCGAGGGCTACCACTGGAGCGGTCTCGGCCTGATCGGCCTGGGGCTGACGCTTCTCGGGAATGTCGTCATATTTGCACGACCTCTGCCCCGTCGCGTGCGCCAAGCAGATGCGCGGCTGCCGGCAGGCGGGTGAGGGTGTTAGCCGACCGGCTTTTGCAGGACGTCGAAGCGCGGATTGGTTTCCGAAAAAATTGGCAGGGCGGCAGCGCCGAGGATCGCCGTATCCTTGCCGGTCATGCCGATCATAACGCGGGGTATCGTCCGCTTTCGGTCGGGATCGATCGGATCGTGCAGCGGCTCGAGCCGCTCGGCAAGCCGCCGCATCAGCGATGTCGATACGCTGCCGCCGAGCACTATGGTCTGCGGATCGAAGGCGAGTTCCAGAAAATCGAGTGTCTGCCGCAGGGGCTCAATGGCCTGATCGAGCCAGGCATCAACGCCTTCGCCGCCTTCGGCGATCAGCGCGTCGAGATTGTCGGGGGAAAGCTCGCCGGCATTGGCGATGCCCATGAATTCGTAAGCGACTGAGGGCGAGATGTAGCGATCGAGGCAGCCGCGCTTGCCGCAGCTGCAGAGCCTGCCATGCGGCTCGACGATAATATGGCCGATCTCGCCGGCATTGTTGCGGCTGCCCTTGTAGAGGTGGCCGTCGAGAAACATTCCGGCGCCGATACCGCCGCCGCCGGCCAGAAACAGATAGACGAAACTGCCGAGACCCCGGGCAACACCGTGAAGGCGCTCGCCGATCGCCGCCGCCGTCGCGTCGTTCTCGACCAGAACCGGCACTCCGACCCGTTGTTCCAGTGCATGCCCGACCGGAAAATCCTGCCAGCCCGGCAGGCTGTGCGGGCTGAGAGATGTGGTGCCGCCATCGGCGTAGCGGCCGGGCAGGGCGATGCCGATACCAAGCAGCCTGTTCCTGTCGAATGCAAAAGCCTCTTGAAGATCCTCGACGATTGTTTGCAGCGCCGGCATGGCCCTTTGCGGATCGGGGTGTTCGACCTGGTGCTCGATGCGGGCGCAGACGGCGCCCGAGAGATCCGTCAGCACGCCGCTTGCGCGTCGGCGGCCAAGCTCCAGGCCGATCGAATAGGCGCCGTGCGGATTGATGCTGTAGGGAATGATCGGCTGGCCTCGCGCCAGCTTCTGCGCCGCGGCCGCAACGAGAAGCTGCGACCGCTGCAGCTCCTCGACGATATTCGAGACGGTCTGCGGCGTCAGGGCCGTCATCCGGGCGATCGCAGCCCGCGACAGCGAACCGTGGGTGCGCACAGCCTCGATCACCACGCGCCGGTTGTGAGACTTGGCCTGCTCGAGATTCGTGCCGGAGATCGCCTTCATGTCGCCTTCGAAGCAAGTGAAGCATCACCCTTGTCACAAGACGGATGGCGATGAAAGCCACATTCTTTGACTGATTATCGAAGCTCGGCGTCGGCAGGCGCAACGGCATTTGGTCTCTGCAGCAGGCCGAGGATCGTGATCCCCGACAATCCGGTGACGGCGCTCAGCATGGCGGTCCCGGAATAACCGGTCACATAGGTGCCGGCGGCAAAGACCAGCGCCCCGATGCCCGCGCTGGCAAAAACGTTGACGGAGATCAGTGCGCTGCCGAGCCCCGGCCGGTCGGCGATGAGATCCTGCAGATAGGTGATCGGGATGCTGATGATCGCCGCCGCGCCGATTCCGGCGAGTAAGGTGAGCGCGTAGAGATGCCACGGCTGGGAGGCAAAACCGAGTAGGCCGAGGAATGCGGCATAGACGATGGTGCCGGCGGCAAGCGCGGTGATCTGGCCCGCATCCCGCGCGATCCGCGACCAGACGATGATGAAGACGATCTCGAGCAAGGCGACGATCCCGACCAGAATGCCGACGTCGCTGAGCGCGCCATGAGCCGCGCCGGTGGCGATCAACGGCAGCAGGGCGTCGTTGAGATGCAGCGTGCTGGTGATCAGCGCCACCCCGATGATATGCGCCGAAATCCGCGGTGAAATCACCCGCCGCAGGGCGCCGAAATAGGAAAGATGATCAATGGTGGCGATCTCCGTTGCCGCCCGCTTCGGCAGGGCGAAGAGGATGATGCTCTGGCATAAGAGACAGGAGATGGCGGCAAAGAGATAGGCCGGCAGCATGCTCGATGCGCCCGAAAGCAGAAGGCCCGTAATGCCGGGGATCAGCACCCAGGAGAGCGAGATCATGGCGCGCACGCCTGAGTTGGCCGTCACCATGTCGTCCCGGCTCATGCCCTGCATCGCCGCGCGCGCATTGGCAAACAGCAGTGAATTCAGCGCCCCATAGATCGGAAGCGGCAGCAGCGCGCTGATGACGAAGACGGGCGCGCTCGGAAAGGCATAGACCATGCCGTAGCCGGCAATGCCGAAGATGCAGGCGCCGATCATCGCTGAACGGTATTCGCCGAGCCGGTCGGCGAGATTGCCGAGCAGAACGCTGATGACCACATTCACCGCCGCCGAAGCAAAGGCCAGGAAGGAATAGAGACCGTCGCTCAAGCCCAATTCGCGGATGCCGACGATCGAACGATAGGGTGCGGTCATCGCGCCCGCCATGCCGAAGGTGAAAATGGCGATCATGCTGGCGCGGATCGCCGGATTGCGGAAGACGTCGGGAAAGAGGCGGCTCATGAAATCATCAATCGTCAGGGAAATCGGCAGGCGCAGCCGCGGCGGGCAGTCCCGAAGGTCATGTCATGCATCGCGTCTCTAAAAACGAAGCCCTGACAGTCAGTAATGTTCGGATTGGGAAAAGGTTCTCGCCAGCTCGGCTTGGCCGGCCGTAAGGCCGCAATCCACCGGCAGGCAGATGCCCGTGATCGCTGCGGCGAGCGGCCCGGCAAGGAAGGCCACGGCATTGGCAACATCCTTCGGATCGACGACGCGCTGCAGCGGATACCAGCGGCGCGCCTCCTCGAACACGTTCGGATTGGCCCTCGCGCGCGCTTCCCAGGCCTGCGTCTTCACCGTGCCGGGTGCGACGGCATTGGAGCGAATGCCGAACTTGCCGTATTCCACGGCGACCAGCCGGGTGAAATGCAAGAGGCCCGCCTTGGCGGCGCTATAGGCCGGGTGCCCGAAAACGTTCATGCCGTTGACCGAGGCGATGTTGACGACGGAGCCCTTCGAGGCTTTCAGCATCGGCTCGAAGGCGCGGAAGCATAAAAACGCCGCTTCGAGATTGAGCGCATTATCGGCCCGCCAGATCTCTGGCGTTGTATCGTGCAGGCTGGTGGCGCGGGCGGCCCCGGCATTGTTGACGAGGGTTCGCACGACGCCGCTGCCGGCAGCACGTTTTGCCAATCCGGCAATGCTCGCCTCGCTGGTCACGTCACATCCGACGGCGACGAAACGCTCCTCCGGTCCGAGTTTCGAAGCTGCGGCGGCAGCGGCAGCCGCATTGATATCGGCAAGCAGTACGACATCATGGTCATCGGCGAGCCGCGCGGCAATCGCCGCGCCGATGTCGCCTGCAGCGCCCGTCACGACGGCGATCGATTGGGTCATTGATTGTCGCTCCCGTTCATGGATATCAATCTCCAAGCAATTGCCGGTCATCGCCGTCCCGGTGAAGGACGAGCTGCTGCTTGATGCGCCGCAGCGTCACGGTCGCCTTCGGCTGAACCGCGTATGCCACCAGGCTCGACAGAATATCGACCATCGCGAGGTAGGCGATACGCGTCGAGGTCGGGCGGTAGATGTTGTTGCCTTCGGGAAGATCGATCGGCACGACGATTTCGGCGGCCTTGGCAACCGGGCTATCCGTTTGGGTCAAAGCGATCGTTTTCACCTTGGTGTCGCGGGCAAGCTCGAAGGCCCGCACTAGCTCCATATTGCGCCCCGAGAAGGACGAGCCGATCAGCACGTCGCCCGGTTTCGCCGCGGCCGCCATCATCAGCTGCATGCTGTGGTCGGAACTCGCCGTGATGCGAAGGCCGAGACGGAAGAGGCGGTTCTGCAGCTCATCGGCGATCATCGACGAATTGCCGCCCGAGCCGAAGGCGTAGATCATGTCCGCCTTGGCGATATGGGAAACGGCGGCTTCGATAGCGGCCAGATCGAGCGACCGATGCAGGAGAAAGAGGGCGTTCTGGGCCTTGGTGATGATATCCTGGGCGACATCGGCCGGATCGGTGCTTTTCGATTCCGGCTTCAGATAGCGCACGCCGATATGAGCGGTGCGGGCAAGCTGCACCTTGAAATCGGAAAAGCTCTCGCAGCCCAGCCGCCGGCAAAAGCGCGTGACGGTCGGCGGCGACACCTCGGCGCGTTCGGCAAGCTCGATGATCGAGGCGTTCACTGCAAACTCGAAATCGTTGACGATGATCTCGGCGATGCGGCTTTCGGAGGGAGAGAGCCGGCCCTTGTCTTCCTGCAATGTCGAAAAGATATCCAAACCCGCTCCCCCGATGGTATCCGCTAATCACCCTTCTTCTTATAGGCCACGCAGTCGATCTCAACCTTGCAATCGACCATCATCGACGATTGCACACAGGCACGCGCCGGCGGATGCTCGCCGAAATACTCCTGATAGATCTTGTTGAAGGTCCAGAAGTCGCGCGGATCGTCGAGCCAGACGCCGACGCGCACGACATGCTCGACGCCGTAACCGGCTTCCTCCAGGATCTCAAGAACATTGGCGATCGTCTTATGGGTCTGGGCGATGATGTTGCCATCGATGATCTCGCCGCCTTCCATCGCAACCTGGCCTGAAACATAGAGCCATCCGTCAGCTTCGACGGCGCGCGCGAAGGGCAGCGCCTTGCCGCCGGCGCCGGTTTGAACAGTGCCATAGCGCTTGATAGGCATTCTCAAGTCCTTGCAAATTATTTTCTTGATAAGTTGACAAGTGACCATAGAAAGCAGAATTTGACCAGTGAAAAACGCCTTTTATGAAAAGAATTTCAATCCGGGGCAGCCATGCGCGATCCATTCCAGAATCCTTTCCCATCCGATAGCGCCCGCCACGCGATCTGGGAGATGCTCGTTCCCCGCGATATCGATGCCTTTCTGGCCGCCGATTGGTCGATGGTGGAGCATGACTTCGTGGAAGATGGCTTCATCGGCATCGATGGCCGCAAGGAGACAAACCCCGACAAATGGCGGCTCGCTTTCCCGACGCTCGAAGCCTACCGCGACGAGTGGCTGAGGCAGGCGGAGGATTTCGCCAAACAGAGCTTCGCTGAAGATGCGCGCACAGCGATCTTCACCACGACGACGCTCGAAGATATCGAGATCGAAGGCGACACGGCGCTGGTTCGCAAGAAGTTCGACGGCGGCATTGCCAAGGCGGACGGCACCCGCGATGTCCTGCAATGGCAGACACTCTATTATTGCCGGCTTCACCAAGGACGCTGGAAGATCTCAGGTTTCACCGGCTACCTGCCGAACCCGATGGGTTGAAGCGGAGCCGATAAGAAGAAGGCCACTTTCTTGCGCATTTTCACGGCAGCACTGGCGACCGAGACCAACACCTTCTCCCCGATCTGCGTGGATCGCCGCGCCTTCGAAGCCTCGCTCTATGCCCCGCCCGGCCAGCATCCCGAAACGCCGACGCTCTGCACCGCGCCGATCACCGTCGGCAGGCGCGTCGCCAAAGAGAAGGGATGGGAGCTGATCGAGGGAACCGCCACCTGGGCGGACCCCGCCGGCCTCGTCAACCGGGCCACCTATGAGGAACTGCGCGACGAAATCCTCGGGCAGCTCAGGGCGGCAATGCCTGTTGATGCCGTCGTCATGGGCCTGCATGGCGCCATGGTGGCGTCCGGATATGAGGATACGGAAGGCGATCTTCTCCAGCGTATGCGCGAAATCGTCGGGCCTGACGTGCTCATCTCAGCCGAACTCGATCCGCACAGCCATTTGACCGCAAAACGCGTCGCAGCGCTTGATTTCGCCGTCTATTTCAAGGAATTTCCGCATACGGACTTCGTCGACCGCGCCGAAGATCTCTGGCGCATCGCTGTGGAAACGCTCGAAGGCCGGGTCAAGCCAGTCATGTCGGTGTTCGACTGCCGCATGATCGATGTCTTCCCAACCTCGCGCGAACCCATGCGCTCCTTCGTCGACAAGATCATGCAGATCGAGAAGGACGACCCCGAGATCCTGTCGATTTCGGTGATCCACGGTTTCATGGTCGGCGACGTCCCCGAAATGGGAACGAAGCTGCTTGTCGTGACCGACAACAAGCCGGAAAAAGGCGCGGCGCTGGCGCGCGAACTCGGCCTTGAGCTCTTTTCCAAGCGCGGCACCTTCATGGTCCCGCAGATCGACGAGAGGCAAGCCGTCGCGCGCGCAATGGCGGCGACCGCATGGCCCGTCGTCATCGCCGACGTCTGGGACAATCCGGGCGGCGGCACGGCAGGAGATGCGACTGTCATTCTCGCAGAGCTCATGGCCCGCGGCGTCAGAAGTGCGGCGATCGGCACCATCTGGGATCCGGTGGCCGTGCAGATTTGTTTTGCGGCGGGCGAGGGGGCGGAGATTCCGCTGCGCTTCGGCGCCAAGTCAGCCCCCGGCACCGGCAATCCCGTCGACGGCACCGTCAGGGTCGTCAAGCTGGTGAGGAATGCCGAGATGCAGTTTGGTGAGAGCCTGGCGCCCTTCGGTGACGCCGCCCATATCATCCTCAACGGCATCGACATCATTCTCAATTCGACCCGCGCCCAGAGCTTCGATCCAAGCCTGTTTTCGGTGATGGGCATCGATCCCGCGGAGCAGAAGATCCTGGTGATCAAATCCACCAACCACTTCTTCGCGTCATTCTCGAAGATTGCGGCGGAAATCCTTTACTGCTCCGCCGGAACGCCTTATCCCAATAATCCGGCGACTACGCCATACCGGCGGGCGCCGAAGACCATCTGGCCGATCGTGGCCGATCCACACGGGACAGAACGCGGAGCCGCCTGAATGCATGACAATCGGTTTGCCGTCGTCGCCAAGGCCGGTGACCGGATCGCCGATCTCTCGACGCCGCGTCCTGTCATCGACGAGGACCGGCTGGCTGCAAACATCGCCCGCGTTCAATCCTATATGGATCAGCATGGGCTGAACTTCCGCCCGCATATCAAGACGCACAAGATTCCGGCACTCGCCGTCGCACAGGTCGCCGCCGGCGCCAAGGGCATCAACTGCCAGAAGGTCACGGAAGCCGAGGTCTTTGCCGAAGCCGGCTTCGGCGACATCCTCATCACCTTCAACATTCTCGGACAGCAGAAGCTCGAGCGCCTCGCCAGGCTGAACGAGAAAATTCCAGCCCTGAAAGTCGTCGCCGACAGCGAAGTGACGGTCGATGGGCTCGCGGCACATTTTTCCGGCCATAAGCCGCTGACGGTGCTTGTGGAATGCGACACCGGCGCCGGCCGCTGTGGCGTGCAGACGCCGGAGGAGGCGGCCTCGCTCGCCAAGCGCATCGCCGCAGCCGACGGCCTCACCTTCGGCGGCATCGTGACCTATCCGAAACCGCAATCGGCCGCCGCCGTGGAAGCCTTCATCACTGAGGCGGTAAGCCGCCTGCAATCCGAAGGCATAAGCTGCGCCATCGTCAGCAACGGCGGCACCCCGAGCCTGTTCGAGGCACACCTCGTCAAGTCGGCCACGGAACACCGCGCCGGCACTTATATCTATAACGACCGCCAGATGGTGCGCATGGGCCATTGCACCGAGGACGACTGCGCCATGCATGTGCTGGCGACCGTCGTGTCGCGGCCGAACGCCGACCGCGCCGTCATCGATTCCGGTTCGAAGGCGCTGACATCGGATCTTCAGGGTTTCAGCGATTACGGCCTGATCGTCGGTTATCCCCAGGCGCGCATCACCAGCCTGTCGGAAGAACATGGCGTGATCGATCTGTCGAACTGCACTGGCCCGCGGCCACAGATCGGTGAGAGGCTCTTCATCATCCCGAACCACACCTGCGTGGTATCAAACCTGTTCGATACGATGGTTTTCCATCGCGGCGGTGTGGTGACCCGCGTCGAGGACGTCGCGGCCCGCGGCCTCGTCTGGTAGAGCTGGTTTCCGGTTGAGGGCGAAATGGCTCGACGGGCGCACCATGCTCTGATTGTTTGATTAAGGGCTACAATGCAGGCTCCGTCCTAACATAGAAGCCTGCATTGGTCCCGCGAGTTCCGGCACCCTCGGTCGCCGGGTCTTGTCAGAGGCGGGCTTCCAGGATTAGGTTGAAGGGCGTCTGCATGGCCTTGCGGAAGCGGGTGAAGCCCGCCTTGCGGAAGACGTCCTTGAGCCTTGCCTCGCCAGCCTGGGCGCCGAGCACGATGTGACCGCCGTCGGAAATCGCATGGGCGCAGCAAATCGTCGTCGAAGCGGCATAATAGAGCCGGCCGACCGGCGAGATATTGTCCTCCACCCGGTCATTGGCGAAGGGCTCGACCAGCATCACCGTGCCATGCTTGGCAAGCGCCTTGGCCGCATGCGTGGCGGCTGCCACCGGATTGCCCATATCGTGCAGGCAGTCGAAGAAGCAGATGAGGTCATAGCCCCTCCCCGGATAGGTCTCGGCGCGTGCGGCCGAAAAGCCCGCTCGATCGGAAACGCCCGCCTCGCCCGCCACCCTGCGTGCTTCGTCGACCGACTTTTCGTGCGTGTCGAAGCCGTGGAATTTCGAGTTCGGGAAGGCCTGCGCCATCAGCACCGTCGAATGGCCGTGGCCGCAGCCGACATCGGCGACCAGAGCGCCGGCCTTCAGCTTCTCCACCACGCCGTCGAGCGCCGGCAGCCATTCCGGCACGAGGCTGGCGCGGTAGGCGTTGCGGTAGAAGGACGCGACGCCACAGAAGAGCCGGCCATCATGGTCACCCCAAGGAATGCCGGCGCCGGTGCGGAAGGCCTCGACCGCCTTTTCCTCGTCGGCCCACATGGAAGCCGGCGTTGCCCAGGCATTCGGGATGAAGACGGGGCTGTCCTCGTTCGCCAGCACGAAGGCCTGTTCCGGCGTCAGCTCATAGGTGCCGCTGACGGCATGATAGGTGACATAGCCGCCGGCCACCTGCGAATTCAGCCATTCGCGCACATATCGTTCGGCGCAGCGGGCGCGGGTGGCGATCTCGCGAGACGTGAGCGGACCGCGGTCGGCCATTGCCTTGTAGAGACCGAGGCGGTGGCCGAGGCTGACCATGACCCCGCCATAGCCGGCGGAAAGATCGCTGACGACGCGGCCGACCAGCGTGTCGAGCTTCGCACTGTCGATGGTCCTGCTTTGCATGGTATCCATGATGTTTCTCCCTGGTTGGAAACCTCCGTTCGAGGTCCAGGGAAGATCGCAGACCGGGAGCGTCAGCGGCAGAGCGGTGCTGGCCATGATCGGGCCATTTGCGCCACGCCAGGGAAGCTGCACGTCCGCAGTGGCCCCGGCTGCGCTCCGGGGTTATCATTGCTGCCAAGGGGGAACCGATGATGACCGGAACGCAGCAGGAGGCAGAGCGGGCGCCGGGGCCGCAGCCACTCCATGTCAGCCTGGTGGCGCTGCCGGAGGCGGCAGTCTCGACGCTCAGCGGCATCTTTGATGTGATGAACGCCTTTTCCATCGTCCCGCCGGAAGACGGCATTGCCAAGACGCCTCCTTTCCACGTCGAGATCGTCGGCGAACGGGCCGGCCCGCTGACGCTCGCCAGCCGCGTGCCGCTGGTGGTGCAGCGGCCGGTCGCCGACATCGAGCGGACCGACATCGTCATCGTGCCGTCGGTCGTGCTCGGGCCGGAAGGCTGGGTGAAGCGCCGCTATCCTGAACTGGTGGAATGGTGCCGGAGGATGCATGTGAGGGGGGCGCTGATCTGCTCAGCCTGTTCGGGCATCTTCCTGCTTGCCGAGACCGGGGTCTTCGATGGCGCCGATGCCACCGTCCATTTCGGCTATGCCCAGACGTTCCGCGACGCCTATCCAGAGGTCCCGATCCATCCCGAGCAGGTGCTGGTGGTCGCCGGCAAGCGGGACGAGCTGATTACGTCAGGCGCCTCGATAACATGGCACGATCTCGTGCTCTACCTGATCGCCCGCCATGCCGGGGCGACGGCGGCGCAGACGGTGGCCCGATATTTTGCGCTGCAATGGCACCAGGACGGGCTGGCTCCCTACATGGTGTTCGAGGGGCGGCGCGACCACGGCGACCAGGCGATCCAGACCGCGCAAGACTGGCTTGCCGCGCATTTCGGTCGCCAATCCGCTGGAGGAGATGGTCAGGCAGGCGGGGCTGACGGAACGGACCTTCAAGCGGCGGTTCACACGGGCGACCGGCATGAGCCCGATCGCCTATGTGCAACGGCTGCGGATCGAGGAGGCGAAGCGGCGGCTAGAGCGAACGGAGGCTTCCGTCGACGAGATAAGTTGGCAGGTAGGGTATGAGGAACCGGCCTTCTTTCGACGCTTGTTCAGGAGGATAACCGGCTTGGCCCCTGGGAACTATCGCCGCCGGTTTCAGGTGCCGACCTATGCTAAGCGACCTTCTACTGGCAAATGAGATTTGGCAATCACCTCCCGTACTGAGCATGACATATGGTCAAGGTATAGGCAGCAATCAACCTTCTGCGCCTGCTCAACAAGGGGCCGCGACGGCGCAGAACAGCCGCATCTTCGAAGCAAACCTCAGTTCTGCAAGGCCCAGTCCGCAGTCTGCCAGCGCATCTGCCCGCGGTCGGCAACGACCCGGCCGAGCCCTGGGAAGGGCATGTGGGTGGCGGCGATGAAGGCGCCTTCCGAAGCGGCGCGAGGGAAAAACCGGTCGCGCATCGCTTTGGCTGCTGCACGATCCTGCTCGAACAGGAAGAACACATCGGTGGCCGCAGGATGCACGACGGGAAAGATCATGTCCGAGACCATGATGAGACTCTGTCCGCCATCTTCGACCCGCACCCCGATATGTCCGGGTGTATGGCCGGTCAGGTCGACAATCGAGACGCCCGGTACAATTTCTCGCTCTCCGTCGATCGCCTGAAGTCTCGGGTAGAGACGCACGACCTCCTCCGCCATCTTGAAGCTGGTTTGAAGATAATCGGGCGCGCCGTTGCGCTTGGCCGGATCAGTCCAATGGGTGACGTCGCGGCGATCTATATAGAGTTCGGCCTTGGGATAGTTGTTCTTGCCGCCGAGAATCAGCCCACCCATGTGGTCCTGATGCATGTGCGTTACGATCACCGCGTCGATCTGGTCGGGCTGCAGGCCGAGCGCGGCGAGCGCCTGCGGCAACTGCCCGGTCTGCCCGATCGAGCCCGCTGTACCGGCATCGATCAGGATGCGGCGTTCGCCATCCTCAATGAGGTATTGGTTGAAGAGGAATCGCACCCCACTCGGCCGGGCGGTGAACTGCGCGACTGCCGCCTGTTCGACCTCCGCTGCGGTACGCCCCGGAAAATATTCATAGGGCATGTCGGCATACCCGTCCGTCAACGCCGTCACCGTAAAGCGGCCGATGCGGATCTGCGCGAGAGGCGTGACGCTGACCGGCGCTTTGGCGGCCTCCTGCGTCGCAGCAAGCGCGGACGCGCCTTCAATCATACCTCCGCCAAAGAGGCTTCCCCCGAGGAGGCCAAGAGGGAGAGCGCTTGCAAAGGCACGACGCGAAAGCTGGGGCATGACGTCCATCCTGATGATCGGCAAATATTGGGGAGCCTGGCAGCGCCCTCGAACGACGTGAAGCTATGACATCCACAAACAGTAGGGTATCCTGCCATTTCGGGAAGCTTACTCTCAGATTTCGGAAGGATTGGATGGATCGTTTTGACGCGATGTCGGTACTGCTGGCGGTGGTCGATGCCGGCAGTCTTTCTGCCGGGGCGCGGCGGCTCAATGCACCCCTCGCCACGGTCAGCCGCAAGGTCGCCGATCTTGAAAAGCACCTCGGAGCGCGCTTAGTGCTGCGCACGCGCCGCGGTCTCTCGCTGACAGAGGAGGGGCGCGCCTTCGTCGCCGCCTCACGTCGCATTCTCGAGGACCTGGACGCGGCGGAGCGGCAGGCCAGCGGCGATCATGGCGCGCTGCGTGGCGGGCTTCATGTGACCGCACCGATTGCTTTCGGCGAGCGCTATCTGCTGCCAATCGCGCTGGAATTTTTGAAGGAGCAACCCGACATCGACCTGCGCCTGACGCTGCTTGATCGGCAGATAAATCTGGCAGATGAGCAGGTTGACGTGGCTCTGCGAATTGGTCACCTGACGGACAGCGCGCTGATCGCGACGCGCGTCGGCAGCGTCCGCCGGGTTATCTGCGCGAGCCCCGAATATCTGGCGCGCCGTGGCGTGCCGCGTCGACCGGAAGACCTCGCGCGACATGACGGCATAAGCTTCCAGGGCTTTGCGACCGCGCCAGAATGGCGCTACCGCCGGGACGGTCCGGCCTTCACCATCGAACCGCGGTCCAAACTCGCGGTCAACACGACGGAAGCGGCCATTCAGGCTGCAATGGCCGGCATCGGCATCATCCGCGTGCTGTCTTACCAGATTTCCGATCAGCTGCGCTCCGGCGCTCTGCAGGAACTGCTGACCGAGTTCGCACCGGAACCTCTGCCTGTGAACGTTATGCACGGTCCAGCCGATCCCCTGTCGCTGAAGGTGCGGTGCTTCCTCGACTGGATCGGGCCTCGCCTCCGCGCGCGGATGGCCCAGTAGCGTACCCGCAGGTGTGCATCCGCCCATGACGATCAGGCACCGGTGCGACTGCTTCACACAGGCAGGAAATTCATTTTCGGATTGCCGATGAAGCCGGCGACGAACTGCTTGGCGGGCTTGTGATAAAGCTCGAGCGGTGCGCCGGTCTGGGAGATGTTGCCGGAGTCGAGCACGACGATGCGGTCGGCCATGGTCATGGCTTCGACCTGGTCGTGCGTCACATAGATCATCGTCGCCTTCAACGCCCTATGCAGCTTGGCAAGCTCGATACGCACATCGGCGAAGCAGCGGGAATTAGATCGAGCGGCTGTCATATGCCCAATGCAGCAGCGCCTGGCGCTGGCGCGGTCGGCACCAGCAATCTCCAGGCTCGCAGGCTCGGCGAAGCTGAGCGATATGGCGGCGAATGGCTTTCCAGCGGGCGATCTGTCGCTCGTCCTCGCCAGGCATGCGGCGACCTTGATAATAGCGGCAATACCACTGGAACCAGCCACGCGGATCGTCGGGATGTATCCATCCTTTGGCTCGCCAGACGTTAAGGGATTGGCTGGCGTCGACACCGAAGCAATTCAGTGACGGATCCTTTCGCAGCGGCGACAGACGGGCCTCTGCAAACCAGCTTTCCGGGAATTCGTCACGACAATCGGTCATATATTTGCCGCCGAACACGCCGAGTGCAAGCATCTCGGCGGGGGTCAGCTCTGGCCGGAAGTCTGGATGGAAGTTGCGGCCACTTGGTGCAGCGAGAACGTATCGATAGCCTTGCTGCATCCGATCATTCACGACGATCCACCGGGGTTTCATCAGGCGCCCTCCGACAGCGGTTTCGGGCGGTTGCGCCGCCAGATGGACACGTTCAGTGCCGCCGCGAAACTCACCCACGCGAGGTAAGGAACAAGGAGCAGGGCGGCAGCCGAATTCGCGGGATAAAACAAGATGATCGTCGCCAGGATCGCAGCCCAAAGCAGCATGATCTCCACCGCGGCAAGCCCGGGTTGGTGAAGCGCAAAAAAGATCGGCGACCACGCAGCATTGAGCAGAAGCTGGACTGCATAGACACTGAGCGGGAATGCTGCGCCGGCAATGCCTGCCTCCAACCACAGGAGCCAGCCCGACAGTCCGATCGAGGCATAGAGTACCGTCCAGACCGGGGCGAACAGCCAATCGGGCGGCCGCCATCCTGGCTTGTCGAGCTGCCTGTACCATTCGCCTGACCGAAAAATCACGCCGGTGGCCGCCGCAGCAAAGCTCGCGGCCTGAAAGGCGACCAGCACAAGAAGGGAATCCATGTCCATCCGACAAAAGGTGGAGGGAGCCGCCGACGCGACAAGCGAGTCCCTCCGAAGGCCCTATTGGTTCTGGCGAGCAGCGATTTCGCCGGAACCCATTGCAGAAAACAGCGGGATTACCTGCCAGGCGGCCGACAGCCCCACCAGGACGTAAACGACCCGGGCGAGCCCCGAGCCGGCCCCAAATATGGCGGCCACGAGGTCAAAGCCGAATAGCCCGACCAGCCCCCAGTTCAGGCCGCCTACGATCACGAGGATGAGCGTTAGTATGTTGAGGAACTTCATGGTTCTTCTCCAGTTGAGGGGACCAGGGTCAGCCTTCCGGCGGCACGATCACCTTGTCGATGACATGGATGACACCATTGGAGGCAGCAACGTCGGCGGCAGTTACAACGGCGTCGTTCACCTTGACGGTGGAGCCCTCGACGTTGACGTCGATCGTTTTGTCATTGACCGACTTCGCCTCATTGATACCCGCCACGTCCTTAGCCATGACCTTGCCCGCGACCACATGGTAGGTGAGGATCGCGGTGAGCTTTTGCTTGTTTTCCGGCTTCAGAAGGTTTTCGACGGTACCGGCCGGCAACTTGGCGAAGGCTTCATCGGTCGGAGCGAAGACCGTGAACGGACCCGTTCCCTTGAGAGTGGCGACCAGGCCTGCCGCTTCGAGCGCGGTCGCCAGCGTCTTGAATTTACCCGCCTCCACGGCAGTGTCGACGACATCCTTCTCCGCGGCGACCCCGCTGAAACTGCTGCCAAGCGTGATTGCTGCAGCGACTAAAAGGCTTCTCAACTTCATGTCATTCTCCTCTCGATGACAGGTGCGCGTTGCACCTCACATCTTTCATTTGGAGAACATAGATTTTATTGCCACTCAAATTTTCGTGAGCAGAAACCGAATTATCTTGTAATGAAAATAGTCATTGGGGTAGTTTCCCGAAACGAAAAGGAGTTTACGAGTGCTCTCCGACACGCTGTCCAATGAGCTTCAGCGCTACGCGATCGGCCCGCGTATCAAGACACTGCGACTGAGAAAGAAGCTGGGGCTGGTGCAGTTGGCGGGGCATACAGGGCTCTCGCCTGCGATGCTTTCGAAGATCGAGCGCGGGCAGATGTTTCCGACGCTGCCCACGCTGCTTCGGATCGCTATGGTTTTCGGGGTCGGCCTCGATCACTTCTTCAAATCCGACAAGGAGGAGCCGCTCATTGCGGTCGTCCGCAAGCACGAGCGCCTCAAACTTCCAAGCCCGCCGGGCGAAAAGAACCCGGCCTTCCTCTTCGAAAGCCTCGATTATCCCGCATCCGACCGCCGGATGGAGGCGTATTACGCCGAGTTCCCGATCGATTCGTCGCCCTCGGAGCCGCATCAACATGGCAGCGCCGAGTTCATCTACGTGCTCAGCGGTCGGCTCGTCGTCATTGTGGACGGCAAGGAGACAGCGCTGGATGCGGGCGACGCTATGTATTTTGACTCAAGCGTTCCGCACAGTTACCGCCGGGAAGGCGAGGGAATCTCGACGGCTCTTGTTGTGATTTCTCCCTAGGCGGCCGCTGCCCTGTGTCAACCGATGCATTCGCGGAGCGTGTCGGCCACGCGACGCCAGTCGGACTCTGTCTCGGGCGGCTCCATGTATTTCATCACCACCAGACCGTTCGCGAACAGCCGGCCGTCGGTCGTCGGGATCAGCGCTGAAACGTGCATGCCTTTACTGGGATGAGCTCGGTTTCCCATGTGAGATCGGCGTCGGTTCTGTAGCCGACACGACCGACCGCGACCTGGCCGTGGATGCGAACGCTCCACACGTCATTGGCAACTCCGCCCGTCAGCCGTTGATGCGGACCGCGTCTTCACCCCATTGTCCGAGCGCTTCCCATCCCATTGGCGATACTCTTGGCGGGATTGACGGAAGAGGGTGTCATCTCGCCCCCGCCGGGACTCCTGGTGGAACAAACCAAGCCCGTCGGCTCAAGCCGCCGTCGGGTTGATCACGTTCGTATCGATTTCGGTCAGTTCCACGCGACGCTCGAATGCACTGCCCGCTTCGTCGAAGAGGTGGCAGTCAACGGCATTGATGCCGGTTGTCACAGGTGCGTCGGGGCGGATGCCGACGCTGCCGGGGAGCATGGCGCAGAAATTTTCGGCCTCGCCGTTGAGTGAGGCATAAGCGACCGTATTGGCGCCGAGGCGTTCGATGACCGTCGGGGTCACGGTGAAGACGATATCGCCGCCGTTCAGCTGGATGTGCTCCGGCCGGATGCCGAGCGTCAGCGTCTTGCCGGCCATGCCATCGCGCGGGGTCACCGGCAGAACGGCGGTCTGGCCTTGATAATCGACTTCGACGCCATTGGCGCTGACGTCCTTGCAGGTTACCGGCAGGAAATTCATCTTGGGATTGCCGATGAAGCCGGCGACGAACTGGTTGGCGGGTTTGTGATAGAGCTCCAGCGGCGCGCCCGTCTGGGAAATGTTGCCGGCGTCGAGGACGACGATGCGGTCGGCCATGGTCATGGCTTCGACCTGGTCGTGCGTTACATAGATCATCGTCGCCTTCAACGCCCGGTGCAGCTTGGCAAGCTCGATGCGCATGTCTGCGCGCAGCGCCGCGTCGAGGTTGGAGAGCGGCTCGTCGAACAGGAATATCTTCGGTTCGCGCACGATGGCGCGGCCGATCGCGACGCGCTGGCGCTGGCCGCCGGACAACATGCCGGGTTTCTGCTGCAGCCGCTGGTCGAGATGCAGGATGCGCGCGGCATTCTCGACCTTGGCCTTGAGTTTCGACTCTTCCATCTTTTCGACGCGAAGCGGGAAGGCGATGTTCTCGAACACCGACATATGCGGGTAGAGCGCGTAGGACTGGAACACCATGGCGATGCCGCGCTTGACCGGCGGCAGGTCGTTGACCCTGACGCCGTCGATGACGATGTCGCCCGCCGTCGTCGCGTCGAGGCCGGCGATCATGCGCAGGAGCGTGGACTTGCCGCAGCCGGACGGGCCGACGAAGACGACGAACTCGCCATTCCTCACTTCGAGCTGCACGCCCTTCAGAACCTCGTAGTCGCCATAGAACTTCTGGACTTTGTTGAGAAGAAGCTGTCCCAAAAATCTGTCTCCGCTGGCGGCCTTCGTCGCATATCATCATAAGGAGAGGGATCGCGGATTGTCGCCTCCGCGATCCCAAGGCGTTAAAGCAAGCTTATTTGAAGGCTTCGATTTCGCCAGCCGCCTTCTTGAGCGCGGCCTCCGGTTCGGCCTTGCCCGTCACGACGGACTGGATCATCTCGATCATCGAGTTCTGGAAGCCCTTATAATCGGTGAACAGCGGCTCGGGACCACCATAGCTGATGCCCTCGATGAGCGGCTTCCAATAGGGGTCCTTGGCGACGAATTCATCGACCTTCTTCGAGGGCCGCAGCGGTGTGAGGCCGGCGCCGCCCTGCAATTCGTATTCCGACTGAACATCCGGCGAGGTGATGAACTTGGCGAATTCGGTTGCCTTGTCCTCGACTCCCGAGCCCTTGAAGATCGCAAGGCTGTCGGTGATCAGCAGCGTGCCGGGGCCTTTGGCGTCGGGACCGAGCGGCAGCGTCGTGATGCCCCAGTTGATCTTGGTTTCCTTCAGGCGGGAGGCGGCGCCCGATCCTGCCTGGATCATGGCAACCTTGCCGTCGAGGAAGATGGCGCGGACTTCGTTCTGCTCATAGGCCGTGGGGCCTTCCTCGGAGTAGGGCACGATATCCTTGTAGGCTTTCAGCGCAGCGAGGATCTGCGGGCTGTCGAGCGTGATCTTGCCTTCGGCGTCGGTCACCGCACCGTTATTGGTGTAAACCCGATGCATGAACTGGTGCATGGTGTTGTCGAAGGTCTTGGCGGAAAGACCGAAGCCCGGAATGCCGGTCTTTTCCTTGATGGTCTTGGCCATCTCGATTTCTTCAGCCCAGGTCTTCGGCGGCTTCTCGGGATCGAGGCCGGCCTGCTTGAAGAGATCCTTGTTCCAGTAGAGCGCCTTGGTGGAGAAGGCGATCGGAACGCCCCACTGATTGCCCTCGAAGGTCACCGTGTCGACGATGTGCGGATAGTAAGCTTTCTTTTCCTCGTCCGTCATCGGCACCGGGACTATGAGATCGTTCTGCGCGAATTCCTTCAGTGTGCGCGAGCCAACATAGGCCATGGCAACAGGTGTGCCGGCAGCGGCAAGCGTCGTTGCCTTGTCCTGGCACTGCGCCCAGCCGACGACCTCAGGCGTGACCTTCCAGCCCGCGTTCTTTTCTTCCCACTGCTTGATGTATTTGGTGTGGACCGGATCGATCGTGTCGCCGCAATAGATCCAGCTGATTTCCTTGTCGGCCGCATGGGCAGTGACCGCGGTCAATGCCGTCGAACCGAGCAGGGCGAGCGCCATAAGGCCTGTCTTGATTGCTATGCTCACGTTGTGACTCCCAATGTGGTTGTTAGCTGTTCACTGATTATTGCTCTTATTGTTTCACCGCACCGGCGGTCAGACCGCCGACGAGATAACGCTGAAGGAAGAAGATGACGACCATCGCCGGCGCGATGCCGACGAAGGAAGCCGCCATCAGTTCGTTCCAGATGACCTCCTGCTTGCCGAAGTAAGCAAAGAGCCCCACCGGCAAGGGCATGTATTCGGTCTTCGAGTTGAACGTCAGCGCGAAGATGAATTGCTGGGCGTAAGCGCCGATGAAGGTGGTAATGGCGACGACGATAATGCCCGGCATCGCGATGGGCAGGATGACGCGGCGAAGCGTGTAGAAATGGCTGGCGCCATCCATGAAGGCGGCTTCGTTGAGCTCCTGGGGAATACGGATCATATAAGTGCGCAGCAGCCAGATCGCCGAGGGGATCAGGAAGGCGACGCCCGGCACGATCATGGCGAGATAGGTGTTGAGCACGCCCATGCTGCGCATCAGCCGGAAGAGCGGGATGAGCAGCACGGCGCCGGAGAACATGTTCACCGTCAGGAAGGCACCGAGCAGGATGCCCATGCCCTTGAATTCGAACTTGGCGAAGGCGTAAGCGGCCGGAATGACCAGGCAGAGCACGATCAGCGTGACGATGATCGAGATGAAGAAGGAGTTGAAGATATAGCGCCCGAAGCCCGGTACGCTGATCCACATCGTCCGGTAGGCTTCGAAGGAGCCGTTCTCGGGCCAGAAGCGGTAGGGCGAGGAGAACAGCTGGGCAAGGGGCTTCAGGGAAACCAGGAAACCCTCGACGAAGGGCGCCAGCACGAAGAACAGGAACACCGCGATGCCGCAATAGATCAGGATGATTTCCCACCAGCGGTAGCGGTCGATCATGGCCGGGCTGCTCATGCGCGCTTCTCCGGATTGAGGCGGCGGGTGACACGGAAATAGGCGAAGCAGAAGAGCGACAGGAAGATGCAGATCAGCACGGCGCGCGCCGCACCTTCACCGTATTTCTTCGAACCGATCGCGGTCTGATAGGTGTCGATGATCATCGTCGTCGTCTCGCCGCTCGGACCGCCCTGCGTCAGGATCCAAATGATGTCGAACGAGTTGAAGGTGGCGATCAGCGACAGCATCGACATGGTGATGATGGCGGGCACCATCAGCGGCAGGGTGATGCGGCGGAAGCGGTACCAGCGGCCGGCGCCGTCGGTCCAGGCGGCTTCGTAGAGATCCTTCGGGATCGACTGGATCGCGGCCAGGAAATAGATCGTCACCAGCGGTACGCCAATCCAGACATCGGTGACGATCGTCGCCCAGAAGGCGGTGCTGCCATAAGCGAGGAAGGCGACCGGGCCGTCGACGAGGCCGAAGCGCTGCAACAGGCCCGAGATCATCCCGAACTGCCCATTATACATCCAGCCCCACATGAAGATACCGATCGCCATCGGCACGATCCATGGCGGCATTGTCAAGAGCCGGAACAGCGAGCGGCCAGGTACGGCGGCATTCAGCATGCATGCGCCAAAGGTGCCGATCACCATTTTCAGGGCGACGGAGAAGAAGGTCCAGACGAAGGTGCGGAGGATAACCTCCGCAAATGTGGCGTTGAAGATCTTCTCGTAGTTGACCCAGCCGACCCAATTGGTGGTCTTCTTCAGCGACGCATCGGTGAAGGAGAGAATGAACGTATCGACGAGGGGATAGGCGACGATTGCGAGAACATAGAGAACGGCCGGAAGGAGGAGGATGCAGGCGAAGATGAAGGCGCTTCTTTGGACACTCATCTTGCCGTCTTCCTCAAGCCGCTCTGGCGTGAAGGGCTTCGTCGAAGCGGTCCCAAACAGGACGCAAGTCGACGACCGTTTTCTTGATCCTCGCTTCGTCCATCGCCAGAGCCAGAATGCCGGCTTCGAGCGCGTTCAGCGTGGAGACGGGAAGTTCGAGCCCGGTGCGCACGCTCTCGAGCAGGTCGCTCGCCATCTGTTCGTCGGCGCCGTAATGCTGGGAGAGTTCGGTAGCGGCATAGGTGTTCTCGACCACCTTGTTGCCGGTCAGCTGTTCGTGGACATTGAGATAACCGCGGACGAAATCACCCTCGGCCATGCCGCGCGAGCCCATGATGGCGAAACGGCGGAACTGGTCAGGCACGTTCAGATTGGTGTGGAAGTTCATGCCGACGCCATTTTCATATTCGACGATCGCCACCTGATAATCGATGATATCGGCATCGCTGTCGAAGACCTTGTCCGATCCCATCCAGCCGCTCGGCTTGCGGTGGAAAAGCTCGAGATCGTTGATGCCCTCGCGCGCCGGGTCGTTGGCCGGCGTGAAGCTCTTGCGGCCGCCGAAACTGGCGACACGCTCCGGCCGCGCGCCGACGACGCCATTATAAAGGTCGAGATCGTGGCAGCATTTCTCCAGCATGAAGCTGCCGGAATAGCGCTCGTAGCGGCGCCAATCACGCATGAAGAAAGCGCCGTGATAGGGCTCGATATGTTCGGAAGCCTCGATCGACACGATCTGGCCGAGCTTGCCCTCGGCCTGGATGGCGCGCAGATCCTTGTAGAGAGGGGAGTAACGCAGCACCAGACCGACCATCAGCCGCTCATGGCCGAACTTCGCCATCAGATGGGCAAGCTCGATGCTTTCGGCGATGGTCGTGACGATCGGCTTTTCGCAGAAGACCTTGAGACCGGCTTGCAGCCCGAGTTTGATATGGTCGAGATGCATGTGATTGGGGGAGCCGATCATCAGCAGATCAAGCTTTTCGGAGGCGAGGAGCTCCTCCGGCGAGCCGTAGGCCTTGCCGGCGGAAATGCCCTTTTCCGTCAAACCGGGAAGGCCGGCAGGATCGGGGTCGACGTAGCCGACGATATCGAAACTGCTATCGATCGCTTTGAAGACGTAGCCGAGATAGCCGAGCCGGAATCCTAGCCCGATGATGCCCACTTTCATGCCGATCAAGTTCCCGATTAAGTAATTTATTTTCTTTAAGTTGGGACAAAAAACAAAGGGCGTCAATAGAAAACGGGGCGCAAGACGCGAGTATGAAATTGATTTTCATAATTCGCGGGCGAGGATCGTCAAAGCGCTGCCACCGCCAAAATGCGGAGGCAACCGGTGGAAGAGCCATCTTCAAAGCAGGAATGCTGACGTCATTGTTGCGGACCCGGCAAGCTCACGCAAAAATCGCGAAATGTTGAAAAGAGTAGCGAGCCCGGGTGTGTAGGATGGGCGATACCCGAAGGAGGAGCCATCATGACCCGCATGACAGCCAAGGACTTTCCGCAGGAACTGCTCGAACTTTACGATTATTATGCGCATGGAAAAATCACCAAGCGCGAGTTTCTCGACCGGGCCGCCAAGTTTGCGGTCGGTGGGGTGACGGCAGCCGCCATTCTTGCGTCGCTCAGCCCGAACTACGCGCTGGCGACCCAGGTCGAGTCTACCGATCCCGATATATCGGCCGAATACATCACCTATCCCTCTCCCAAAGGAAACGGCGATGTCCGCGGCTATCTCGTGCGGCCCGCAAAGGCCGACGGCAAGGTTGCGGGCGTGGTCGTCGTTCACGAGAATAGAGGCCTGAACCCCTATATCGAGGATGTGGCGCGGCGCGTGGCAAAGGCCGGCTTCATCGCGCTGGCGCCGGATGGGCTGACGTCGGTCGGCGGTTATCCCGGCAATGACGAGAAGGGGCGGGAGCTCCAGCAGAAAGTCGATCCGGAAAAGCTGATGAACGACTTTTTCGCGGCGGTCGAATTCCTGATGAAGGGTGATCTCACCAGCGGAAAGGTCGGCATAACAGGCTTCTGCTATGGCGGCGGCGTCGCCAACGCTGCGGCGGTCGCCTATCCCGAACTGGCCGCAGCCGTGCCCTTTTATGGCCGGCAGCCGCGCGCCGAGGACGTGCCAAAGATCAAGGCGCCATTGCTTCTCCACTATGCCGGGCTGGACAAGGGGATCAACGAAGGCTGGCCGGCCTACGAAGCCGCGCTGAAAGCGGCGGGAAAAACCTACGAGGCTTATATCTACCCCGACGTCAATCACGGCTTTCATAATGACACCACGCCGCGCTACGACGAGGCGGCGGCCAAGCTCGCCTGGCAGCGAACGGTCGACTGGTTTACGAAATACCTTGCCTGAAAATGCAGTGGCGTGAGGCGGCGGGGAGCCATTCCCGCCGCCAGGCCTCGTGTCCCGCTATCGCGAACGGTCGACCTTGCGCCGTCCCCGACTGAGCATCATTCCGCCGATGATGAGAACAATCCCGCCGGCGTTCGCCCAGAATGATCCCGGGACCCCGCTGACATAATCAAACGCCACCCCCGTTACCATCTGCCCGCCGATGATCAGCAGAGCCGAATTGACGGCGCCGATCCGCGCAATCGCCCAACTGCCGGCCGCCACGAAGACAACGCCGATCGGACCGCCGAGATAGGCATACCAGGGCGCCGCGGCGGCGCCCGCGGGAAGCAGGCCCCCGACGAAGAACCCGAGGCAGGTGAGGACGGCAAATCCGACTGCGTGATTCCAAAAGGATGCGATCAGCGGCGTCGTCGAGATGCTCAACCGCCCATTGAGCTGACGGCTGAGACCGACGAGCACGCCGCCGAGGCAAGCAAGCAGAATGAAGAGCGTCACGCCGCACCTCGCCCGAACAATATGATGAGCGCCGCCCCCGCAACGACGAGGCCGAGCGCAGTGATGTCGCGTGCATCGGGATGCCGCTTGCGCATGCCGAACAGTCCCCAACTGTCCGCCGCGACGCTGAAGACGACCTGGCCTGCCAGGCCCAGAGCCAGGGTGCCGGAGAGCCCGAGCGGTGAGTTGACCGCGGTCGAGGTCAGCATAACCGTTGCCGCGCCGGAGATACCGCCGAAATAGGCCCATAGAGGCGCTCTCAACGTCTTTTCGGGCTTTGGCGTTCGTCGCCGGCGGATCAGCAGGAGAAGAATGACCGCGGCAACAATGCCTGTGCCATGAGCGGTCCAGGAAGAAAACAGCGGATTGCCGTAGCGTGCCAGCTCGCCATTGAGGTGCACCATGAACGTCAGGAGCCCACCCGTGGCGAAAGCACCGGCAAAGTAGATCGGATGCGGATTTCGTGCGGCTTCGATGGTCATTGGAGATTCCGTCAGCGAATCGATTGCTGCTGATGTTTTCAAATTGCCACTAAGGCCATTCATCGGCATCTTCAGCAAGACGTGGTGTCGTCATAGCCTGGCGGCACGGAGGACGCGATGCTGCTCAAAGGCGAACGGACATTCCTGGTGCGGGATGCTGGCGGTTTTGTCGCGCACATCAATATGCCGGGATGGTTGAAGCCGAAGCCGACGGACCATGGCCACGGCCCTCTCGCTATGATCGTCGAATCCATCCTGGTCCCTGGCCGGCTGATCGCGATGCACGAGCACAGAAACGACGAGATCGTCTCCTGGGTGCCTGACGGCGTGATGCGTCACCAGGATCGGGCCACAGGCTGGCTGCTGATCGACCGCCATCATCTGATGGTGATGAATGCCGGGAAAGGCTTCTGGCACTCGGAGGAGACGATGGTGACCGATCCGCCGCTGCGAATGCTGCAGATCCTCATTCGTCCGCGTGCGGCCGATCTGGCGCCGAAGATTCAATACGGCGCGATCCCCATGGTCGCGGCGAATGTCTGGCGACACCTGGTCGGCCCGGAAGGGGAAGGCACGCCGTTTTATGTCCGCAGCGCCGTCGACATCTTCGACATCCGGTTGGAAGCAGGCGCGCGAGCGGAATTCCCGCGGAAGCAGGGCTGGGATCTCTACTTCTATATCTTCCGTGGCTCAATCACCGTAGATGGTCAAACCTTCATGGAAGGCCAGCAGGGACTGCATCTGTCGGATGACCGGCTCGACCTTGAGGCCAAGGATCCAGCCACGCTGATCGCGTTTCTCCTCTATGCAAACGCACCGGTCGCCAAGCAGGGGACCGTCGGCGACCATAAAGACATACCGTCGGCCCTCGTCATCAGGGTGCTTCTGAAATGGAGGAAATTTCGGCAGATGTGGCGACGGTCTTCACTAGGCGCGCTTCTGCGGCAATAGTGATTACCGCAAGTCGCTTCCGCTTTCGGCAATTGTGCGGTAGCCTGTCCGTTCGTTCACATCCAGCGAAGATTTCGCTGACAGCCCAGAGATGCCGAGGACGGGCGAAATTAAGATCGTCCAGAGCTGCGGACAGTTTCCGTCAGCCTTGATCCGGCTAAAAATGCGATTGTGAACGGAACAAGCATGCCTGCAATTGGGTTTCGAACCTTAGCGTTTAAAAGGAGGAGCATCATGCCTACGGTTGCCGCGACGCCCATTACTCCGCCCGATCAGCACGTCGTCACCGCACGCGAAGCCATCGAGCCGCTGTATGAGAAGCTCGAACTGCAAACGGAATCGCTGGTTCTCTCTGCGGCGCTCGAAGCAGGATGGTCTCCGGACGAGGCAACGGAAGCGCTGGCGGCGCTCAGACTGCAGGACGCGCTGTCCATCCTCGACGAACGATCTGGCCAGTAGTTCGCGAAGAGTGACGACTCCGGCCATGGCGGGACAACTTCGTCGAAGACGCGACAACTTCGCTCCCGAGCCGGGCTACAACGTGCGCGTCCGCCCGAATGAGCGCAACAGCAGATTAAGAGAGACGGCAACCTTGTCGATGTCGCGAATGTCCCGCGAATATCGGCCGGTGTAGAGTTTTACAATCATGCTGTCGCGGGCAGAGCCGCTGAGTTCGAAATAAAGGTGCAGGTAATAGGCTTGCTTGTCGCCGCCGCGACTTACGCTTCTTCGCCGTTGAGTGACCTGACCGAGCTCGGCTTTGATTGGGGCGAAGCCGGAGAGTTTCAGCATCACCGATTTGGATTGCAACCGGGCCATGGTGGGGACTGCAACGACCGCCTTGTCCAGTGCCAGACTGACGACTTGACCGGGGACATCGTCGACGATAGCGGGTTCATCGAGCTTGAACGCATGGAACAGGCGCCGAGGTTTCTCAAAGCAGATGAGTGACGCGATGAGCAGGACGACGATATTGATCCCTGACCACCAGGCCGCGACCGGCGAAAACTGGCCTTGTACATGCGACGTTTCCGGTACGACGTTGACCAGCAGGCCAACCACGGTGATCGTGATCATGCTTGCGATCCAGGCGAAACTGTAGCGGTCGAACTGGTTCGCCTCGTTGCCACTGCCCTTCGGCGTCACCCTGAAAGGCTTGCCGAATGGTCTCACCAGGCTGGAGACCACGGTCGGCAACATGCGGAATGTCGCAAAGGTCCCGACAGCGCTGGAAACCACAGGCAGATAGCGCGTCGGCGTGATCCACAGCATGAGCAGAAAATAGGCCGCCAGCAGCGGCACCTGATGAGACACATACGCGGCTATATCAGTGAAATAGAGCGGGACCAGGCCAAACCAGAGATAGACGATGGGGACGAGCAATATCGCGAAGCGGACCAGATACTGCACCAGCCATGACGCGGGCAGGAACATGATCCGTTGAAAGAGCGTCAATCCCGGGCCGCGCAGCGGGCCATTGTACAGGTAAAGGGTTTGAATACCCCCCTGACACCAGCGTTCGCGCTGGACAAAATAACCGGTCAGGTTCTCGGCGGCCAGTCCCATCGATAGCCGCTCGTTCAGGTAGCGGGTCTTGTAGCCTTTGTTGAGCATCGAAAGAGTGGTCAGCAGGTCTTCTGTGATCGACTCCGTCGGAAAACCGCCTATTGCGTCGACGGCCTTGCGGCGGGCAATCGAGCATGACCCGCAGCAGAAACTGACGTCCCAGGCGTCTCGGCTGGGCGCGATCTCGTCGAAAAACAAGCGCTGCTCGTCCGGCCAGATATTCTCCAGGCCCAGGTTCGACTGGACCGGATCGACATTGAAGAAATGTTGGGGTGTCTGGACGATGCCGATGCTTTCATCGGAAAAGAACGGCAGCGTCCGGCGAAGGAAATGTCGATAGGGAACAAAATCGGCGTCGAAGATCGCAATGAATTCGCCCGAGCTGACCTTCAGCCCATTGTTCATATTGCCGGCCTTGGCATGGCTGTTGTCGCCGCGCGTGACGTGGATGACGTTCTTCTCCTCGCAATAGGTCTTCAGCCAATCCCGGCGTTGATCGTCGAGCACATACACCGTCAATTTGTCGGCAGGATAATCCAGCGCGCGGGCGCCGATGATGGTTCGCTCGAGCACGTCGAGCGGCTCGTTATAGGTCGGGATGAAAACGTCGACAGTAGGCAGCTCACGCTTGTCGCGCGCGAAGAAAACACGACCCAGCCTGTCCGCTTCCGCGCTACCGGTCGACATAGCGGCTCATCAATACCAGAAAAAGGATAACTTCGACGCACGCCAGAATCTCGACGAAGAAGAGGATCCACCCAGTAGAAATTCGCACCGTCGCTGGGATAGGGAAGCACCGTCTCGGTCAAGCGCCAGTACATGTATCGCAATGCGAATGCTGCGACAAACGCGCAGGTCACCGCTCGTGTCCAGGTGTGATGCCGCGACCAATTGAACGGCCCGAGGAAAAAGAAGGCCGAAACGAGAAAGGTCGGAACCAGCGCTAGAAGATACTGAACCACAGGCTTTTTACCCAGTTGGACACGTCGATGCCGTGTTTGGAAAACCGTACCTGTACTGTCCGCCCCACCTGGCAGGAGTTCGCAAAGTCATCATTCATGAAGGATGGATCGAGGCGAACCCGAATGCGGGCATTGCGCTGTGTCGACGGCGGCAAGCTGGCAGCAAAGGAATCGGCCTCAACCGAAGCCGAACTGCCTCTGACGGAGATGACCGTACCATTGAAGACATCGCTGCGGCCGAACAAGCGCACCTGAGCGACAAGTCCGGGATAGATTTCGTCATAGTTGACCTCGGGAACAAGAATATCCACAAACAGCTCCCGACAGTCGAGAAGGCGCATCAGCTCGTCGTTCAGCACGACGTTGGAACCGTTGACGATACTTCTGGTCCAAACGACGCCGTCGAACGGCGCTATTGCCGTTGCGGATTCAAGGCTGCTAACGCGGCTTGCCTCTTTGACGAGCTGTTTTTGAACTTCTGTCGCTCGTGTCTCATTCTCCGCTATGCGCGAATTCAAGTCGTTGATGCGAACGACAACCTCGTCCTCGCGCTGCCGCGAATAAGGCACGTCATTCTGCCCGTCGCCGAAAACAAAGATACCCTGGCGGACCGCATTGAGCCTTTGTTCCAGTTGATCGACAGTCAGATTGCTGATTTCGACCTCGCCGCCGGTCGCAGCTCCGGCGGCTCGCGCGACTTCGACCAGCTTCTGCGTAAGAATACCTTTTGACTCGAGCTCCATCCGGCGGTTCAGGTCGACCTGTGCGACAAGATCCTGGGCCTGCGACACTTCGACCTTTTTCCGCAGGATTTCGACTTCGCGTTCGAGATTGGCAATAGTTGTCTGCCTGTAGACTTCCAATCTTGCAGACAATTCCTCGCGAAGGGCGGAGAGCTCCTCCCGTTCCTTTTTAAGTGCCGCGACGCGGTCGAGCGCCGTGTTCCGATCTGCCTCGAGCGAAGCAAGAATTGCGCGATTAACGCGTGTATTTCTGATTTCTGCGAGGGATTGTCCCGCTTTGACCGGGCTGCCGACCTTGAGGGGTTCTTCCGCAATCGTGCCGTCGATTGGGGCATTGACGACAGCAAACCGGGCATTGACCGTGCCATCAAGGCTGGTAAAGCCGGTAATCGTCGGCAATGAGACGACGGTCACCAGTGCCAGCAGCAACAGGCCGACGACGATGCGTGTGATGCGATGGTTCCAGATCATGTTGGCATCCGAAGGTATCGCTCTGCAGCCATCCGTCGCTCTCGCGCTGACACCGATGGATGCAACTCATTCTTGCATCCTTTAGCGCATCGAAATTTATAGACAAGTGATGGTCGTAAACCTGCGACAGAAACAGTTCGGCTCTGAACGAAATGCCACCGACGCAGGCGTGGCGCCGGCCTGTGGTCAAGCCCGGCGCGGCGACTGAAGAGGGGGGTAATGGGTAGAACGTAGGGATAGGGGATGATGGAAATTACCGCGCCCGGTGAGGCCGCCATCTCATTGAGACAGAAATAGCGGAGCGGTTTGGCTTTTCACGAAAGCGCAGAACCGCTCCAACTTTATTATCTACGCAGTTCCCGGCAAAAGCGCTTCGCACTTTACTCAGGAAACAGCTTCTCACCTTGCCCGGAACGGCTCTAATGCGGCCGAAGTTCTTTGGTCGCGATCAGCATGACGAGATCTTCCGAGGCATCGGCGAGCGTCAAAGCCAATTCCGCGGCCGACCATCCACGTTTCTGCAAACTGACGAGCATTTCCACCATTGCGACTTCGACTTCTCGTCTGCAGGTCGAAATTGGCTTCAATTGGATAACGTTCTCATCACATGCGGTAGTCATCTTAGCCTCCTCTGCCACATGAAGGGCAGCGTCAAAGAAATTCGACAGTGGTTGGATATGATAGGGGTTGCGTACAGACCTCGAGCCATTACGCATCGACATGTATGGCCTCGGCTGCGCGCAACCCCTCGCGCGCCGTTATTTGCCGATGTCGGCCTCAGGAGCGCCTCGTATCAGTCTGAACGACTGGCGACACAATTTTCCTGGCTCACCTTTGGATTGATTCCTGTTGAGAGCCATTGCTTGCGCAAGGCGAGCACAACTACTTCTCCGATAGTTCACGGCCTATCCTCCCATGTTGGCGTGTTTTGTTTTGAACAAGTGTCGTTTTGCGTTGTCGGGGCTATCGCACCGGCAGCTAAGTATTTGGAATTTCCGAACTTCCTTCGGAATTAACCATTGCTTATTTAGATATATGAACGGGATGCGCTTGTCGTTATCGCAGCATCCAGAAAATTATCGGTCCGTCCATTTCTGCTCGCAGAGGAATATGATAAGTAGCTTATGCACGTAGAGCTTTAGCCAATTCGAATCTCGGATGGCTGTTGTTTGCTTCAGTTTCAACAGCCCGGATCTGCTAATGCGCTGGAGGAATTGGATGGTTGCGGAGTCTGGAGATGACCCGGCTGCGGGACGGGAATGGCCGGCGCACCTGGAGCGGCGGCGCTGGCCGCGCGAACCTTCTTCCCAGAAAGAACATCGGGTGGACGTGCCACCGGCCTTGGTGCCCTTGCGATTTTCGACGCACGAACTGCCACAGAAAGAACAGTTCCAGGCCTGGCGATCACATGTGGCGCCCCTTATGGATGTACATCTGCCGGATGGAAAATCAGAGGGCGATGGTTTCCTCGCGGAACAGACCGGTTGGCACCTCGGCGATATCCTCATCGTTCAGCAGCGCGCGCAGGCGTGCAGCTATATTCGCGATCAGGCGATGCTGCGATCGAGCCCAATTGATCACTGGAACGTCGGCATACTGCGCAGCGGCCGGGCCTGGACCGAAGCCGATCGGCATGTCACGGAAACCGGCCCGGGTGAGATATTTTTCAGGTCTCTTGGTTATCCGTACCGCGGGCGGATGACCGATTCAGTTGCTGTGCTCGTCTTCCTGCCCTATGAACTGTTGACCGGTGATGCGACTCTTCTGCAGAGCGCCAACAACACCGCCTTCTCCGGTAGCCTGGCTGAATTGCTGGTCAGCTATATTAACGGCCTGGAAACGAACCTGAGCAGCTTGACGGTGGAGGAGGTGCCGCGGATCATACGGACGATCGGCGATATGGTCGTTGCATGCGCTGCATCCTCCACAAGTTCGGACCGCGGCCAGGAACAGACCAATATGGGGCTGATGGAGCGGGCGCATCGCTATATTCACCTCAATCTTCATTCAGATAGCTTGACGCCTGAGGTCATGTGCCGAGCGCTGGGAATCTCGCGGACCCGGCTCTACCGATTGTTCGAAACGAGCGGGGGCGTCTTCACTTACATTCGCAAACGTCGCTTGCTGCAGGCCTATGCGGATCTTACCAATCCGACCGACAACAGGCCGATCTCGGAGATTGCCGAGGCCGCCGGCTTCGACGTTGCAGCCAATTTCACGCGCGCGTTCAGCCATGAATTCGGGCTCAGCCCGCGTGAAGTCCGAAAGACCATAGCCACTGAGCGCCCGGCAATCCCCGCAACCCGTGCCATGCGAGTTGGGACAACGATCGGCGATTGGCTGACGTTCGCACGTTGATGTCGGAAAGTACCAAAAGCCATTGCTATTAATGGATATTTTCAAAGAATTAGGCAGCGACGTTTACTTGGCACCCTCGAGTTCCATAAGATCGATTACGCCAGATTCGATTGTAGCCGGGGTGGGTTCAAAGTTGAAGTGTCCTGTTTCTGAGTGTCGCCAGATGATTTTGGACTTCGGTCAAGCACTCTTGGACACCAATAATTTTGGATCATGACTCTCCTGCCCGAATGCCTGACCTCTCCGCCTGTCAGGCGATGCCGGAACGAACCGGCAGCGGATCGAACATCCGCTGCCCAAGATAATTCAACGAGTGGTCTGCTTATTTTGCCGGAGCTTTGTAGGCAGATGCGATTTTGCCCGCCTTTTCTTGAGCGGCCTTGAATTCCGCACCTGTGTACGCTCGCACGGTTTTGATATTCGATACTGCTCCCGAAGCGCCGACGACAAGAAGCGCGGGGATCAGGTCAACACCGTCGGGGAATTCTGCGATTACCATCCAGTCGGTTTCGCCGGTCGTGACGTAGAAAGAATGCTGCTTCCCGCCTGCTGCTTCCATGATGGCACGGGCCGCCGCTTCCCGGTCCGATGGATCGGCGATCATTCCCTTTGTTGCCGCGGCTGAATAGCACCCTGTGATTATGAACAGTGGCATAGGACATCCTCCTCAACAATCGGGCAGATCGGGCGATCTGCCGCATATTCAGTATCTCACATCCAGGCGTTGACCGCGATTAGGTAAACCGGAGTAAACCCCGGCGTAGGGCGCCCTGTCGCGCATGGTTGCATGTGCTTGATTTGTAACGTCGTTTCCTACCGCACTTCGAATTCCGGATCTGAGGGAACCTGCATGGCGAGAGCGAGATGATTTGTCTGCGCGGCAAGGCCGATGATCGTCAGAAGTTCGCCATGTTGGGCATCGGTCATGCCGCGGGCTCGGGCAGCTGCGGTGTGGGATTGAATGCAATACTGGCAGGCATTGGCCGTCGACACGGCGATGTAGATCATCTCCCGTGTCAACGGATCAATCGCGCCTTCGACCGTCATGACCGATTTGAGCGTCTCCCATACCCGCTTGAGATTTGCCGGATCGTTTGCAAGAGCACGCCAGAAATTGTTGATGAAATCGGTCTTGCGTGTCGCCCTGATGTCGTCGAACACCGCTTGCACGGCTGGAATGGCTGCGGCCTCTTGGTCTGACAGGAGTTTGACTGTTGCCATCGATTTTCCTTTCGGGTTTGCCGATACACCGCCTCGGGCACGATGTTTGCTCCGCGAGCCCATGTTGCCGGCGGAAGATACGAAGAAATGCCAGCGGCCGCCAGCCTCCCTCCCGGCGAGGAAATCGAAGACGGCTGTTTCAGGAAAACAGGCAAAATTAGAAATTATTGTCTACAGATTTTATAGATTATACGGTTCCATAGACCTGTCGACTTTCAGCGATGAGATTTCGAACACCCGAAGAATCCTTTTGCGGGTGCAGGTGACCTGCCGACTCTTCCAACATCAACAGGAGATTTTCATGAGCAATCCGGTTCTCGTCGATCAGATCATACCCGAGTCCGATGTCGTGCCGCTGACCGGCCGCGTCGGCGCCGAAATCAAAGGTGTTCGTCTTGGCGGAGATCTTTCGGACGCAACGGTGGCAGCCATCAACCAGCTTCTGCTCAAACACAAGGTGATCTTCTTCCGCGATCAGGGACATCTTGACGATTCCGAACAGGAAGCCTTTGCACGCCGGCTCGGCGATCTCGTGCCGCATCCAACCCAGGGACCCGTCGCCGGCACGGCGTCCATCCTCAATCTCGATTCCAGCCGCGGCGGCGGCAGGGCGGACCAGTGGCATACCGACGTCACCTTCGTCGACGCCTATCCCAAATTCTCCGTCCTGCGCGGTGTCGTCATCCCGGCAGCCGGCGGCGACACGATCTGGTCCAACACCCATGCCGCCTATGAAAGCCTGCCGGCGCCGCTCAAACTGCTGGCGGACAGTTTGTGGGCCATTCACAGCAATGCCTATGATTATGCCGCCGTTCGCCCTCGCGCCACCGCCGAAGAGAAGAAGCATTTCGAGGAAGTTTTCACCGCGACGATCTACGAAACCGAGCATCCGGTCGTGCGTGTCCATCCGGAAACCGGCGAAAGATCGCTGCTCCTAGGAAACTTCGTTCAGCGCCTTGTCGGCCTGTCGAAGAGCGACTCCGTAAAACTCTACGAGGTGTTCCAGTCCTACGTCACCGCCCCGGAAAATACCGTGCGCTGGCGCTGGAGAGCCGGGGATGTGGCGATCTGGGACAATCGCGCCACCCAGCACTATGCCGTCAACGACTATGGCGACCAGCACCGCGTCGTGCGCCGCGCCACGGTCGATGGCGATGTTCCCGTCAGCATCGACGGCCGCCGCAGCATAACGCATGTCAAGGCTGCCAAGCCGCAAGCAAAGGCGGCGTGACCGCGCACAAATGAGTGTTGCCCGGCCCATGAAGCGACCAGAGCTTCATCGGCCGGTCTTCGCAAGGGCAAAATGAGCCGCATGCCTTATGAGAAGGAAAGCTTCTCACTTGGCCGCGTCAGCGTTTCCGGACGCAGAACTGCATCTAGATGCTCCTTCTGCATCAGGCCGCGTTCGAGAAGGATTTCATAGACTCCCCGCCCCGAATGATGTGCTTCCAGCGCGACCTCCGTGGCATTGCGATAGCCGATATAGGGGTTCAACGCCGTCACGATGCCGATCGACTGCTCGACTGTCTGGCGCAGCCGGTCACGGTTGGCGGTGATGCCTTGAATGCAGTTGGCCTCGAGCGTCAGGCAGGCATTGGTCAGGTGGCTGAGACTGCGGTAGAGGCTGTAGAAGATCACCGGCTCGAAAGCATTCAACTGGAGCTGGCCCGCCTCGGCCGCCATGGTGATCGTCACGTCATTGCCGATCACCTCGAAAGCCACCTGGTTGACGACTTCCGGGATGACCGGGTTGACCTTGCCCGGCATGATCGACGAACCCGCCTGGCGCGCCGGCAGGTTGATCTCGTTCAGCCCGGCGCGCGGCCCCGAAGACAGAAGCCGCAGGTCGTTGCATGTTTTGGACAGCTTGACCGCGACGCGCTTGAGGACGCCTGACAGCTGCACGAACGATCCGCAATCCTGCGTCGCCTCCACCAGATCCGGCGACGTCACCAGGTCGACGCCGACGATCTCAGACAGGCGCTCGCGCACCAGCGCTGCATATTGCGGGTGGGCCGTGATGCCGGTGCCGATGGCCGTGGCGCCAAGATTGATTTCGCGGATCAGCGAGACGGCTTCTAAGAGGCGCGCCTCGTCCTCTGCCAGCATCAGCGCATAGGTTCCGAATTCCTGCCCCAGCGTCATCGGCACGGCGTCTTGCAACTGGGTGCGGCCCATCTTGAGGACGTCGGCAAACTCGATCGCCTTGGCCTCGAACGATCGCCGCAGAATCGCCATGGCGTCGACGAGACGATGAACGCCGATCCATGCAGCGAGCTTCAGGGCCGTAGGATAGACGTCGTTGGTGGATTGCGACAGATTGACATGTTCGTTCGGGTGCAGGTGCTGATAATCCCCTCGCCCATATCCCATGATTTCAAGCGCCCGGTTGGCAATCACCTCGTTGGCGTTCATGTTGGTCGAGGTGCCGGCGCCGCCCTGGATCAGATCGACAACGAAGTGGTCGTGCAGTGCACCGTCGCGGATCTCGATACAGGCCGCAATAATGGCGTCGGCGCGCGCCCTGTCCAGAAGGCCGAGGCTTGCATTGGCCTGGGCCGCCGCCTGCTTGATCGCAGCGAGCGACGCAATCAGGTCCGCCGATTCCCGCAGGGTCTGACCGGTGATCGGAAAATTCTCGACCGCACGCAGCGTATGCACGCCGTAATAGGCCGAGGCCGGCACCTCGCGCTCGCCGATCAGGTCATGCTCGACGCGGATATTCGCAATAGTGGAGATAGTCATGGCTGGACTTTCGAAAGCGGCGCTGCGGATCTGAACTGCGGCGGCAGGCCGGAGAGATGATCGGTTAGGCGCGGCAGAATTGCCGCGTCCGGAAGCGTCATTGTATCAAAGCTGCAGGACTGGACTACTCCCCTCCGGCTCCGATATGCGCAGCCTGAACGGAAAGGACACGCCACCAGTGGAAACACCCATGGTGTTCACCCGCTTGGGACGATGGAACGTTGCAAGCTCTCGGCGGAGTTCGGGCGAACCGATGCCGAGCTGATCGAGGATTTCCGTCACAACCGCGTAGAGGATTTCGATGTTGCCATCCTCGACCTTGACCGAAATGCCGAGCGCCCCATCCGCCCCCAATCGCCTGGTGTCATCCGAGGCGCGCACACCGATTGCATAGCTGGCATCGGCGCCGAGCTTACCGATCAGCGCGCCGTTGAACGCGCGCATCAGTACTGTGCAGTAACGCCCCTCGCCCGCGACCATTGCGGGGTGGCGCGCCATCGACTGGAAAATGCGAGCGAGTGCTGCGTCTCGCCTCGACAAACCCTCCTGCCCCTCGCCCCGATCTGCTGCCGAAGCAAGCTTGGCGTAGAGGCGCGCCAGGCGATCCAACGGAAAAGCGGGCGTCGGCAGATTGCATCCGTCGATCCCCCATTCGACGTCCTGCGGATCAAGATCGCATAGTTCAGCGACTGTACGCTTCACGAGCACCTGCATCGGATGATCCGGCAGGTGATAGTCTTCGACGCCCGCGCCGATGGCCCGGGCGCCTGCAATCATTCCAACGTGTTTTCCCGAACAGTTGCTGCAGACCGCCGTCGGCGTATAGTCTTGCCTGATCCAGGCGCGATTTACGGTTTCGGACAAGGAAGGATGGCCGCCACAGCGAAGATCGGCCTCTTCTGCCCGGATCTTCGCCAGCATGGTCCGCGTGTGCGCGATATGCAGCTCTTCGCTGCTGTGCGAAGCGCACATTAGCGCGAGATCCGCATCATCGAAGCCGTAACGCTCGATCCCACTCGTCTCCAGGATGGCGAGCGCCTGGGCCGGCTTGGCGGCAGACCGGGCAAGCGTCAGGCGCGTCGGGTTTCCCAGCGCATAAAGCAGCCGGCCTTCTGCATCAACGACCGCCGCATGGACGCGATGGCGGTTCTCGACGATGCCGCCACGGTCGGTGACGACGAAATCCTCACTCGGGATCATTTCTCTCTCCATTGAAGCGGCCCCGGCGGCATTTGGCGCCGGGGCAAGCCTTGCTGTCGCGCCGGTCAGGCCAGATCGAAACCGCCGCGATCGTCGCCTTGTTCGGCCGCGATCATGTGGATGCGCTCCCGCATCAGAAGCCAGCCGACCACCAGCGCCGGAATGATCAGCAGCAGCGACGCGACCGTGTAGGTGCCGACCGGATAATCCAGCGCCATCAGGATCACGACGACCGTTAGGAAGCCGAGCGTCAGCACGCCGGTATAGGGCGCGCCGAACATCCGGAATTCGGGCCGCACCAGCTTGCCCTGACGCGACAGGTGCCACAGCTTAAGCTGGCACAGAACAATGACTCCCCATGCCGCGATGATGCCGAGCGCGGCGACATTCAGTCCGATCTCGAACGCTTCTGCCGGAACGACGGCGTTCAGCACGACGCCGAAGGCGGTCACGACAGCCGTCACCGCAATGCCGCCATAGGGCACGCCGGATCTGTTCATCTTCGCCAGCGCGGCCGGCGCCGAGCCCGAAATCGCCATGGAATGCAGGATGCGGCCGGTCGAATAAAGGCCGGCATTGAGCGACGACAAGACGGCGGTGAGCACGACGAGGTTCATGACGACGTCGGCGCCTTCAACGCCGATCTTGCCGAAGAAGGTGACGAACGGGCTCTCGCCGCCCTTATAGGCGGTATAGGGCAGCAGCAGCGACAGCAGCAGAACCGAGCCCACATAAAAGACCACCAGGCGCAGCACGACCGTTCGGATCGCGCGCGGCATGACCTTGCGCGCGTTTTCGGTTTCGCCCGCGGCGGTGCCGATCAGCTCGATCGAGGCATAGGCGAAAACCACGCCCTGGATCACCACAAGCGCGGGCAGGATTCCGTTCGGGAACATGCCGCCGAAGTCGACAATCGTATTGAGGCCTGGAGCGTGGCCGTCGATCGGCGTGCCGGTCACAACGAAGTAGACCCCGACAAGCAGGAAGACGACCAAAGCGAGAACCTTGACGAGGCTGAACCAGAATTCCAGTTCGCCAAACACCTTCACCGACAGAAGGTTCATGGCGAGAACGAGAACCAGCGCCGCCAGCGCAAAGACCCACTGATCGATCATGGCGATCCATGGGACGTAGGCCTTGAAGAAATTCATGTAGAGAGCCACGGCGGTGACATCGGCGACCGCCGTCATCGCCCAGGTCAGCCAGTAGAGCCAGCCGACCGCAAAGGCGAGCTTTTCACCGTAGAATTCACGGGCATAGGAAACGAACGAACCGGAGGTCGGGCGGTGCACGATCAGTTCGCCGAGAGCCCGGAGAACAAGGAACGCGAAAAAGCCGCACAAGGCATAGACCAGCACAAGCGCCGGACCGGCAGCGGCAAGCCGCCCGCCCGCGCCCAGAAACAGACCGGTGCCGATCGCTCCGCCGATGGCGATCATCTGGATCTGCCGCGGCTTCAGTGCCTTTTTGTAACCGAGATCCTCCTCGGCGAAAATCTGGCCATCGGCCTCGGTTCTGGTGGATTCCATCACTGTCATTTCTCCTCCCTGGGTTCGGCAACCTCCCGGCCGCCCCTCCGCGCAGTCGCGTCAAAGATGTCAATCTGCCATGCGGTCTGACAGGTTTGAAATAGATGAAGAGACGCCGCTCGGTCAAGGGTCTTTCGTGCGATGTTGTGCATATATGGACGCCGGTTCGTCACAGGCAGCTGGATGCCGGGTTGATCCGATACCCCCATTTCGCGATATGGAAGAACTCGTTGTTCACCGACCTTGTGACCGGGGAGTATGACCAAAGGTGCGTTTGAAAGCGTGTCCGAAAGCGCTCTGAGAGAGATAGCCGACTTCACTTGCAATGCGCGCGATATCAGCCTCGGGCTCGCTCAGCCATTGCCTCGCCAAAAGCATTCTCCAATCCGTGAGATACTCTAGCGGCGGCTTGCCCACGCGGCGCGCGAAACGGGCCGAGAACGCCGATCGAGACATGCCAACCCTCGCCGCCAAGCTCGCAACAGTCCACGGGCGCTTTGTTTCACCGTGGATAACACGGAGCGCTTCTCCAATCTGACGATCCGCCAGCGCACCGATCCAGCCGATGCAGGCGTCGCCCTGCTCGGCGACATAGGCACGGATCGCCTCCACGAACAAAACCTCCGCCAGCCTTGTCGTGACCAGAGAACCGCCAATGCGGTCCCGTCCGACTTCGCCATCGAGAAGCTCCAATGTCCGGGACACTGCCGTAGCCGCGCCTGACGCGCCTCCGATGCGCAGGAAACGCGGAAGCGCGTCGAGAACGAAGTTGGCCTCGGCACTTGCGAACGTGATGCTGCCGCCGATCAGGACCGTCTCGTCGCCACCAAGACGGACGATGTCGCGGCCGGATTGCGCGTACAAGGCCGCACCATCGATCGGTGTCAGGTCCGGGTTGCTTGCCACCCCATAGGCTCCGCCGCCGATCAGGAACACGTCGCCTTCGGTCAACTGCTGCGGGGGGTGGTCAGGCAAGAGAATCCAACATTTCCCGCGCAGGACGGCCACGAGCTTCAATCTTTCCTTTTCCGCGAAAGACAGGCTCCAGTCGCCACTGGCTTCCAAACGAGTTCTACCGCCGCTGCGCGCACCGAGAGTGGTGAGCACATCAGAAAGCGGATCTGAATGATTCATGGACGATCGCGACATATTCATGGCCTTCCGAGCATAGATCATCCAAGTGAGGTCGACTACCTTTAATTCGAAAAGGAGACCAAGCCATGACTATCGAAAACAAAGTTGTCGTCATTACCGGCGCGGGCAGCGGAATGGGTCGCGCCACCGCCCTCCACTTGGCCGAACGGGGCGCTCGTGTCGTGTTGGGCGGACGAAGGGAAGATCGGATCGCGTCTGTGGCCGCGGATATCAAGGCCATTGGCGGCGGTTGCGCATATCGGAGCACGGATGTCACCAAGCGAGAGGACCTCACCGCGCTCGTCAACTTGGCTTGCAGCGAATTTGGCCGGCTCGACGTCGTCGTGAACAACGCCGGCATTGGCCCGCTGTCGCGTTTCGACGCCCTGCAGGTAGATGAATGGGACGAGACGATCGACATCAACGTGAAGGGGGTCCTTTATGGGATCGCCGCGGCGCTGCCGGTGTTCGGCAAGCAGCAGAGCGGCCATGTCATCACTGTCGTTTCGACCGCAGGGCTCCGAATCCTGCCGAAGATGGGCGTCTACGCTGCCAGTAAGAATGCGGTACGCACGATCATGGAAGCGTTACGGCAGGAGTCCGGACCGAATATCCGGGTGACGGAGATCTCACCGGGGGCGATCCAAACGGAATTCCTGACGACGGTGGGGGACGAGGCCGAACAGGCGCGCCTTAGAGCATGGTCGGACAGAATTGCAATTCCTGCCGATTCCATTGCGCGCGCAATCGCCTTCGCCATCGACCAGCCGGCTGACGTCGAAATCGGAAGCATCGTGGTTCGGCCAACCGCACAGGACTAACCGTCGGGATTCCGCGGTGATCTCTCGACAGACAGGATCTAGCGCGTCTCGCTGCCGATGAGCCGGCTGACGGCCATCTCCACCTTTTTAAGATGGATGTCCATCGCGGTCCGGGCGTCGACCTCCGCGCCTGCGCGGATGGCTTCGACGATGGCGCGATGCTCGTCGTTCGATTCCTGCCGCCGCGGCCCGAGGACCGTCAGCAGACCGGATTGCTGCGCCATGGCCTCCCGAACCTCGTCGACAATATCGCGGAAGACGGCGTTCTTCGACGCCGCCGCGATCAGCCCATGAAAATCCGAGTCCAGCCGCACCCAGGCCTCGGTATTTTCCTCATGCTCCATCTCGTCGCAAAGGCCGAGCAAGCGGGACAGCTCGTCATCGCTTCGACGCAGCGCCGCCCAGCCGGCGGCCGATACTTCGACGTAGGGACGGGCCTCCATCAGATCACGCGCCGAATAAGCGCCGTAACTGATATCGCCGTCGCCGGCAGCCGCTAGCACGTATGTGCCGCTGCCCGTTCGTGTCTCCGTCAGCCCCAGAATCTGCAGCGAGCGCAGTGCTTCACGCACGATCGGGCGGCTGACGCCATATTTTGCCGCCAGCTTCGCTTCTGACGGCAGCTTCGAGCCGGCAGCAAAACGGCTTGACAGGATGAGGCTGCGCAATTCCTCGAACACAAGTTCCGAAGCGCTTTTGCGACTAAGGGTCGCTGGATTGGACAGCCAGTTTTCTAGATCGTTCATCGCCTTGCATCCGATCGGCCGGGCGGGATATCCGGGCGCAAATTGGAAATTACACCTTCAACGCTGCGCGTCTGTCATCGGCAACCCAATGATGGACCGCTTGACCTCCAGCAGGTGCTCCGCCATGGCCGCACGCGCATCCTGCTCGCTGCCCGCGGCAATTGCCTCCAGAATTCGGCGGTGCTCCGCATTGGACGCTTTGCGCCGTCCACGAACATGCTCGACCAGTTCGGATTGCGTCGAGAGCGCGCCGCGAACATCGGCGACGACTTTCCGGAAGATCGCATTGCCTGAAGCCTCCGCGATTTCTCCATGAAAGGTCGCGTCCATCCGCACCCATTTCTGGACATCCTCCTCCTCGTTCATCCGGTCGCACAAGGATGTCAGCCGGACCAGCTGCTCGCCCGAACGGCGCAATGCCGCCCAACCGGCAGCCGGAATTTCGATGCAGGGGCGCGCCTCCATCAGATCGCGGGCGGAATAGGCACCGCCGCCAAGTTGTCGTGCGGGGCTTTCCGAAACGACGAAGGTGCCGCGGCCGGTCCTGGTCTGCGTGAAGCCCAGCGTCTGCAGGGAGCGAAGCGCTTCACGCACGATCGCCCGGCTGATGCCGTAGCGTTCGGCCAGTTGCACCTCCGAGGGAAGACGGCTTCCGAGCGGCAGTTTCTGATCCACAATGGCCGTGCGGATATCTTCGAAGACCGCTTCGGCAGCGTTTCTTCGGTTGATTTCGTTCTTCTCCGACAGCCATGAATCCATATCCCGCATCGAAGGACGATGCGTGTTAACCGGAGAGCTGTCAAGCAACCGGACAGGTGCGAGCATGCCTCGTGTGCGGCCTATGCGAAGCCGCTTACCAGAGCTTCATATGCCGATTGACATCTTTGTAGAGCAGGTAGCGGAAGCGGCCGGGACCGCCGGCGTAGCAGGCCTGCGGGCAGAAGGCGCGCAGCCACATGAAATCGCCGGCTTCGACCTCGACCCAATCCTGGTTCAGGCGATAAACCGCCTTGCCCTCCAGCACATAGAGGCCGTGCTCCATGACGTGTGTTTCCATGAAGGGGATCACCGCACCCGGCTCCAGCGTCACGATATTGACATGCATGTCGTAGCGCACATCGGCCGGATCGATGAAGCGGGTCGTGCCCCAGCGGCCGTCGGTGTCGGGCATGGCCTGGATCGGATGGTCATCCTCATGCGTAAAAATTGCCGGCGGCGGCTCCAGCCCCTCGACTTCCTGGAACGCCTTGCGGACCCAATGGAAGATGGCAGCAGCCGAACCGTTGTTTTTCAGGCGCCAGGCCGAGCCGGCCGGAAGATAGGCGAAGGAACCGGCGCGCAGCGCATGGCTGACGCCTTCGAGCTCAACCGTCATGCCGCCTTCGACGACGAAGAGCACCGCTTCGGCTCGTTTGTCGGGCTCCGGCCGGTCGCTTCCGCCGCCCGGCTGAACTTCCATCACATATTGCGAGAAGGTTTCGGAGAAACCGGAAAGCGGCCGTGAGAGAACCCACGCCCGCGTTCCCGTCCAATGCGGAAGGAGGCTCGTGACAATATCGCTCATGACGCCGCGGGGGATGACCGCGTAAGCCGTGGTAAAAACGGCCTTGCCGGAAAGCAGTTGGGTCTGCGGCGGCAGGCCGCCGAGCGTCGAAAAATACTCTGTCTTGTTCATCGGTGCGGCTTTCCAAGCATTTGTCTCCGCATCTGCTTTATGCGCCGATGATCCGTTAGGCAACTCCCAGCCCGGACGAGCGAGCGACCATGACCAGATGGCCCGGCCCGACCTCGCGATAGGAGGCTATCGGAGGGGCATAGTCGACCGGGCGCATTGGGCTCTTGATCTCGTCGTTCGCCACCATCCGCTTCTCGTGGCGGCGGTCGGGATCTGGCACCGGCACGGCGGCGATAAGCTTCTTGGTATAGGGGTGCTGCGGGTTTTCGAAGATGGCGGCGCGCGGGCCGATCTCGACGATCTCGCCGAGATACATCACCGCCACGCGGTGGCTGACGCGCTCGACCACCGCCATGTCGTGCGAGATGAACAGAAAGGCGAGGTTGAGGCTCTGCTGCAGATCCAGCATCAGGTTGATGACCTGCGCCTTGATCGAGACGTCGAGCGCCGAGACGCTTTCGTCCGCTACGATCACCTTCGGCTGCAAGGCAAGCGCGCGGGCGATGCAGATGCGCTGGCGTTGGCCACCGGAAAATTCATGTGGGTAGCGCGCCGCCATATCCGCGGACAGGCCAACCTTCACCAGCAGGTCGGCGACGACCTCCCTTGCCTGTTTCGCATTGCCCATCCGGTGTTCGAGATAGGGTTCGGCGATCGCAGCCCCCACCGTCATGCGCGGATTGAGGCTGGCGAAGGGATCCTGGAAGATCATCTGCACGGATTTGCGCATCTCGCGCAGATCCTTCTTGTCGAGCCCGAGCACCTCCTTGCCCTCGACGAGCACCGAGCCGGCCTGCGGCTCGATCAGGCGCATGATGGCGCGCCCCGTCGTCGATTTGCCGCAGCCGGACTCGCCGACGAGCGACAGCGTCTCGCCGGCATTGAGATCGAAAGAGACGTTTTCGACCGCATGCACGCGGCTGGTCAGCCGGCCGAAAAGGCCGGAATGGATCTCGAAGCGCTTGGTGAGGTTCTTCACCTGCAGGACGGGCTTCGCCGCGACCGTATCGGCAGCCTCGGCGGGAACGTCCGATTGCCCCGTCGCCGTGTTGACCACGGGAAAGCGCAGCGGCCGCTGCCGGCCCCGCATCGAGCCGAGCACCGGCACGGCCGATAGCAGCGCCCGCGTATAGGGGTGTTTGCCACGGTGAAAAATATCGGCGGTAGGCCCGCTTTCGACCTGTTCGCCGCGATACATCACGACCGTCCGATCGGCGATCTCGGCGACGACGCCCATGTCGTGGGTGATGAAGAGCACGGAGGTCCCCTCCTCTTCCTGCAGCAGCTTGATGAGGTCGAGGATCTGGCCCTGGATCGTCACGTCGAGCGCCGTCGTCGGCTCGTCGGCGATCAGGAGCTTCGGCCGGCTGGCGAGCGCCATGGCGATCATCACCCGCTGGCGCATGCCGCCGGAAAAACGATGCGGATATTCGTCGAAGCGCGAGGCGGCCGAGGGGATACGGACCTTTTCCAGCAGCCTGATCGTCTCCGCCCTGGCATCGGCTTTACTCATATCGGAATGGCAGAGCAGCGCTTCGGAGATCTGATCGCCGATGGTGAAGAGCGGATTGAGCGAGGTCATCGGCTCCTGGAAGATCATCGCCACCTCATTGCCGCGCACCTGCCGCATCGCATGTTCCGGCAGGGCCAGCAGGTCGCGGCCGTTGAGCATGACGCGGCCCTCGATGCGGCTCGTCTCCGCCTGCAGCAGCCGCATGATCGACAGCGAGGTGACGCTCTTGCCCGAGCCGGATTCGCCGACGATCGCCACAGTTTCACCGGGCGCGACGGTGAAGGAGACGTCGCGCACGACCGGTTTCCAGGCGCCGTCGACCAGGAAGGACGTAGTCAGCCGGTCGACGGAAAGAACGGGGCTCAATGTCTCGATCGGCTGGGCTTGGGCGTTGGCCATATCGGCTCCTCTTGCGGCGGATGAGAACGGTCGATCAATCCGGCCAGCACAGCAACCCGTCGAAGCGGTGCCGGCTGCGGTTTTCGATCGGTGTGGCGATGACTTCGTTGGAGGCGCGCGCCTTGTCGAGTTCCTCAGCGAGGCGGTTTGCGACGATGACCTCCTGGCCCGGGTGCAAGTTGCAGGGGTCGAGATAGAAATAGCGGTGCTCCACCTCATGATCGCGCACGATGATCGGCGGACTGCCCTTGGCGAGCGCATCGGCCAGATCCCAGGCGGTGATATGCGCCTCTTCTGGATCGACGATGAGCCGCAGCCGATCGAGCGGATTGTTGGTCGGGTCGGGCTCGATCAACGCGGTGACGCCGGGACGGCCGTCGAGCGTCTTCTTCCACAGATTGAGATAACCGGTCTCGCGCTCGCGGATGCCGGCATGATCGCGCCTTTCCCACGCCTCCAGCGCCGCCATGACCCCGAAGATACTTTCCTTGCCGACCTTCATGCCGCGGCCGATCCCCATATTCTGCAGGAAGGCGTGCCGCACCAATTCCTTGCTGCCGGCGACGATGCCCGAGGTCGGGCCGCCGAGAAACTTGTGGCCGGAATAGAGCGCGATATCGGCCCCCTGCTCCAGGAAGGTCCTGAGGTCATATTCCGAGGCCGCATCGACGATGACGGGGACGCCCTTGGCATGGGCGATCTCGATGAATTCCTTGAGGTTCAGCAGCCCATAATCGACGACATGGTGGGAAACGACATAGACGGCAGCAGCCGTCTTGTCGGTGATCGCCCTTTCCATGTGGAAACGATGCGTCGAGGTCGCCTGTCCCACAAGCACCACCGTGCCGCCGGCAAGCCGGATCGCCTGGTCAACCGGCGCGCCGTAGCTGACCACATGGCCCATCTGCACCAGCACCTCGTTCCTCTCCGGGACGGCGTCCGGGAGTTTCTCGATCGCCAACAGATTGTCGCCGGTGATTGCGCCGGCGACGGCAAGCGAAATGCCGGCCGAGCAGGAGGCGGTGACGAAACCGGCCTCCCCGCCGGTCAGCCGGGCGATGACGCTGCTTGCCTTGCGCTGCAAGTCGTTGATTTCGACGAAGTGCGGCAGGATCGCTGCCATCGCCTCGATCGCCTCCGGAACGACGATCGAGGCGCCGAGGCTGGTCATCGTGCCGGACACATTGATGACGGGACGAAGGCCGAGCGAAGGTCTGATATCATCGGGCATGAAGATCTCCGAAAGTCTGGGAGGAAGGGCAGAACATGGCGCGGCCATCTGGTAGTGTCGAGCAGCCGGGGGAAGGATGCCTGTTAAAATAGAAATAAGTCATCCGAAGACCACTCCAAACACGAAAACACGTTCAGCCATGCAAGGCGACGATGGCCTCGATCTCGACGGTGATATTGCCGGGCAGCGAGCCGAAGCCGACCGCCGAGCGGGCATGTTCGCCGGCCGCGCCGAATACGGCGATCAACAGATCCGAGCAGCCGTTGATGACGCTCGGATGATCCTCGAACTCGGGCATGGCATTCACCATGCCGAGCAGCTTGACCACCCGCCTGACGCGGGAGAGATCGCCAAGCGCTTCATGCATGACGGCAAGCAGGTTGATGCCGGTCAGCCGCGCATGTCGGTAAGCTTCCTCGACACCAACTCCGCCGCCGACCTTGCCGGCATGCAGGAAGCCATCGGCCTCGCGCGGGCCCTGGCCGGAGAGATAGAGCATGTTGCCTTCTAGCACATGCGTCACGAAATTGGCGATCGGCGGCGGTGGCGGCGGCAGCGTTATGCCAAGCGCGGCTAACCGTTGGTAAGGCGAGTTCTCGACCTTGCCGGCGGCGGCGGGGAACTGATTCACGCGAACTCCTGTCATGCGAATTTCTATTGGCGGATTTGGATTGGGCGACCTCTGTCGGCGGATTAAAGGTCCTTGCGAAGTCTTGGATCGAGCATGTCTCTCAGGCCGTCGCCGACCATCTGCAGCGACAGCACCGAGAGGACGATCGCCACGCCGGGGAAAACCGTCACCCAGTCGGCCTGCCCGATATATTGCCGGCCGGCAGCGATCATCGTTCCCCAGGTCGGCACTTCGGGGCTGACGCCGAGGCCGAGGAAGGAGAGGCCGGCTTCGGCAAGCATGGCGCTGGCAAAGAGGAAGGTGGCCTGTACCAGGATCGGCGACAGCAGATTGCGCAACACGTGTCGCGTCATGATGTGGAAAGTCGAAATGCCGAGCGCCCTCGCCGCCTCGACATAGGGCAGCTCGCGAATGACAAGCGTCGAGGCGCGGACGATACGGGCAAGGCGCGGCGAGTAGACGATCGACAGCGCAATGATGACCGTCGTCAAGGACGGGCCGAGAGCGGCGACGAGGGCGATGGCGAGCAGGATATCCGGAAAGGCCATCATCGCGTCGATCAGCCGGGCGATCGGCGTATCGAGCTTTTGAAAGAAGCCGGCAAGCAGGCCGAGCGTCACGCCGATGGCCGCCGACAAGGCCACAACAGCCGCACCGACGAGCAGCGACAGGCGGCCGGCGAAAATCGTGCGCGAGAAGACGTCGCGGCCGAACTCGTCGGTGCCGAAAAAGAAGGTGCCGCTCGGCGGCTTCAGACGGTTGACGATGGAAAGCTTCGACGGCGAATAGGGCGCGACCACCGGTGCTAACACCGCCAGCAGCACGAAGACCGTCAGGATCAGCAGGCCGAAGGCCACCGTCCTGCGCTTCATCAGGCGGCGGACGAACTTGCTGCCTTCGCTTTCGACGGGTTTGATTGCGACGTCGGCCATCAGTACCGCACCCTCGGATCGACCAGCAGGTAGAGCATGTCGATCGCAAAATTGATCAGCACGTAGAGGGCGGCGATGACGAGCAGCGCCCCTTGAATGACGGGATAGTCGCGGCGCAGCACCGCCGAAACGACGAGATTTCCGACACCCGGCAGTCCGAAAACGGTTTCGGTGACGACAGCGCCCGAGATCAGCACCGCCGCCGTCAGGCCGAGCACCGTCAGGATCGGGATCAACGCATTCTTCAGCGCGTGCTTGAGGATGACCTTGCGCTCGATCAGCCCCTTGGCGCGCGCCGTGCGGATATAATCGTCGCCGAGCACATCGAGCATCGAGGCACGGGTGAAGCGCAGGATTAGCGCCGAAGAGACGATGCCGAGCGCAAAGGCCGGCAGCGTCAGATGATACATCCGGTCGATGAAGGTCGAGCCCGGGCCGCCATAACCGGAGACCGGGAAGAGATTGAGCCGGACGGCGAAGAACTGCATGAGAATGAGACCGAGCCAGAAGCTTGGAATGCTGGCGGCGAACATGGCGAGCGTCGTTGCCGCCTGATCAATGAAGGAACCGCGCCGATAGGCGGCATAGATGCCGATCGGCAGCGCGATGATGCTGGCGATGGCAAGCGAAAACAGCGTCAGGAAGAAGGTCGGCTCGGCCCGGTCGATGAGCGCCGATGTGACCGGCATGTTCAGAAAGATCGACTGGCCGAGATCGCCCTTCAGTAGCTGGCCGATATAATAGACATATTGCAGGCCGAGCGACTGATCGAGGCCGAGCCGGCTTCTGAGGTCGCCAATATCCTGCGGCGTCGCATCCGGCCCGAGCATGACGGCCGCCGGATCACCCGGCGTCACGCGCACGATGACGAAGACGATCGTGACGACCAGGAACATCACGACGATCATGCCGAACAGGCGCTGGAGGATGTAGCGTATCATGAATGCCGGCCTTCAAGTCCTTACAGATGCGGCAGAAAAGATGACCGGTACCGATCGCGAAGGACCGGCACCGGCGGTGATGCTCACTTCTTGATTGAAGCGTTCCAGAAATACGGCCACGGAGCAGGATCCACCCCTTCAAGCTTGACCGACTTTGCCGAGACGGCGTTGAAATCGCCGATCTTCATGAAGGGTGCATCGGCATAGACGGCCTTCTGGACATCGGCCCAGAGCGCCACGCGCTTCTTCGGATCGACTTCGGAGGTGAAGGCATCGACGGCCGACTTGCGGGCCGGCGTGTCCCACCAGCCGGGCGAACTCGTCGACAGCGAACCGATGAGGGCCGGCTCCGGCAGGAAGGGGCTGTGGGTGATATAGATATCCCAGAGCTTCGGATCGGTGCGGCGCTGCGTCAGCGTCGCCCAGTCCACCACCTGCATATCGACGGTGAAGCCGGCAAGCTTCAGATATTCGGCGGCGACCTGCGCCATCTTGTAATGGAACTCGTATTGACGGCTGGTCAGGATGCGGATCGGCTCGCCATTGTAGCCGGCCTTCTTGGCGGCGGCCGCGGCCCCTTCCGGATCGGCGACATTATAGGCGCCCTCGACGCCGGCATCGGTCGACCAGGCAAAGGTCTTGGGATAGATGGCGCCATCGAGCGCATAGAAATCCTTGCTGCCGAAGGCGGCCGCCAGCATGTCTTCCATGCTGAGCGCCTGGCGGATCGCCTTGCGCACATCGACCTTGGCAGCCACACCTTCCTTGGTGTTGAAGACAAAAACCGGATAACCGAAGGGCTTCAGCATGACCGGCTGCGCGGCGGTCGAGGCCTTTAGCTTGTCGTAGGATTCGACCGGGATCGAGTCGACATAGTCGTACTGCCCGGAAACGGCGGCCTCGACGCGGGTGTTCGGGTCCGGCACCGGCACGAAGCGGATTTCATCGAGATATTGATGACGCGCGCCGCCATAACCATCGCTCTCGCCGCTGCGCGGCTTGTACCCATCGAAGCGGACAAGCTGGATATACTGGTCGGCTTTCCGTTCCTTCAGCATATAGGGTCCGGTGCCGATGAACTCCTTCATCGGCTCGTCCTGTTTTTCGGACGGGATGATGATCGCCGCCGAATTGTTGAAGGCGAGCAGCGAGGTCAGCGGCGCATAGGGCTGCTTCAGCGTGATCGTAACCATCGAAGGATCGGTAGCCGCGATCTTGTCGATAAAGCCGGCCACCTGCTTGCCGCGCGAGGCGATCTTCATCCAGCGGGTAAGCGAAGCGACCACATCCTCGGACGTCATATCGGTATTGTCGTGGAACTTGACGCCAGTCCTGAGCTTGATCGTATAGGTTTTGCCGTCGGCGCTGATCTCGGGCAGGCTTTCAGCGAGAAGCGGCGTGACGTTCCAGCTCTTGTCGAAAGTGTAGAGCGTCTCGAAAATATGCTGCGTGACGATGCCGACGAGATCAGCCGTGGACGACATCGGATCGAGCGTCGGCGGCTCGCCGATCGTCGCGACATTGATGACGCCGCCCTTTTCCTGAGCGAGCAGGGTCGAAGGCAGGGCGACGAGCGCGGTGCCGAGAAGGAATGCGACGAATGTTTTCATATGAGAGCTCCCGATTTAGTTCCACAATTATGTAATTCATCTTTTTGTAACAGAATAGAAGCTGAAGCTATCGTGTCAAGCATGAGCGGTCGATTATGCAGCCGCGGATGGCGCGTTTCCGGAAAGCACCATCTTCAGCTGCGCTAGTTCTCCGCACGGGGCCTGCGTGATACGCCAAGTGAGACGACTGCCCTGCGGCAAGATTAAAGGAAGGGAGAAGCGAATGAGCATCGACTTCAATGACGGGAAATGGCTGAACGAGCCGGCCAGCTGGCACGCCGACGAAACCGGCCTGACGATGACGACAGGCGAAAAGACCGATTTCTGGCGCGAGACCTATTACGGCTTCACCCGCGACACCGGCCACTTCCTCGCCTTTCCCACCGGCGACAGCTTCACCGCACAGATCCGCGTCCAGGGCGAATTCCGCACCCTCTACGATCAGGCCGGCCTGATGGTACGCATCGACGAGAGCCGCTGGGTGAAAACAGGCGTCGAATTCACCGACGGCGAAGCCTTCCTCAGCACCGTCGTCACCGACGGAAAGTCAGACTGGTCGGTGTCGCAGCCCTTCAAGGAATTGGAGGATTTCCGCATCCGTGTGACTGTCGCAAACGGCGCCGTGCGCATCCAGGGCTCCCGCGACGGTAGCCGCTGGCCGTTGCTGCGGCTAGCACCCTTCCCGGCTGCCGATCGCTATGAGGTCGGGCCGACAGCCTGTACGCCGGAGCGGAGTGGTTTGGGGGTTCGATTTTCGGAGTTTTCAATCAGCCAGGCTATTACGACGGGGCTGCATGATTTGAGTTAGGCAAAATTGGATGCCTTCAGGATTGCGCTGGGAAGGCCTCCAGCAATGTCCACGCCCAAGAGCAGCCGCTCCGAAATACCGGAATACTCACTTTCGGAGTGACAGCCGCGCCCTTCTCTGCGAAAAAGAGCGTGATGAGAGACAGGGGCGTTCGTCGACAGACGGGCTGAGAAGAACCCTTCGAACCTGAACCGGATAATGCCGGCGGAGGGAGTCGCTCGGGGCACCGCCGTAAGAGCAGCGCCCCGCGCCCGCCCCCGCCTGAAAGGGGCACCATGCAGAGCAAGATCACGTCGGGAGCCATGCTGAAGGCGATGCGCGAAAAGCCGCCGCTCGTTCAGTGCATCACCAATTATGTCGCGATGAATATCGCGGCCAACGTCCTGCTGGCCGCGGGCGCTTCGCCCGCCATGGTGCATGCCGCTGAAGAAGCCGGCGAATTCGCCGGCATCGCCAATGCTTTGACCATCAACATCGGCACGCTCTCGACGCAATGGCTCGAAGGCATGCAGGGGGCTGCCAAGGCCGCCAATGCGGCCGGCAAACCCTGGGTGCTCGATCCGGTGGCCCATTACGCCACGGGCTTCCGTCGCGCCGCGGTGGCCGACCTTCTGGAGCTTCGCCCGACGATTATCCGCGGCAACGCCTCCGAGATCATCGCGCTTGCCGGCGGCGAGAGCCGTGGTCAGGGCGTCGACAGCCGCGATCCAGTCGAACAGGCGGAGGATTCGGCACGGCGGCTGGCGGAGAGGCAGCGGACCATCGTCGCCGTCACCGGTGCTGTCGATTTCGTCACCGATGGCGCAAGGGCAGTCCGTATTGCGGGCGGATCGGCCCTGATGCCGCAGGTCACCGCGCTCGGCTGCTCGCTCACCTGCCTCGTCGGCGCCTTTGCCGCGACCGCGCCCGAAGATCTCTTCGGCGCGACTGTCGCCGCGCTTGCGACCTTCGCCGTCGCCGGCGAAGATGCAGCGCTCGGCGCCGCCGGCCCGGGCTCCTTTTCCTGGCGCTTCCTCGATGCGCTGGCTGCGATCGACGCCGAAACGCTCGATGCCAGGGCAAGGGTATCGGTCGCATGAAGCGCTTCGACCTTTCGCTCTATCTCGTTCTCGATCCCGATCTCTGCGCCGGAATCGGCATGATCGAGACGGCGCGGCTTGCCGTTGCCGGCGGCGCGACGATGGTGCAGTTGCGCGACAAACATGCCGGCACGGCCAGCATGATCGAGACCGGCCGCGCCTTGAGAGAGGCGCTCGTTGGAACCGGCGCCCTCCTCATCGTTAATGACGATGTCGAGGCTGCGGTCGCGATCGGCGCCGATGGCCTGCATGTCGGCCAGGAGGATATGAATGCGCGCAGGGCACGAGACATGATCGGACCCGAGATGATCCTTGGTCTCTCGGTGGAAACAGCCCGGCTCGCTGCCGCCGTCGACCCTGATATTGTCGATTATGCCGGCGTCGGACCTGTCTTTGCGACGCCGACCAAGGCCGACCACAAGCAGCCGGTCGGCTTTGATGGTCTTGCCAGGCTGGTGAAGGCATCGCCGGTGCCGTCCGTCGCCATCGGCGGCCTCAAGGCGGAGCATGTGGCCGAAGTGTTTGCAGCCGGAGCCGAAGGGCTTGCCGTCGTCTCCGCCATTGCGGGCACGCCGGACCCCGAGGCCGCCGCCCGCCGCATCGCCGCAGAAATCCGAAAGGTCCGCCCATGATCCGCAACGTCCTCTCCATCGCCGGCTCGGATCCCTCCGGCGGCGCCGGCATCCAGGCCGATCTCAAGGCGTTTGGCGCCCGTGGCGTTTACGGCATGGCAGTGCTCACAGCGTTAACGGCACAGAACACGCAAGGGGTGACCGGCGTGCATCTGGTGCCGCCGCAATTCGTCGCCGACCAGATCGATGCCGTCTTCGCCGATGTGCGCGTCGACGCCGTCAAGATCGGCATGATCGCCAATGCCGGCATAGCCGAAGCTGTCGCCGCAGCCCTTGCCGGTCGACCGGGAATCCCCATAGTTCTCGACCCGGTGATGATCGCCAAGGGTGGTGCTGCCCTGCTCGCGCCCGAAGCGGTCGACGTGCTGACCCGGCGGCTGCTGCCGCTCGCAACCCTCCTTACCCCGAACCTGCCCGAGGCCGCGGCCCTGTTGCACCAGCCGGTCGCGACCAATCGCGATGAGATGGCGGCGCAGGCCGAGCGGCTGCGCGCGCTTGGCCCCGCCGCCGTATTGGTCAAGGGTGGCCATCTCGGCAGCGACGAGAGCCCAGACGTGCTTGCCACGGCCGACGGCCTGCACTGGTTCGAGGCCAGGCGAGTGCCGACGAAAAATACACACGGCACTGGCTGCACGCTCTCCAGCGCACTGGCCGCCGAGCTTGCCAAGGGCGCATCGGCCGAGCAAGCCGTCGCCATTGCGAAGGATTACCTTGCCGATGCAGTCGCCGCCGCCGGCAGTCTCACTGTCGGCTCCGGACATGGCCCGGTGCAGCATTTTCATGCGCTTTGGAAGCACGGCGAATAACCGATCCCGCCGAAAGGCGCAGGCTTAGGATTATGAGAGAAAAACGGCCCGGCCTCCCCGGGCCGTTTTCATTCGCGCCAGCTGGCGCTGGTCCGAAGCCGGGCGCACCGCTCCATTTGAAAATCCCTGTTGACAAGCCCAGTTAGATAGCCAAGTCTATGACATTAAACGGATATATATTCCGCTATAAAGGAATATCTGGAGGAGAGACAGGTGCCAGACCTGCTTGTGAGCTTATATTCCAACAGGCTCGCCGACCTGAAAGAGCGGGCCGATCATCGTGGCATCTCCATCCGTCCGGCTCTTCCTCCGGAACTGCACCTCGTGGTCAGCTGGGTTCGCGAACAATTCAGCGAGAATTGGGCGAGTGAAGTTTCGGTTGCCTTTTCCCGCCAACCCGTCGCCTGCCAGATTGCCGTCGACGGCGGCAAGCTGCTCGGCTTTGCCTGCTATGACACGACGGCCCGCGGCTTCTTCGGTCCGACCGGCGTCGATCCCGAGGCACGCGGCAAGGGCATCGGCCTCGCGCTGTTTTCCGCCTGCCTTCAGACGATGAAGACGCTCGGCCATGCCTATGCCTTCATCGGCGATGCCGGGCCGGTCGATTTCTACGCCAGCACCGCGGGTGCGATCGCCATCCCTGCCCCCGACAAGGGCATTTACGAAGGCATGCTGCGAAGCGCGCCGAAATGACCAGTTGATACCGGAGTTCCAGAAGTGTCCTCGACCCCGCTCGCCCTTTTTGTCGGTCTCCCGAACCCCGCGATTTCGGATGACGAATTCGCCCTGTTTCGCGAGACCAATCCGCTCGGCCTGTTCGTCGGCCGGCGCAATCAGCGCGAGCCGGAGCAGACAAAGCGGCTGATCGAACGCTTCCGCGAAGCCGTCGGACGAGAGGATGCGCCCGTCTTCACCGACCAGGAAGGCGGCCGCGTCCAGCATCTCGACGCCGGTCCCTGGCCGCTCTTCCGCAGCTTCGGCCAGTTCGCCGAACTGGCCCGCCGCGATTTCGATCTCGGCAAAAAAGCACTGCGCCTTTCCTCCCGGGCCATGGGCGCGATGATGACGGAACTCGGCCTTTCCAGCGGCTGCTCGCCCGTTCTCGACCTCGTCTTCGAGACGACGAGTGCGGTCATCGGCGCCCGCTCCTTCGGCCCCGATCCCGACTTCATCGCTGCCCTCGGCCGTGAGGTGGTCGACGGGCTGCTAGAGACCGGCAACATGCCGGTCATGAAGCATATTCCCGGCCACGGCCGCGCCACGCTCGACTCCCACAAGGAGCGTCCGGTCGTCGATGCCAGCCGTGAGACGCTCACCGCCACCGATTTCAAGCCTTTCGTCGCACTGAAGGATACGCCCTGGGCCATGGTCGCCCATGTCGTCTACTCGACCTACGATGCCGAATTGCCGGCATCCGTCTCTCCTGTCATGCACGACGTGATCCGCAAAGAGATGGGTTACGAGGGCGTGCTGATCTCCGACTGCATCTTCATGCAGTCGCTCACGGGCACCTTGCCGGAACGCGTCGCCCAAGTCCTCGATGCGGGTTTCGATATCGCCCTCCACAGCCACGGGGACGTCAGGGAAAGCGAAGCCGCCGCCAAGGCCGCCCGCCCGCTCACGGATGCCGCTCTGAAGCGTATCGCCGCCGGCAAGGCTCGCCTCGGCAATCTCAAGATCGACGTCCGCGCCGCCCATGCCGAGGTGGAAGACATGTTTGCCAGCGTGCCGGCCGCCTGACCGGCAGATCATTTTTCACGCATAAGAAAAGGGGAATGGAACATGAAAAAATATCTATTTGCAGCCGCCGCACTGACGCTGCTTTCGGGATCCGCCATGGCGCAGACGATCCTGACGGCGAATATCGAACCGGCCACGACCTGGGTTCGCAACTTCAACCCGTTCAACCAGACCTCGGCGCGCCAATCGACGCTCGATTTCGTCTATGAGCCGCTGGTTATTTTCAATCGCTTCGACAGCAACAAGCCGGTCTATCGCCTGGCCGAAAGTTTCAAGCTCTCCGACGACCTGAAGAGCATCGACTTCAAGCTGCGCCCGAACCTGAAATGGTCTGATGGCAAACCGCTGACGGCAGCCGACGTCAAGTTCACCTATGATTATCTGAAAAAGTTCCCGGCGCTCGACTTCGTCAGCATCTGGACCTTCGTCACCGACGTGCAGGCCGTCGACGGCCAGACGGTGCGCTTCGCGCTTGCCAATCCGAGCTCGCTTGCTGCCGAGCAGATCTCGCAGCTGCCGATCGTTCCCGAACATGTCTGGAAGGATGTCGCCGATCCTGTCACCTTCGCCAACGAGAACCCGGTGGGCAGCGGGCCGTTGACCGAGGTGCCGCGCTTCACCGGCCAGACCTACGACCAGTGCCGCAACCCGAATTACTGGGACAATGCGCATCTGAAGGTCGACTGCATTCGCTTCCCGCAGCTTGCCGACAACAACCAGATCCTGACGGCGACCGCCGACGGCACGCTCGACTGGGGCGTCTCCTTCATTCCCGATATCGACAACGTCTATGTCGCGAAGGACCCGGCGCATTTCCATTACTGGTATTCACCGAGCAGCATGGTCGCCTTCCTGTTCAATCTGGAAACGGCGAACGAGAACAATAGAAAGGCCTTCAACGATGTGAAATTCCGCCGCGCCATCGGTATGGCGCTCGATCGCAAAACGATGATCGACGTCGCCGGCTACGGCTATCCGACGCTGAACGAAGACCCCGGCCTGATGGGCGAGCTCTACAGGAGCTGGGCGGATCCGTCCGTCAAGGCCGACTTCGGCAAGTTCGCGACCTATGACGCCGACGCCGCCAAGGCCCTGCTCGACGAGGCCGGCTACAAGGACAAGGACGGCGACGGCTTCCGTGATAATCCCGACGGCAGCAAGATCTCCTTCTCGATCATCGTCCCGAACTCCTGGACGGACTGGGTCGACACGGTCAACATCGCCGTCGAAGGCATGCAGGCGGTCGGCATCGACGCCAAGATCGAAACGCCTGAAGAAGCCGTCTGGACCGGCAACCTCATCGCCGGCAAGTTCGATGCGGCGATCAACAGCCTGCCGGCTTCGGCCTCGCCTTATTATCCCTACAAGCGCGCCTTCAGTGCTTCCGACAAGGGAAAGACCCGCTTCACCGCGCAGCGCTGGTTTAACCCCGATGTCGAAAAACTCGTCACCGAATTCACCCAGACCGCCGATCTTGCCAAGCAGAAAGAGGTGATGAACAAGGCGCAACGCATCGTCGCCGAAAACATGCCGATGATTCCGGTGTTCAACAATCCGAACTGGTACCAGTACAACACCAAGCGCTTCACCGGCTGGTCGACCAAGGAAAATCCCTTCGTCAATCCGTCGATCTCGCGCACCAATCCGGCACGCCTGCTGAACCTGCTTGCCCTGGAACCCGTGAAGTAAGCATCACGATCTCCGGAAGCGGCGTATGAACGCCGCTTCCGTCACGACGGAGTTCTCATGGCTTTTCTGCTTCGCCGCCTCGTCTTCTACATGGCAGCCTTCATCGCCGCAGCGACGATCAACTTCTTCCTGCCGCGCCTGATGCCGGGCGATCCGGTGCAGATCATGTTTTCGAGTGCCGGCACCGAACTGCCGCCGGAAAGCCTGCAGGCGCTGAAGCTGACCTTCGGTTTCGTCGACGGCCCGCTCTGGCAACAATATCTCACCTATCTCGGCAGCATCTTCACCGGCGATCTCGGCCGCTCGATCAAATATTTCCCGCTGCCCGTCACCTCGGTGCTCGGCCATGCGCTCGTCTGGACCGTCGGCCTCATGGGAACGGCGACGATCGTCAGCTTCGCGCTCGGCACCTTGTTCGGTATCGTCGCCGCCTGGCGGCGCGGCAGCAGGTTCGATGTCGTCGTTTCCGTCGGCGCGATCTTCGCGACCTCGGTCCCAGCCGTCGTTACCTCGCTGATCGTGCTTTTCATCTTCGGTTTCACGCTCGGCTGGTTCCCGAACGGTTATGCCGCCGATCCCTCACTCGATCCGGCCTTCAGCCTGCACTATATCGGCAGCGTCGCCTATCACGGCATTCTGCCGATGGTGACGCTCTGCACCGTGCTGATCGGCGGCTTCACCGTCACCATGCGCAACAACATGATCAACCTGCTCGGCGAGGATTATATCGTCATGGCCCGCGCCAAGGGCCTTTCCGACAGGCATGTGATGCTCTGGTATGCGGCCCGCAACGCCCTGCTGCCGACCGTCTCCAGCCTTGCCATCGCCATCGGCACCATCCTCGGCGGTTCGCTGGTGACCGAAGTCGTCTACAACTATCCCGGCCTCGGCAACATTCTCTATCAGGCGATCCTCGCCCGCGATTATCCCGTCATCCAGGGCCAACTCCTCATCATGACCGCGACCATGCTGATCGCCAATTTCATCGTCGACGTCAGCTATATCCTGCTCGACCCGCGGCTGAAGGGCGCATGAGATGAAGACCCTGCTTCGGAACCGCAAGGCGCTCACCGGCCTCGCCATCATCGCTTTCATCATCGCCGTCGCGATCGCAGCGCCGCTGCTGACGCAGTACGATCCCGCCGCCCGCACCGGCAGGCCGCACCAGCCGCCGTCGCTCGACCATATCCTCGGCACGACCCGCATCGGCCAGGATGTCTTCGCCCGCCTGCTCTACGGCGCCCGCACCTCGCTTGCCGTCGGCTTCGGCGCCGGCCTGCTGATCACCTTCGTCGGCACCGCGCTCGGCATCATATCAGGCTATCGCGGCGGCAAGACCGACGAGGTCATCAGCTTCTTCACCAACATGGTGCTGGTCGTTCCCAACCTGCCGCTGCTCTTGGTGCTTGCCGCCTTCATCGGCCAGGCAAGCCCCATCGTCATCGCCCTCATCCTCGGCGCCACCTCCTGGGCCTGGGGCGCACGCGTCACTCGCGCCGAAACGCTCTCCGTCAAACACAAGGATTTCGTCAAATCGGCCGAGATGATGGGCGAGCCGCAATGGCGCATCATGACATTCGAGATCTTCCCCAACGTGATCTCGATCGTCGGCATCAATTTCATCGGCAGCGTCATCTTCGCCATCATCACCGAGGCGACGCTGGAATTCTTGGGCCTCGGCGATCCCGAAGCGATCTCCTGGGGAACGATGCTCTACAATGCCCAGAAGGCCTCCGCCCTTTCGGTAGGCGCCTGGTGGGATATCCTTACCCCCTGCTTCGCGCTTGCTTTCCTCGGCATCGGCATGTCGCTGCTGAACTTCGCCGTCGACGAGATCGCCAATCCGCGTCTCCGCACCGGCAATCAACTGAAGCGCTGGTCCCTGCTCGTCCGTTCCGGGGAGGGCCGCCTGTGACCCAGCCGCTGCTTTCGGTGAGGAACCTAACCATCGACTACATCGGCGAGGAGAAGGATTTCCGCGCCGTCGACGATGTCAGCTTCGATGTCGCACCGGGCGAAGTCTTCGGCCTTGCCGGCGAATCCGGCTGCGGCAAGAGCACCATCGCCTTTGCCATCAGCCGGCTGCACAAGCCGCCGGCATTGATCCGCAGGGAAAGCCGGATCCTGCTCGACGGCCGCGACGTGCTCGGCCTCGACCAGCAGGCGCTCAGCGCGTTCCGTTGGCGCGAGGTCGCCATGGTTTTCCAGAGCGCGATGAACTCGTTGAACCCTGTGCTGCGCATCGAGAGGCAGTTCTACGATGTGCTGCGCACCCACAAGAATATGAGCCGTGCGCAAGCGCGCGAACGCACTGCCGAGATGCTCAAGCTCGTCGACATCGCGCCGGACCGCATGTGCGACTATCCGCACCAGTTTTCCGGCGGCATGCGCCAGCGCATCGTCATCGCCATCTGCATGGCGCTCGATCCGAAGCTGGTCGTCATGGACGAGCCGACAACGGCGCTCGACGTCGTCGTTCAACGCGAAATCCTGCAGCGCATCAACGAGCTACGCCGCAGCTTTGGCTTCTCCGTGCTGTTCATCACCCATGATCTCGGGCTGATGGTGCAGTTCTGCGACCGTATCGGCATCATGCTTGCGGGCAAGCTTGTCGAGCAGAACGGCGCCGAGGCGATCTACAGGACGCCGAAACACGCCTACACGAAGAAGCTGTGGGCCTCCTTTCCCTCGCTTCATGGAGGCGTGCTGCTGTGAGCGATGCCATCCTTGCCCTCGACAAGGTGACGAAGACCTTCGGCCACGGCGCATCCGCCGTTCATGCCGCCCGCTCGATCTCCATTTCGCTGCATGCCGGCCGGGCGCTGGCGCTCGTCGGCGAATCCGGCAGCGGCAAGACCACCTGCGCGCGGATGGCGATGCGCGAATATCAGCCGACATCGGGGCAGATCCTCTTTAAAGGCCGCCCGGTGGAAGGGGCGAGAGCAAATGAGATCGCTCGCTATCGCCGCTCGGTACAGATGATCTTCCAGGACCCTTTCGCTTCGCTCAACCCGGCGCATACCATCGCCCATCATCTGAGGCGGCCCTTGAAGCTGCACCGGCCGGAGATCAACGGAGCTGAGATCGACATCACGGTCCGCAGACTGCTACAGCGGGTCAGGCTCGATCCCGATCTCGTCGCGCCGAAATATCCGCACGAACTCTCCGGCGGTCAGCGCCAGCGCGTCAATATCGCCCGCGCCCTTGCCGTCAAGCCGGAGGTGATCGTTGCGGACGAACCGACCTCGATGCTCGACGTCTCGGTGCGCCTGGGGGTGCTCAATCTGTTGAACGAAATGAAGCAGGATATGAATCTCGGCCTGCTCTACATCACCCATGACATCGCCACCGCCCGCTATGTCGCCGAGGACATCGCGGTGATGTATGCCGGCCAGATCGTCGAATGGGGCAGCACCGCTCGGGTGATCGACAATCCATTGCATCCCTATACAAGGCTGCTGCTCTCGGCCGTGCCCGATCCCGATGTCCGCTTCGACGATCCAAAGGCACGCCTGAGGCCCGACGAGATCGACGATGTCCGCCGCCGTTCCGCCGCACCGCAGACTGCTATCGTCGAAGTGGAACCCGATCATTTCATACGGATGGTCTGAGGCCCGCTTGCTGGCCTCGCTCTTCGCCCTGTGCTAGGGGACGGTCCCTTTTAAGTGAGGCGAAGACGTCATGCTGCCCTGGATCCAGCTCGATTCCGCGACCATTCCCGGCGAAGACGGCGAACTCAGGCTGAAGCGGCGCGGCAGCGAATTCTCGATCATGCTCGGCGCCAACGAGCTGATGAACAGCCGCCTCAGCGGCTCGGAAGAAGCGCTGGCGACCCTTTCCTGGGAGCGGATCAAGGCGCATCCAAAGCCGAAAATCCTGATCGGCGGGCTTGGCATGGGCTTTACCCTGCGCGCCGCCCTTGCCGTCCTTCCCCAGGATGCCGGCGTCATCGTCGCGGAACTGGTGCCCGCTGTCGTCGCCTGGGCGCGCGGACCAATGGCCGAAGTCTTCAAGGGCTGTCTAGACGACCCGCGCGTCCACGTTCACCAGGGCGATGTCGGCGAGGCGATCCATGCAGGCAAGGCTGCCTATGATGCGATCCTGCTCGATGTCGACAACGGCCCGGACGGGTTGACCCGCAAATCCAATGATCGGCTCTACGATTTCGCCGGCCTTCGCGCCACCCGCGACGCGCTTCGCCCCGGCGGCGTGCTCGCCGTCTGGTCGTCCGGCCCTGATCCCGATTTCACCCGCCGTCTCAAGGACAGCGGCTTATCCGTCGACGTGGTCAATACCCGCGCCAACCGCAAGCGCGGCGCCCGCCACGTGATCTGGCTGGCGGCCAAACCGGCTCGCTGAGACGAGCTCAGCCGCCGGAAGCGATTCTGCGCGCAGCGTTGATCGCTCGGCGAGCGCCGGCGCGCAGTTGCACAGTCTCCGCACCGGCGATGACCAGATCGAATCCGTACTTCAGCAGTTCCCCGGCCCGCTCGCCATCGCCGGCATAGGCGCAGGCGAATTTCCCGTGGGCGCGGCAGCGGGAAACGGCGTGCTGCATAGCGCTGTCGATCTCGGCGGCGTTCGGCGCCACCTGATCGCCGTTCGACAGCGCAATCGAAAGGTCGGCGGGGCCGACGAAGATGCCGTCGATGCCGGTCACGCCAAGAATGCCGTCGATCGCGTCGAGCGCGGCGCGGGTTTCGACCATGGCGATGGCGACCGTGAGCTCGTTGGCGCTCCTGAGATAGGCATCGGCCGACAGGCCGGTATGGTTCAGCGCCAATGACGGCCCCCAGCTTCGCTCGCCGAGGGGCGGATATTTCGTGGTCCTGACCAGCGCTCGCGCGTCCTCCGCCGAATTGATCATCGGCGCGATGATGCCGGAGGCGCCGGCATCGAGCAGGCGCGAGGCGGAAGCGAAATCGCCGACGGGTATGCGGGCGATGGCCGGCTTTCCGGCGAGACGAACCTGAGCGACGGCGTTTGCCGCCGACGGCATGTCCCACATCCCGTGCTGCATATCGAGCACGACGGCATCGAAAGCCTCTTGCGCCAAATGGTTGACGAGCATGGCATCGGGGATGCCGACCCAGGCGGAGATCATGCCGCCCTGGTGCTTTCTGATACGGTCGGCAAAACCGTCGATTTCAGCTGCGCTCATGCCATTCTCCTCATTTCGACAGGCCGTCAGCGGCCGGATTTGCCGCCAGACGGCAGCAGCAATTCATCCTCTGCGGCGCAGCCGCGAGAGCATGACGATCACCACGATACCCGCTGCGGCCAGAATGGCTCCCCAGAGCATCCAGATCTTTTGAGCGATCATGAAACTGGACGCCGGATAGGGAAAATAGCCGCTTCCCTGCCCGATCCAGATCAGGCCTAGCAAGACCATGAGCAGACCTATGACATATCCGATCGTTCGCATGCTTCAGCTACCTTCGCCATCGATTCGGCCCCACAATGTCGATCGCGATCGCCGATGACAAGGCTTCTCCTGGACAGAACTGCAACCGCCGCTAATCATTTCTCTTCACCTCATCCGCCAGCCAGGCGCTGAGCCTCTCGCTGTGAACGTTTGGAGACCGCGGCGGCACCAGCCAGTAACCGTGGTCGGGCGCCTCCAGCGGTGGACCGGCTTCGACGAGCATGCGTGCCGAAAGAAGCGTATCGACGAGGCCCTTCCAGCCGATCGCGACGCCCTGCTCGCTGAGGGCGGCCTGGATGACCAAGGAATAGGTATTGAAGCTGATATCGCCGCGCCCGGCGTTGATGTCGCGCAGGACCGATAATTCGGCAAAGTAGCTGCGCCAGTCGAACCAGGGCGATGGCAGCGGTCCGTCAAGATGGATCAGCCGCGCCTTTGCGAGCTCTCTTGGATCGTCGAGGGGGCCGTTGCGATCGAGAAATCCGCGCGTGCAGACGGGCACGACCCTCTCCGGCAGCAGGAGCGTACCGACGGCTGCAAATTCCTTACGCGTACCGAAAACCACCGCGACATCGGCTTCATCGCGGAATCCGGCCGCAAGCCTCTGCGTCGCAATGATCTGTATGTCCGTTTCTGGATGCAGAAGGCGAAACCTCTCCATCCGTGGTATCAGCCAAAGTGCGGAGAATGCATAGTCTGTCCTGAGCCTGACGACCGGCCGTTGAGCTTCGACGCGAAAACTGCGGGCGAGTGCATCGATGTCGCCGACTGCCTTGGCGGTCACCGCGAGAAGGCGCTCGCCTTCCGCGGTCAGCTCGACGCCACGATGCTGGCGGCGCAGCAGGCTGACACCGAACTGGTCTTCCAGCCGGCGGATCTGGTAGCTGACGGCGGGCTGGGTCAGCCCGAGTAGCGTCGCAGCCGCCGAAAAACTGCCCAGTCGCGCGACTTCAACAAAAAGGCGCATCCATCCAAGCTCAGGGGGGTGCTCTGCCATAAAAATCCCTTTAGGCAGCCATCGAAAAAAGCTGCCTTTACAGGCGCAATGATAGGCGCTTCAATAAAATCTTCAAATAGCAAAAGGCAAATCATATGGCGCGCCCGAATATCCTCATTCTCATGGTGGACCAGTTGAATGGGACCTTGTTTCCCGATGGTCCGGCCGATTTCCTTCATGCGCCGCATTTGAAATCCCTGGCCGAGCGCTCGGTGCGCTTCGCCAATACCTATACGGCAAGCCCGCTCTGCGCGCCGGCGCGGGCATCCTTCATGTCGGGACAATTGCCGAGCCGAACGCGCGTCTATGACAATGCGGCGGAATTCGCCTCCGACATTCCCACCTACGCCCATCACCTACGCGCCGCCGGATACCAGACGGCGCTGTCAGGAAAGATGCATTTTGTCGGCCCCGACCAGCTGCACGGTTTCGAGGAACGCCTGACGACGGATATCTACCCGGCGGATTTCGGCTGGACGCCCGACTACACCAAGCCCGGCGAGCGCATCGACTGGTGGTACCACAATCTCGGCTCGGTCACGGGCGCCGGTGTGGCCGAAATCACCAACCAGATGGAATATGACGACGAGGTCGCCTATCACGCCACGCGGAAACTCTATGATCTCTCCCGTGGCCATGACGAGCGCCCCTGGTGCCTGACCGTCAGCTTCACCCATCCGCATGACCCCTATGTCGCGCGCCGCAAATTCTGGGATCTCTATGAGGACTGCCCGGCCCTCGATCCGGCGGTTGCGCCGATCGCTTTCGATGAGCAGGACCCGCACTCGCAGCGTCTGATGAAAGCCTGCGATCACGAGGCTTTCGACATCAGCCCGGAGGAGATCAGACGGGCAAGACGCGGCTATTTCGCCAATATCTCCTATGTCGATGAAAAGATCGGCGAGATTCTCGATGTGCTCGAACGCAGCCGCATGGCCGACAACACGATCATCCTCTTCGTGTCCGACCATGGCGACATGCTCGGCGATCGCGGCCTCTGGTTCAAGATGAACTTCTTCGAAGGGTCGGCCCGCGTTCCGCTGATGATCGCAGCGCCCGGCTGGGCGCCGAAGCGCATCGACCAGCCGGTTTCCACCCTCGACGTGACGCCGACGCTCGCCGGCCTCGTCGGCATCGATATAGCCTCACTGAAACCGTGGACCGAGGGCGAGGATCTCGCCCCGCTTTCCCAAGGCACCGGCAGCCGCGGCCCCGTGCCGATCGAATATGCCGCTGAAGGTTCCGAAGCGCCGCTCGTCTGCCTGAGGGATGGGCGATACAAGCTGTCGCTCTGCGAGAAGGACCCGCCGATGCTTTTCGACCTCGAGGCCGACCCGAGAGAATTGAATAATCTGGCGAGCGATCCCTCGCATGCTGAAGGCTTGGCGCGGCTAACCGAGCAAGCAAGCCGGCGCTGGAACCTTGGCGATTTCGACGCAGCCGTGCGCGAAAGCCAGGCGCGCCGCTGGGTGGTTTACGCAGCGCTTCGCAACGGCGCCTATTACCCCTGGGATTATCAGCCGCTGCAGAAAGCCTCGGAGCGTTATATGCGCAACCACATGGATCTGAACGTGCTGGAGGAAAGCCAGAGATTCCCGCGTCAGGAATAAGCGCGAAGTCCTTGGACTTTAAGCCGTCCTGCGCTCTGGCGCCTCGCGCAGAAAATCCTCGATGAATTTTTTTTGAAGCAGGATCCCGTCCCATTCATCGGCGAAGAACGGCGAGTCGTAAATCACAGTGAAAGGACCGGCGTAACCGGCCTGCTCGCACATCTCCAGGCACTTGCGGTAGTCTTCGGCATCGAGACCTGCAGGGCCGTAATCGGCCTTGGCGTGGCAGATTTCCGCCCGGCGCATGATATCGGCAAGACCTTCGTACTTGGCGGGTGCCGACCAATTGCCGAGGTCGCCGTTAAGGCCGACCTTGCCGTCCAGCCGGTCCAGCAGCCAGTTCATCTCCAGCGGCGACGGCAGCAGGTCGAACCAGTTCTCGACAACGACGCGCACCCCACTGCCTTTGGCCTTGTCGGCCAACCAGTTCAGATGGCGGGCAGCGCGAGCAAGGTTTCCCTCCGTCGGCTTCTGCTTGCCGGCAATGACCCGCATCCGCTCAGCCCCGAGGGCAGCGGATATGTCGATCCAACGCGCCATCCATTCGACGTCGCGTTCGGCCGTTTCGGGATGGCTCGGGTCACCGTCCTCGACGAGCAGCGTCTGGAACAGCACATTGGACGCTGCCATCGCGTCGCGCAGCTCGTGGAGGTAGCCGGTTTCGAGGCTCGGCAGATGGAAGGAACAGATCTCCAGCCGATGGATGCCACGTACCGCCAGCGCCGCCGGAACGTCGATCAGCGCCGCGACACCGGGGCCATACGGTTCTTTGGGGGCAGCGCGTTTGCTGGGATCAGGGCTGTAGGCATGGACCGCGCCGAGCAGCCGGTGCAGTGACCACGTTGAAACCGCAAAGCGTTCGTTCTGCAAAAGCTGCATGTGCCTTCCTCCAGAAAGCTTCTCGTTCCATTAATGGCAAAAAAAGCCCGCGCGCTTCAATTGCCGTCAAGCGAAATCGCCACGGATGACTGCCTCGGCGGCCAGGGCAGCCCCCAACAGCGCCTCGTCGCGATGGGCGGTCGCTGAAAGCAGCAGGCCGACAGGCATGCCGGCCCCGGCCGTGCCGCAGGGAACGGAAACGCCGCACCAGTCGAGAAAGTTACCGAGCGCGGTGTTGCGCAGCGTCTTGTTGTTGGTCGCGAAGAAGAGCTCGTCGTCGCGCTCCAGCGGCGCGATCGGCGGAGCGACATGGGCGACCGTGGGGAAGGCGATCAGACGATTGCCAATGAGACGGTCGGTATCGGCGATCAGGCGGCTGCGCGCCTGCAGCATCGCGATGTAATCGGGCGCCGTCGTCCTGCTTCCCAAGCGAGTGCGCATGACGACGCGATGGTCCATACGCTCTGCGTCCGGTCCCGCCAAACGCTCCTGGTGAAGGGCGAAAGCCTCCGCCGTCACTAGCGGACCGTATCTTGTCATCAGATCGAAAATTTCGTTGAAGGCGGGAATAACCGTGCGGGAAACAGCGGCGCCCGCACTTTGAAGGCGCTCCAAAGCTGCCTCGAAAGCCTCGACAACGCCCGGTTCCGCCGCATCGAAAACGACATTTTCGGGCACGAGCAATTCCAGTCCCCGCAGCGGACGCTCGGCGAGATCGGGAACGGTCAGGCCGCGCATCGCCGCATCGATCCACACGGCATCCCTGACGCTGCGGCAGAGCGGCCCCAGCGAATCGAGGCTCTTTGCCAGCGGATAGACGCCGCCCATCGCATGACGACCTGATGTCGCCTTGTAGCCGACGATGCCATTGAAGGCGGCGGGAATGCGCACCGAGCCGCCGGTATCCGTGCCCATTGCGACCGGCACCAACCCGGCTGCGACGGCAACACCGGCGCCAGAGGAGGAGCCGCCGGGGATGCGCGGGAGATCGGTGCCGCGCGGATTGACCGGCGTGCCGTAATGGGGATTGATGCCAAGGCCGGAAAAGGCGAATTCGCTCATATTGGTGCGGCCGATGGCGACCATGCCCGCCCGCCTGAGGAGACTGACGATCGCCGCATCGCGAGTGGCGGGCGCGTCGGCGGCCAGGACGACGGACCCTGCCGTCGTCGGCAGGCCCTCGATGTCGAAAAGATCCTTCCAGGCGATCGGAATGCCGTCCAACAAACCGAGCGAGCGCCCTTCCCGCAAACGTTTGGAGCAGGCGCGCGCCTCCTCCATCGCCCGACCTTCGAGCAGTGTGGTGAAGACCGCCTTGTCGGCATAGTTCGCTATGGATTCGAATACCGTCTCGGCCACATCGATCGGATCGGCGGCGCCGCCTTGGATGAGAACGGAAAGCTGGGCGACCGACATCGCACCGAAGGATTTGCTCATGAGATGGTCCTGATGAGAGATGCTGCCAAGAACTAACCTGGATCATTCGAGCGGGCCAGAGCCTCACGATCTTTTGCATTTATTGGTACGAATTTTTGAACACTGAGTTTGAATATTGCCCCTTCAATTGCCACGATTGAAGACACACATGCATGCACGCATGGCGAGCCGGCTCGGCACGAGGGTGAGAGTTTACTCTTTGACCGGCCGCATGTGTTGCAGGAGTAGTTAGAATGACAGATTGTGAAACTTTAAGCGGTCGCCAGGATATGGTGACCCTCCACGTGAAAGAGGACGAAACTGCTGGTCCGGGCGAGCGAGACTATGTGGAACATGTCAGCGCCCAGAAACTTTCCGGTTTCGAGCGTGTTGTCGTCGTCGCAGCGTTGATTGTCTTGAGCTTTGTTGGTTTTGCCGCATATTCTTCCAGCGAGACGGATCCGGTGACGACATCGGCCATTGCCGCCACACCTGGCGATACGCCGCATCATCAGCCCTACGGCCATTGCCGTGACAGCAGTCCTTATGCTGAAAGGGTCTGCTGACAGCAGAGTCTACGACCCCTGGCGACATTGATCGCCAGGGAGAAGTTCCTTCGCCGGGCATAGAGACCTCTGGCTCAAGGCTGCGTTGACAGCAAAAAGAGGAAAGAACCATGGCCGGCAAGATCGAATACAATCTCGAACGTTTCGTCGATGCCCAAAACGGCGTCTACGAGCAGGCGCTGTCCGAGCTGAAGGCCGGACGGAAAACCTCGCATTGGATGTGGTTCATCTTTCCGCAGATCGCTGGTCTCGGCACTTCTGCAATGGCGGAAAAATATGCCATACGCTCGGCCGGGGAAGCGGCCGCCTATCTCGCCGATCCCACGCTCTCAAGCCGGCTGCTGCGCTGCGTCGAGGCTCTTTTATCGATCGACGGCCGATCGGCCCATGACATCCTCGGCTCGCCTGATGATCTCAAGCTGCGCTCATCGATGACCTTGTTTGCAGCGATCAGCGATCACGGGTCGCCCTTCCACCGGGCGATCGACCGTTTTTATCAAGGAAAATTCGACGAGCGGACGATCGAGATCCTCAGCGCCAAGGACTAGAGCGGTTCAGCTTTTCACGGAAGCGCAGACCCGCTCCAAGTTTTTGTTTTTACGCAATTCCCGGCAAAGGCGCTCCGCGCTTTTCCTGGAATTGCTCTAACCGGAGCGACATGGGCCGCCAAGTTTTTCTATCAGGCCGAGATTTTGGCGCGCACATGTTGCCTACCCCGAGTAGTTGGCGTTTATTGCCCATGGCGCAAGCCAGCGAAGACCGCCTCTGTCGCCTTTTTTGTGAGTATCTGCTTAAATTCTTGAGTTGTTAGCTTTTTTTCACGATGATGCCGGTGAACGCATCCGAGTCTTGGGTAAGAATGTCTGATGGGGATCAAATTGCCAATGCTGCAGATCAGAGCTGGGACTAAATGCATTGCCTTTTTGCTGGCGACCGGAGCGATTTTGGCTGGTTGCCAGTCATCCGGCGTTGATGGTCTGGCTGCTTACGGCGACAGCGCAAAAACTCTCCAGGATGACTCGGCCGTCGCCTTCTATAAGAACGACGAGCTGATAACCAACGGCAAACTGCAGTTTCAGGAAAAGAATTACGGAAAATCCTACGCCATCTACAAGCGAGCGGTTGACGTTTTTCCGGAAGACCCGGCCGCCTGGTTAGGCTTGGCGGCCTCCGCCGATATGGTTGCCCGCTTCGATACCTCCGACCGCGCTTATCAGCAACTCTCGCGGATGATCGGCAACACCCCGGTCTACTACAACAATATCGGCTATTCTCACCTGTTACGCGGTGACCTGCGTACCGCCAGGCGCTATTTCCTGAAAGCCTATGAGCTTGATCCCGGAAACGAAGTCACTGCCCGTAATCTCGAACTGATGAAGAACAGCGTGAAGTATGCTCAGCGGTAATCGATCCTTCAGCGATCGGCAATCTGCGTCGAGATGAGAACGCCCTGGATATGAGCAGCGGCACGACGCCCCTGGCGGCGTCCACCGATTGCTTTGGAGATTTCGGCGAGTCGGTGTTTACCGTGCCTTCCGAAGAATGAGCTTGCCTTCCGGCGAGAGTGTGCGTTCGTAACGCGGCAGGTTACTGACGGAAATGCCGCCGGCTTCGATCGACGCAAGGGTGCTATCTGCAGTTTGCGTTTCCGCTGACACGCCACGGGGTGCGAAAAACTGTGCCGGCTCCTTGCCGGGTGCACTGAGGACCAAAGCTGAACCCATGCGTGCACCGCTCATGTCGTTGCGCATTCCTTCGTTGATCGACAGAATGGACTTTTGCAGGCTATCAATCTCCTGGCGGATCAGTGCGACTTCGTCGGCCTTGGCATTGTCCGCTATGTTGCCCGACTGCTTTTCCATTTGTCCTCTCAGGCCATCAATCGACCTCTTGAGCGCGGCCATGGTCTCGCGGCTCTCGCGAACATCGGCCGAGTTCTTGGCAGTATAAATGAGAACGCCGGCATTCACCGGCAGGAGCATCAGGATCAATCCGACGAGCAACGGGTTTCTTGAGCCTCTCGGCTCTGGTGTTCGCATGTGGCTTGGTTTTGCGCGGTCGGCTTCGACGTCGATATTCGGTATGCCGGTCATTGTTTTACTCCCGTAAGCCATGAAATCCGTGTTGGACACAATGTCCAGGAACAGGCGGTGATCAGCGCCAGGCCCGCAATCATTCCGACGTAAATACACCTTCCCACGCGCGTTCGAGCATCTCAAGCGACGCGATTCGCGCTAAGCCATTAAACTCGCAGTAGGAACCGACGAAATCGAGAAGATACTTCGGATGGTAGCAAGACGCTAACACATCACCGTTGTACTTGCGATCGTAGAACAAGTTCAGCTCTGGGTCAGCGACAACCAATCCAGTGCCGCTGGCGTAGGATTTGAAAATTCTGAGATATTCGTCGCGCGACGGAGTGTTGACAAAAATCTTGTATTTGAGGCGCCGCAAGCCCGCCTCGTCGGAGAGGTCCTTCGGTGCGATATTCGTTGAAAACACGACCAGCTCGTCAAAGGGAACCTTGAACTTCTTGCCGGTGTGCAGCGTCAGGAAGTCATATCCGCGCTCGAGCGGCACAATCCAGCGATTGATGAGCGCCTGTGGCGCCACTTGCTGACGCCCGAAGTCGTCGATGATGAACACGCCGCCGGACGCTTTCAAGTGTATGGGTGCTTCATAGACATTTGGCCCGGCGTTGAAGGTGAGATCGAGCTGATCGAGGGTCAATTCCCCGCCCGTCTTGATCACCGGACGGCGGCATTCGATCCATCGTTGATCCGCTTTCGAATGGGAGTCCGTGCCAGCCTCCGATACGGGGTGATGCACGGCCTCGTCATAGAAACTGATGACATGACCGCCGACCTCGATGGCATATGGCACCCAGATCGTTTGCCGAAACAGTTGCGACGTCCGCTCGGCGATGCTGGTCTTCCCGTTGCCGGGCGGTCCGTAAAGCAGGATAGAGCGACCGGAGTTGATGGCCGGGCCGAGTTTTTCGACCAGGGTGTGCGAGAGCACCAGCCCCTCAAGGCTGTCGGTCAGCCGGTCTGGGGTCACGCGCTCGTGATGGATGGACTGCAAACCTATTTGCCGGCAGAACGCGTCGAGCGACACCGGCGCCGGCCCGACATATTGGCATTGGCGCGACGCCGCGTGGGCATATTCGAACCCCTTCGTTGACAGCGCATATCGAACATCGGATCTGACATCCTCACCCGCCAGGCCGCGAGCCTCGAGGTATGCGAGTTTCACCAGTTCCTTGATCAAAATATTGACGATCACTTTCGGCAATTTCATGCGCTCAGCGAGATGAGATGCCGTGGTTGTATCCTGCTCGGCTGCACATTTTGCGGCCAGCCGAAGCAGGAACGACTGGTCCAATCCCGCTTGTTCTATGCTCGCCGGTGCCATCGGCATGCGCGGATCGAGAGAAATGACGGCATCGTTACGATCCTGTTCGAGCGAATACTGCATACGACCTCGCTGGGCTTAACCGCCGGGTTTCATGCCGATGAGAAGACTGACGACACGCATAATAATGGGAACGAGAACGATGAGGAGGCTTACCGGGAAAAGGAAGGCGCCGAGCGGCAGCAGCATCTTGACCGGCAGGGCGTTCGCCTTTTCCTCCGCGCGAACCACACGCAGGTCACGCATTTCCTTGCTGTAGACCCGCAGCGTCTGCGTGACGCTAGTCCCGAGCTCCTCCGATTGGCGGAACAGAACGGAAAGGGCCCGGGCCTCGTCGATCCTCAGGCGGGTGGCAAGGTTGGCGAGCGCTTCGCGCAATCGCCGGCCGCCCCGCACTTCCAGCATCATGATCGAGAGATGGAGGCCGAAGTCCTGCTGCTTGTCGACGAATTCGCGAGCAACCCGGTTCGCCGCCGCCTCGATGCTCATGCCCGCATCGAGGCAGACGATCAGCATATCCATGAAATCGGGAAAGAGGCGGCGGTACTCCCTTTCCTTTGCGGCGCCCCGCCGGTCGATATAGATGTTGACGAGAATGAAGGTTGCGCCCGCAGCAAACATGGCAATGATCAGGGCCGCCATCTGCGACATGGCTGGCGCGATCCGGTTTACGGCCCAGACCGCCGCGACGAGCATGCCGATACAGACCACCGCGCGAACGACTTGGAAGGTGGTGACGGCGCCGGCAGCGAAATATCCAGCCCGGATCAGCCGATTCTGGGTGGAGTGCACATTCGTGTCACGTCGCGTAATCTCGAAATAGCGACGGATCAAGCGGTTTTCCGCCTCACCGAGATCGGCAATCGTCGTATCGCCGAGCTGGAACTCCTCGCGGGCTGCCGCCGAGCTTTTCGACACCCGAACGGAGACCTCGCGCTGTCGAAAAAACAGTTCCGAGGCTGCTGCAGTAAAGATCAGGACCGCAAAGAAGACGATGAGGTAAATTCCATACTCACTCGACATGACCGCCTCAGTACTCGAAGTTGACCATCTTGTAGAGAATGACATTCCCGATCGCCATGACGACCAGCAGCACGCTCACCACGGCGGTTCCATAGCCGCTATCCCAGAGGGGATCGAAGTAGGTCGGCGACAACGCCTTGATCATCGCATAGAGCAGAAAGGGATAGACCGACATGAAGATCGCCGTGATGCGTCCTTCCGAGGAAATCGCCCTGACCTTTGCCTTCAGCATCGTCCGGTCTCGCAGCGTCTTCGAAAGGTTCTGCAAGATCTCGACCAGATTTCCGCCGGTTCCCGCCTGGACGCTCAACGAAATCGAAAGCAGATTCAGATCCTCGACGCCGACCCGGCCTGCCAGGTTGAGAAGGGCATCGTCCAGTGTCACGCCGTAGGCGAGTTCATCCGAGAGGAGGCCGAATTCGGTGCCGATCGGATCCGGCATCTCGCGGGCCACCAGAGCAATCGCCGCCGGCAGCGGATGGCCGGCCGCCAAGCTGCGATTGGCGACATCGAGCGCTTCAGGGAGCTTCAGTTCGAATTTCTTCATGCGGCGCGCCCGGGCGCGCCAGACGACGAGCGCAGGGACGAGGAGGCAGATCAGCAGAAAAACGGGTATTCTAAACAGGGTGCTCGGCACGAGGAACTGAACGACCAACCACGTCACAAGCGCGCCGGCGATCGCGACGAGGGCAAACCGCCGGACATCGAACTTGATTCCCGATTGGGCGTAGAACTGCAGCAGCCGCTGCATCACGGCGATTTGCCGCCAACTGCCGCCGGCGCCGCGCTCCTTGAGCATATCGCCATAGGTCTTGCGATGATCGTCGCTGACCTCGAGCAAACGCAACCGATGGTTCACCGCGCGATGGCGTTCGGATGTCTTGAAGTAGCCGCGCATGATCGCTTCGACAGCGACGAGGGCAGCGGTGAAAACGGCAGCGTAAACGAGAGTCAGGGTCGTCATTGAACAGGTCCCGTCTGCAGCGGTTTACCGGGATCGAAAATCGACACAGGGATATCGATGCCGAGTTCGGCAAATTCCTCGACGAACCGCGGCCGGATGCCGGTGGCGCGGAATTCTCCATGAATGCGCCCGCCTTCGTCGGTGTTGATTTTCTTGAATTTCATAATCTCCTGCATCTGCACCACTTCGCCTTCCATGCCGGTGATTTCGGAAATCGAGACAACCTTGCGGCTGCCGTCGCTCAGGCGCTGGACCTGCACGATGACGGTGATGGCGGACGAGATCTGCGAGCGAATGCTCAACTGCGACATCGGCATCCCGGCCATGCCGACCATCTGCTCAAGCCGGCCCACGGCGTCGCGAGGCGTGTTGGCGTGAATGGTCGTCATCGACCCCTCGTGACCGGTATTCATCGCCTGCAGCATGTCGAATGCCTCGTCTCCGCGGACTTCGCCGACGATGATGCGGTCGGGGCGCATGCGCAGGGCGTTTTTCAGAAGTTCGCGTTGACGGATCTCGTTGCGTCCGTCGAGCGTCGGCGGCCGGGTTTCCAAACGCCCGACATGGGGCTGCTGCAGTTGAAGCTCGGCCGCATCCTCGATAGTGATCAGGCGCTCCTTTGGAGAAATCTGCGAGGAGAGAGCATTGAGCAAGGTGGTCTTGCCAGAACCGGTGCCACCTGAAATGACCATGGACACTTTGCCCTTGACTGCGGCGCTGAGAAGGATGCGCATCGCATCGGCCATGGCGCCATATTGCACGAGGCGCTCCAATGTCAGCGGCTTGCGGGTGAATTTGCGGATGGAAACGAGCGGCCCATCGACCGAGATCGGCCTGATGGCGACGTTGACACGTGAGCCATCCTTGAGGCGGGCATCAACCATCGGCGTCGATTCGTCGACGCGGCGGCCGACCGCCGAGACGATCTTGTTGATCACCCGAAGGAGATGGTCCTCGTCCTTGAAACGCACGGCGGTGCTTTCGAGCTTGCCGCTCCGCTCGACATAGACGCTGCTGTAGCCGTTGATGAGAATATCTGCGATCGTCTCGTCGGCCAGCAGTGGCTCGATTGGTCCCAGCCCGAGCATCTCATCGGTGATATCGCGGATCAGATCGTTGATTTCCTTGGCATTCAGCGGAAAGTTGTTACTCCGGATATAGTCCTTGACCAACGGCCGGATCTCGGTCGCGATCTCCTCGTTGTCGAGCGTGTCGAGGATCCCGAGGTTGATACGATCGAGCAGGTAACGGTGCAGATTGACCCGCTCGGAAACCATGTCCGGCCCCAGAGACGCCTCTTCGCCACCCGCCGTGGCGCTGTCGGAGACCGGTCGGGCAGGCATGTTCTGAGCTGCGACGAGAGACAGGTCGGCCGCCTCCGGATGTTCGCGGCTTTCAGGCTCCTGCTGATGCTTGTAGAAACGCCCCATGATGCCGTTCGCCATGCTTCCCACCCCTGAACTATTTTACAATGACCGTGGAACCGACTTTCACCCTCTCATAGAGATCGATGACGTCGGCATTGCTCATGCGAAAACAGCCCGATGAAGCGAAATCGCCGACCGTCGACTGCTCGTTCGTTCCGTGAATGCGGTAGAGCGTGTCGGTCCCGCCCTTGAAGAGATAGATCCCGCGAGCGCCCAAGGGATTGAGCGGACCGGCAGGTACCAGGTCCGGAAGTCCGGCCGCGCGCGCCTTCATCTCGGCAGGCGGGCGCCAGTCAGGCCACTCTGCCTTGCGTCCAACCTTGACGGTCCCGCTCCAGCGAAATCCGTCACGTCCGACGCCGATCTTGTAACGGATCGCACGTCCTTCAGAGATGACGAGATCCAGCGTTCGGTTCGCGCTGACGATGACGATCGTTCCGGCCGCGTAGCTTTTTTCGATCGTCACCACGGTGCTTGTCGTCGGCCCGAGGCTTCGAGGCACAAGCCCGGCTGCCGCGGCATCCCCGGCAACGGCCAGAACGGCCAGAGCCAGAAGGCCGACGCAGGACCTTATGCGCCCACGGTCACTCGCCTTCATCGTACCAATGCTCCAAGTTTACCGACCGCGCCGCAGAAGCGCGCGCGGGAATTCACCTGAGCCGGCAGCACGCCTCGGTTAACCGCCTCGCTCAAAGTATCCCATTCATCCGCAATGACATGCGTCGGGATGCCCTTGAAGATCTTCTCCGTCTGTTGTCGGCGCAGGCCGAGGCCGAAAAGCTTGGCGCGGTATTTGTTTATGATGATAAATATCTGATCCGAACTGCCTCGCAGCCGTACCAGATTGGCAAACAAATCCCTGGCTTGAGAAAGCGCGGGAATCGTCATTTCGGTGACGATGTAGATGCTGTTGACCGAAGTGAGCACCTCGTATTTCCACGGCGTGTCATAATAGGGGACGTCGACGACCGTGTGGTCGCTCTCGAAGGCGGCCACGTCGAGCATACGCAGCACGAGTTCACCACCCTTCGGCGACAGAAGGACTGACGGCTGCTTGAAGGAAAGCAGTGAAAAGCCTCCCGGATGCCGCTTTCGGACGAGATCGATGAATTCCAGATCGACCCGGGAAGGGTTGGCGATGACGGGTTTCAAGTCATAGTCGTTCACAAGATTGAGATAGTAGCCAAGCGCCCCGGAGCAAAAATCCGTATCGAACAGGTCTACCCGCGGCGTCGAGTTCTTGGTCGGCTGAGCCAGCGAATGTGCAAGCGACGAAGCGATCATGCTGGCGCCCGCACCACCGACGGCTGAGACCACGGCATGCACCCGGCTGTCGCTGGCCCCGGTGCCTGGCGCATGGGTCGAAATCATGTCGATCAGGGCGCGGCGCTCGAGCGGCTTCTTCAGCCAGTCATTGCCGTTCAGGCGGAAGAGCAGCCGCAGCATGTCGTCCGGCAGGTCTTCGGAAACGACAACGAGGGGAATGTCGCGATAGCGGGTGCGAAACGTGAAGAGCTCCGGCTGCTGCAGCAACTCCCCGTTGTCGACGTCGAGAACGATCAGGTCGAACTGCGTCGGATCGAGCCGGCCCTTTTCTCCGAGCGCCTTCAGCGAGAGATGGCGGACATCGTAACGCGAAAGCGACCCGAACGTATCGAGCATGAAGCTCGCTGCCGCCGCGTCGTCGGAGAGAACCAGGATCTTGGTGGATGCGGCAATGTTCATGTGAGCTGTCATTTTCGCTTTCCTACGCGTAACAAGGAGTCAGCAGGTTGAGCAGGTCTTCAGGTCTTCCGTCGTGATGGTCACCGGATGGGCCGGGATGGTGACGTCGTTCAGTCCCAACAGCCCGCCGAGGATCGGCAGATCGAAGGTGATGTCACGCACCTCTACCCGCATCGACAGCACGGGTCCGTCAGGGCGGCCCCAATAGCCGAGTCCCGATCGCTGATAGGTGACGACCAGATTCTGCGGTTGGATGCGCCAATTGAGATCGCAAATGCCGGGGTTGGGATCACCGGCGGTGCAAACGCCATCGCTTCCCAGAACGATCCGGTTCAATGCCGCGGTGCAGTTGGCAAGAGCCGGTCCGCAGGTCGACGATATCGTGGCATCGTTCGGAGTGGCTTTGCCGTTGTTGAGCGGATCCGCAGCGTCGGTCGGGAAAACGGCATTGAAATTGGTTGTCAGCGGATCTGATACTGCCGCCAGTCGGGCACCATATTGCAGTGCCTTCACCGTCAGATTCCACTGCGACATGGCATAGCCGAACTCGATGAAGGCGGCGAATACTAGCATGACGATCGGAAAGGTCAGCAACGCTTCGACCAGGCTGGCACCACTGCTATCCTGCCAGAATGTCTTGATCTGCCGAAAGATCACCATCCGATATATCTCTCTTCATGGAAGGAACTGAGGGTGATGGCGTCGATTCCAAGAAAACCGAATACCGGCGAGCTCTGGTAGAGATGCGCAGTGGAAATGGTAATGTTCCCATCGGCGTCGGGCGCACTGATGGTAATGTCGGCAGGGTCGTTCCAGCCGGGGACGCGCGGTTGAGCGTTTGCCGCAGGTGTCTGCGTTCCGTAAAAAGCGATCGTCTTTGCCGTTGCCTGATTGCATGTCGGCACATAAGTTCCCGACAGCGGTCGGCATCGCGAGAGGTAACGCCCAGCATCCCGCAGACCTGCGTCGATCTGCATCCGCTGCCAGAAAATGCTGCCGAACTCCAGTATGGCAGCAGCAAAGAGCGTCACAAAGGGGATCGCGAGCAGCGCCTCGGCAAGCACCGCGCCTTCCTCCCGCCGCCAGAAGCTGAGGCAAAGCTGATGCAAGATAAACTTGCGGAGCGCCATCATCTGACCAACTCCGCTTCTTCCCGCAGGAATTCGTCTGCCGTACCCCGACCACCCTTGCCGGTGATGTCGATCATCTCCAGGGAAAGGTATCGTTCGCTGGAATCCTTTATCGCCGGCTTGGTCAGGAACATGCGCGCGAAGGCCACGGCGCGGGTGGCCTTATGACCGTTCAGATGCCCGACTGAGGCTTCATAGCCACAATTGACGATGGCTGAGAAGATTTCGCGGCGATCACCATATTCAGCCGCGGTATAGTTTGAAAGGTCCGGGCCGGTATAGCACTGGCCACCGGTTGTCGGTTTGCCGGTTTCGCCATTCGCCGAGGCATGGTTGATCAGAGATGGGTTAGCAAGCTCGTAACGATAAACGTCGTAGGCGGAGGGCTGGCTCGGTGTTCCGGTCGCCTGCGGGGGATAGCTGGAGTAGTTGCTGAGGACCGTGCTCACTGAAGGCGCAGCCGTGCCCTGCGCGACATTCCAATAGGTCGTGTAGTTCCAATTGTTGCCGCTGCTGATCTTGCCGCCGGCAAGCGAGCTCATGGCCGCTCCGTAGCCGAGCGGCAAAGCCTTGGTCGCATCGCCGACAACGTCTCCGACCATGACCGGAGCATAGGTATCGCAGTCCGGCTTTCCCTTGGTGGTTGTCCGAGCGGAGCGTACGTTTCGGGCAGGACGGTAACGATAATCTCCCTTCGCGCTATTGAACGAGGAGGCGTAAAAGCCGAAGCGCGTATTCACCCCGTCCTCGATGGGCCCCGCCATTGCGCCGGTCTCGGTATCAAGATTGTCCTGTGTGTAGCAGGCGCCGGGATTGCCAGTGGCAAGAGCCTCCGCCAGCACGGACGCACCATTGCCCAAGGGGGTCCGCAGGAAGCCGAAATTGCCGGGGCCGGGACTGGACGACGAGGTGCTGTGAAGCTCGATCTGTCGACCGTAGAGATTGCCGGCCGCAAAATTCGTGTGCAAGGCGGCTGCGGCAGCTGCGTCTGTGCTTTCACTGGTGTTGCCAGCAGGCTCGAACGGATTGCAGATAAAGATCGGCGTCACGTCGCATGCGCTGGCGTGGTATACCGCCACGGCGTCGGCGGCAATGTTGATCGTATCGCGGTTGAAGCCGACCGGAATCGGAAAGATCGTCTGCATAGCTTGCGGCTTGGCGATGACCCAGGCATAGGAAGCTTCGCTGGGCTCTGTCGTTTCCATCGAAGCCGGGATGGGCGTATCGTCATTGGCGGGGATGCTCTTCAGAAAAAGCACGGTAACCGTGCTTCCGGCATCATTGCCGGCGTCATAGCTCACGCTGATATACGAGCCAAGCGACATGCCGGTCCCGCCGCCGGAGAAAGCCGCGCTATTGGCGATTTTCTCGATCGCCGTCTGCGCCCTCGAAATGGCATCATCGCGGCCATCGAGTTCCCGGGCCCCCGCCAACGCCATCGCATCGACCGCGTTCTGGAGATCGGTATGCAGGTTGCTGCTGCGGCCGACATCGATGACCAGCAGCGAAAAGCCGAGAAGCATGGGCATGGCGATGAGCGTCAAGGCGATGACATAGCCACGATGATCATTCCAGAACCGTCTGACAACCCTGCTGAGCATTGGCGTCCCCCCATCACGGCGCTATCGCCGGGATGACCCCGTTTCGTGCATTTCCCCTGCGGCGCGCTGCGCCGTTCATGCCTTCCGCCAGCTACTGGCTGGCGATCGCCCCGTTGGAGGCCCCATTCGCCCCCATAGCCGGCGACGGCTGAACAACGCCTAGCCCGCCGTTCTGATATTGAGTGACCACCCTGCGGATCACCTTGCCGTCGCTTGCGATTCGGGTTCGCTGGGCTTCCGGCGGGAATGGGTCCTCGATCTGGATGGCCTTGTTTGCTTCCACGGCGTTGCCAAGCCCGAAGGTGACCGTGTCGCGATGGTTCATATAGTCGGCGCAGCCGGAAGCGAGGCCGGCGGCCGCAAAGACGAGAAGGACGCGCTTAGCGTTTTGTAGCAACGGCTTGGACTCCCTGGTTCAAGTCGAGACGGTGGCCATAAGGCCCGGTCACACCTACGCCATTTCGAAAGCGTCGGAGCATGTCCTTGTCGACTTCCAGAACCCCGAGCGCGAAGAGCTCGACGTCGTTGGACGAACGCGTCTGATCGAGCGGACTGTAGAGGTCCTCACCCGGGCGGGCCGGGCGCACGATGTGCGGCGTGACGACGATGACGAGGTCGGATTCCTTCTTCTGGAAACTCGTCGAACGGAACAGAGCGCCGAGCACCGGTATCTGCCCGAGTCCCGGCAATTGCTGGATGTCTTTGGCATTGATCGACTGCAGCAGGCCCGCCAAGGCAAAGCTCTGGCCGTCGCGGAGCGCGACCGTGGTGCTGGCAGCGCGCGAGATGAATCCCGGATTGCCGTTGACGTTGATCGACGGATCAATCTCGGAAACCTCAGGCTCGATCTCCAGGTTGATGAGACCATCATCAAGAACCACCGGCTTGAAGGTCAGCCGCACACCGAATGGGCGATAGTCCGTCTCTGTGGCCACCGTCGTGCCGTTGTTCGTCGTCTTCAGGATCGGCACTTCACCGCCGGCATGAAAGCTAGCGGTAGAGCCGCTCATGGCGATGAGGTTCGGCTGCGCCAGGCGGCGCACCAGTCCCTTCTGCTCGAGTGCGTTGATGACCACGTCGATGTGGCCGCCCGAGATTTCCAGCACCTTGGCGATCAGCTGGCCGAAGGGCAGCGCACCCGTTGCCGCACCCTTGGGATCAAGGAGGGTACGGGCCAGGCTGCCGTCGTCCACGGCGATCCCCTGGCTGGTCGTTGCCTTGCCGATGCGGTTGTTATTGCCGTAGCCGGACCATCCAATCCCGAGATCACGACCCGTCTGGCGCGAGGCTTCGATGACACGGACCTCCAACATCACCTGCTGGCTGTCACTGACCCGCAACTGATTCAGCACCGGCTGATCGGAATAGGATTGGGCGATTTCCATCACCCGCTGCAGTTCGATGCCGTCACGGACGAAGCCTGTCAGGCGAATGCGATCGTTGGAGTTGATGACCCTGACCCGAGCCGAGGGCGCGGCAGAGCGAATGGCGGAAGCGACTTCGCTGAAATCGCTCGCAACGCGGATGTCGATGACGCCGAGAAGCGACTTGTCGTCGCCATAGACCGAAATATTGGTGGCGCCGGGCTTTTTGCCGCGGATGAACAGCGACTTGTCGGAAAGCGGCACCACGTCGATCATATCGGCGCTGCCGATGACAAGATCACCGAAGGGCTGGCCTGTATTGAGCGTCAGCGTCTCGTTCGGAGGCAAGGTCACATGCTGGACTGATTCGCCTAAAGTGATGGACTTCTCCTGTGCGTTGGCGCGGCCGGCAACTCCGGGGCCCAAACATACACAGGCCGAAAACACTGCCGCTAGTGCCGCAAGGCTTTTCGTCCTCGCGATTTTTCTCTTGCCGTTCGCCATGCCTGCTTTAGCCCCCTCATCCGGCTCGCCACACCTGCGGCATTCCGCATCAACATCACTGGACCAGGCCGACTCGGTGCTCCTCGCGCTTCGTCGTGTTCCAGACTCCCACTGTCACCCACTTCGGCTCAACCGGCAACACCGGCTCAACCTTTTGTTCCACAATCTGCACTTGTTTTGCCGGTTCTGGCAACTGCTTTTCCAAATCCTTGCCCAGTTCTGTCGCCATCGCCCCGCCACCGAGGTCGGCGACAGTGATCGGCCGGGTCTGCTCGACTGAGGAAGAGGCAACATTGCGAAGCGCCAGCGAGAGCGTGCCGACACTGGAGCCGAGGGTCAGGCGCTGCGCCTCGTCGGTCGTGACCTCAAACGTCACCGTTTTCACGACGGATGGCTCGTCCTTGCGCTCGTCTGCCGTCTGGTCCACCGCAAGGACCTTGACGCCTTGCAGCAGCACGTCGACGAAGGTCTGATCGTTGCCTGCCGGTCCGCGCACGACCCGCGTCAGAAGCACGTCAACGCGATCGGAAGGCCTGACGAAGCCGGCAACGCCGAGCACGTCATTGACGCGGATGGAAACCGCCTTCATGCCCTGGTCAAGCGCCGCCGACAGCGTGGCGCGTTCGCCGGCACCAGTGATTTTCGAGGAGAGCACCGGCTCGCCAGGGTCAATCGCCGCCATGGCATAGCGCGGCTGGGCATCATTGCCGACGACCTTGTCGATACTGACGAATGAGCCTGTGGGTGTTTCATTGGAGGGCCACGGAATGGCCCTGAGGTTTTCGGATCGGATCCGGTCGCCGAAGCGCATCGGCGTGGCGGCGACAACAAGTGTCCTTTCCTCGGCCTTCGTCCCGTTCATCGCCAGCAGCCGGGCCTTCTGATCGGAGAGATACGCTCGCATGCCGAAAACGGCGGCGGCGGCGAGGACAAATGCAATAACGAGGCTTAAAATCGTTGAAGAACGCATCGCGGTTACTCGCTACACTGGACGGAGCGCATCCATTCATTGATGCTAATTTAGAAGAGAGGGGTTAACAAAGCCCCTCTCTTCAGCTCAAAAGCGCTGCTCAGGAAGCAGCTGAGGTGCATCACGCCGCCGGCGCTTCCAGGTCTTGTGCTTGGAACCAAGTGGCCCACGATGCCCATGCCGTGTTGAGTTCACCGCCGATCAGAACAACTGATGCAACAACTCCGCCGACCAACAAACCAAGCAGAATAAGGTATTCTGTCAGTGCGACGCCATCTTCTTCCCGCGCGAAAGCGCGTACGCTATTTACAAAAGCTTTCATCGAGAATTACCTCCCAGGTAAGTTGTGCGCCGTCATTTCCCCCGGCACTTTGTCGTCGAGACCGCCCCTTCGACTGGAAATATTAATAATCTGTTAATTCTAATTTAGTCAAATATTTTGTAAGGGAACTGGCTATATTTATACTTTATAGTTAAAACCGGAAATGACAGAGATGATCGTTAAAGCCGACTTTTTTGCCGTAACCGCACGGACCTAGCCTATACAGTAAGATTAAAGTAGCCGAAAAGGTTGAAGCCTATGCTGCAAATGGTCAATGTTATTAATTTTCTTGCAGTATGTCTTTTTCTCTACGCCGCCTGGAGCGATTTCTGCACATGGAAGATCCCCAATGCCGTCGTGCTGGCGCTCGTGACACTTTATGCACTGCGTGCGGTGGCCTTGATACTTGGCTCCAACGACGTCGGTGCGGCGCTGTTTGCTTCGAGCGGAATCGGCGGGGACATGGGCGCCGGTCTGCTGATGTTCATGCTTGGGGTGGCGCTCTGGGCATTCCGGCTGTTTGGCGCAGGAGACGCCAAGCTTTTCCTGCCGATCGGCCTTTTTGTTGGATGGCACGGAATGCTGCCGTTTGCGGTGTTGCTCCTTTTCATCGGCATCGTGACGCTGCTGGCCCTGCGGCTGCCGGTGCCGCTGCCCGTCGCGCATCTCGCCTTTTTCATGCGTGTCGAGGAAATTCGAAAGAGCCGAAAGATACCTTATGGCGTCATCATGGTTTTCGCCGCGCTCCTCACCATGGCTCTGCCCATGATCCGACAGCAGCTGCAGCTACGGTGAGCTTGCATCGCAGGAACGCGCTCGCAGGATGCTGAGATCTAAGCCGGAAAGGCTCTGGCCGCCCGATTTTCCAACGCGGCGATCTCCTCGGAGACCTCGCTCAATCGCTGACGCAGGTCGCTGTCGGTGCCGTCATCGACCTCTTCCTCGCCAAAACAATAGCGTGCCTCGTGAAGCTCGAGCTTGGCTTCGAGCTCGGCGCGTCTGGCATATAGGCGCTTGAGATAGGCGTAGTTCATCTCCCGGTCTCCACATCGTCCCGGTGATGGAAAAACGGTGTGGAGGCGGTAAGGTTCCGGTCTATCAGGTGAAAGAAGCGATCGCTGCTCGGCAGGCCTTGGCGAAATGGCCGCAACAGCCGGCGGCGCCCATTGCCTGACGGCTGACGCGCGCGCCTTCGAGCAGCAGCGTCAGCGTATCGGCAAGAAGTTGAGGTTCGCGCGCACCGGCCGCCGAACAGAGCGCGGCCAGGCGATCGCGCTGTGCGGCCTTGTGCCTCTCGATCATTTCATGGGCGGGATGCCCTTCTCCCTTGAGCTCGATGGCGGCGTTGGCGAGATCGCAGCCGGCCGGCTCGCCGTTCAGGCACTGCGCCCGCATCTCCACCCAGGCGTCGAGCTGGGCGCGGGGATCGCCGGGATGAGCGGCCTCCAGATCGCGCCAAATGGCATCGGCCTTCTCGGAGGCGCGCCGCAGCGTCTCGCAGACGAGTTCGTCCTTCGAGCCGAAATGCCGGTAGAGCGTCATCTTGTTGGTCAGCGCGGCGTCGGCGATGGCATCGACGCCGATGCCGCGGATGCCGCGCTCGCGGAAAAGCTCCACGGCCGTCGAGACGATGCGCTCCCGCGGCGGGATGCGATCTTCTGAAACGGTTGCGGAGATTTCATTCGAAGTTTCTGGTTTTTTTGCGGACGAAGTCCTTGACATCAATGTGACCGATCGGTAACAACAGCATTGTTACTTACCGGTAACACCACAGACCGCGAAAGTCAACGCAGAGGGTTGGCGGCGGATGTGGAACACGGGCGACCGCCCATGAAAGGAGGACAAACCATGAGAAAGACCAGAGACGACCTGACAATATCCGAAGCCCTTCGCGACCCCCTGATCGCCATGGTGTTGCGCGCCGACGGCGTGAAGCTTGAAGACTTCAAGCAACTCCTGGAAACGGCCGCCGGGAAAAGCGAACCACGCCCGACGCCGGTGGGCAAGATGATCGGAGCGCTTACGAGCCGCGCCAATCTGCCGGCTATTCCCTGCTTCGGCTGAAAAAGCCGCCTGAATACCGGGGGATCTCTCCCTGCCCCCGACAAGGGCTGTCGTCACAAAGAGGCGGCGGCCCTTGCTGCTTGATCGTAATGGCCGGAAAGCGCCCGCAGCGTCGCTGCCACCGCCGATGTCGCGCCAGCATCGAGCCCGAGTCCCTTTATCGATTCCACCAGTAGCGCTTCCCGCACCGCCCGGTATTTCAGGCAGGTTTCAAGGCCCTTGGCCGTGGCGGCGATCACCTTCTCCTTGCCCGCCCGCGCGCTTTTCACAAGGCCGCGCTTTTCGAGCTTCTTGAGCGCATAAATCACCAGATGCGTATCCTCGACGCCGAGCACGCTGCAGAGGTCGCCGAGCCGCTTCGGCCGCTGCCGGTGCGCCACCGAATGCAACACCAGCACGTCGATCGCCGCGCAGCCGGGCTCGCCCGCCGCCGTCATGCAGCGCACCATCCAGCGGTCGAAGGCATTGCCGGCGAGGATGAGACCGAATTCCAATTCCGAAAGAACGGGAAGCGCGCCATCGGCGAGATGCGAGGAGGAGACGATCGGCCCGATTTCCGGCTGCCCGCGCTCACCTGCCATTCCATCCCTCCAAGATCACCATCTCGACGTTGACATTTTATCGATAAATCGTCAATAAATTTTCAGTTCAAAAGGAGGTCGGACGATGAGCGGACAGTGGGATTTCTGGATCGATCGCGGCGGCACTTTCACCGACATCGTCGCCCGCCGCCCCGACGGTTCGCTTGTCGCCCACAAGCTGCTTTCGGAAAATCCGGAAGCCTATCGCGACCCGGCGGTGCATGGAATCCGCGAATTGCTCGGCCTCAATCCCGGCCAGACGATCCCTTCCGAGCTCATCGGCGCGGTGAAGATGGGAACGACGGTCGCCACCAACGCGCTTCTGGAACGCAAGGGCGACCCGACCTTGCTGGTGACGACAAAGGGCTTCCGCGATGCGCTGGAGATCGGCCATCAGGCGCGCGCCGATATCTTCGCCAAGAAAATCGTCAAACCGGAACTGCTGTACGCCGATGTGATCGAGGCCGACGAGCGCGTACTGGCGGACGGCACGGTGGAACGCCCCCTCTCAGAAAATGATCTGCGGCGCGCGCTTGAAGTCGCCTATGCGCAGGGATTGCGCGCCGTCGCCATCGTTTTCATGCATGCCTACCGCTATCCCGAGCACGAACAACAGGCCGCCGCCATCGCGCGCGCCATCGGCTTCACGCAGATCTCGCCGTCGCATGTCGTTTCACCGCTGATCAAGCTTGTCGGCCGCGGCGACACCGCCGTCGTCGACGCCTATCTGTCCCCCGTTCTCCGGCGCTATGTCGATCAGGTTGCCGTCGAGCTCGGCGCCGTCGAAGGAAAGGGCCCGAAGCTGATGTTCATGCAGTCCTCGGGCGGACTGACCGATGCGCATCTCTTTCAGGGAAAGGATGCGATCCTCTCCGGCCCCGCAGGCGGGGTGGTTGGCGCGGTCGAGGTCTCGCGCATCGCCGGTTTCGACAGGATGATCGGCTTCGACATGGGCGGCACCTCGACGGATGTTTCGCATTATGACGGCGAGCTGGAACGCGCTTTCGAGACCGAGGTCGCCGGTGTGCGCATGCGCGCGCCGATGATGAAGATCCATACGGTCGCAGCCGGCGGCGGCTCGATCCTGAGTTATGACGGTTCACGCTTCCGCGTCGGCCCGGAGTCGGCCGGTGCCACGCCCGGCCCGAAATCCTATCGCCGCGGCGGGCCGCTGGCTGTCACCGACGCCAACATCATGACCGGCAAGCTGCTGCCGGAATTCTTCCCCGCAATCTTCGGGCCGGAGCAGGACCAGCCGCTCGATGCCGAGACGGTGCGCGCGGCCTTTGCCGAGATGGCGCTAAAGATCGGCGGCGGGCGGACGGCGGAAGAGGTCGCCGACGGCTTCCTCGCCATCGCTGTCGAGAACATGGCCAACGCCATCAAGAAGATCTCCGTCCAGCGTGGCTATGACGTTTCCAATTACGCGCTCACCTGCTTCGGCGGCGCCGGCGGCCAGCATGCCTGCCTGGTCGCCGACAGCCTCGGCATGAAAACGGTGCTGATCCACCCCTTCTCCGGCATTCTTTCGGCCTATGGCATGGGGCTCGCCGATATCCGCGCCACACGCCAGCGCGCGGTGCTGACGGAACTCGGAGCGGCCCTGCCGACAATCGGCGGCATCCGGGCCGAGCTGGAGAAAGAGGTGCGCGGGGAACTTATCCTGCAGGGTGTCGAGCCCGGCGATATGGAAGTCGTCACCCGGCTGCACCTGCAATATAAAGGCACCGACACGGCGCTGCCGGTCGCCTTCGGGCCACAGGAGGAGATGACGCAAGCCTTTGCCGCCGCCCATAAGAAGCAGTTCGGTTTCATCTTCGACGACCGGCCTGTCGTCGTCGACTCCATCGAAGTCGAGGGCATCGGGGGCGGCGCCGATATCGAGGAGATGGACGGCCAGGCGGCGACCTTCACGCCGCAAGCGCTGCGCACGAGCCGCTTCTATTCCGGCGGAACCTGGCACCAGGCCGGTATTTTCAGGCGTGATGCGCTGAAGCCGGGCGCCGTGGTCGCGGGACCTGCCCTCATCATCGAAGCGCATCAGACGATCGTCGTGGAGGCCGGTTGGCAGGCACGGCTTACCGGCCACGACCATATCGTTCTCACCCGTGAGGTCGCGCTTTCCCGCAATTCCGCGATCGGCACCAGCGCCGATCCGGTCATGCTCGAAGTTTTCAACAACCTGTTCATGGCGATCGCCGAACAGATGGGCGTGACGCTGCAGAACACCGCTCACTCGGTCAATATCAAGGAGCGGCTCGATTTCTCCTGCGCCGTCTTCGATCGCACCGGCGCACTCGTCGCCAATGCGCCGCATATGCCGGTCCATTTGGGATCGATGGATCGCTCGGTCGAAACGATCATCCGCCTCAACGAAGGCCGCATTCGTCCCGGCGATGTCTTCGCGCTCAATGCGCCTTACAACGGCGGCACGCATCTGCCCGACATCACGGTCGTCACGCCGGTGTTCGACGACGACAGCGAGACCATCCTGTTTTACGTCGCCTCACGCGGCCATCATGCCGATATTGGCGGCAAGGCGCCGGGTTCGATGACGCCGCGGGCGACCAAGGTCGATGAAGAAGGCGTGCTGATCGACAACTTCCTACTAGTCGACAACGGCCGTTTCCGCGAAGCCGAATTCGCCGCAATGTTGCGGGAGCATCCTTATCCCGCCCGCAACCCGGCTCAGAACCTCGCCGACGTGAAGGCGCAGATCGCCGCCAACGAAAAGGGCGTTCAGGAGTTGCGCAAGATGGTCGCCCATTTCGGGCTCGACGTCGTCGAAGCCTATATGGGTCATGTCCAGGACAATGCCGAGGAGAGCGTTCGCCGGGTGATTGCCCGCCTCAGCGACAGCGAATTCACCTATCCCACCGATCAGGGCGCCGTCATCAAGGTGAAGATCACCGTCGACCGGAAGGCGCGCGAGGCGACGGTCGATTTCACCGGCACGAGTGCGCAGCAACCGACCAATTTCAATGCGCCGGAACCGGTGACGCGCGCCGCCGTGCTCTATGTCTTCCGCGTCATGGTCGAGCAGCCGATTCCGATGAATGCCGGCTGTCTACGGCCGATCCGGATCATCGTGCCGGACGGTTCGATGCTGCGTCCGGCCTATCCGGCTGCCGTCGTCGCCGGCAATGTCGAGACCAGCCAGCATGTGACGAATGCGCTATTCGGGGCGCTCGGAACGCTGGCAGCCGCCCAGGGCTCAATGAACAACCTGACCTTCGGCAACGCCACCTACCAATATTACGAGACGATCTGCTCCGGCGGCCCGGCCGGGCTGCTCAACGACGGCACCGGCTTCAGCGGCGCGGACGGCGTGCACACGCATATGACCAACTCACGGCTGACCGACCCCGAGGTGCTGGAGTTCCGCTTTCCCGTCGTGCTGGAGGATTTCCACATCCGCCGCGGCTCCGGCGGCAAAGGACGATACAGTTCCGGCAGCGGCACCGAGCGGACCATCCGCTTTCTGGAAAAGATGGATTGCAGCATTCTCTCCTCGCACCGAACGATTCGGCCTTTCGGCCTCTTCGGCGGGGAAGACGGGCAACTGGGGAAAACCGAGATCCGTCGTGCGGACGGCAAGCTCGAAAGGCTGGAAGGCTGCGACCAGGCAATACTCGCCGCCGGCGACGCCGTGATCGTCACGACGCCGACCGGCGGCGGCTACGGCAAGCCGTGACTGAAGCGCGCATCCTACCAGATCGTGATGACGCGCTTCAGCTCCTTGTATCCGTGCATGCCTTCATCCCGGAACCGCCAATTCCGGGCGACATGCATTAAAGGATCGGTTTGCCGCCTGTAACCGCGATGGTCGTGCCGGAGACATAGCTCGACAAGGGATCGGCCAGCATGACATAGGCCGTGGCCAATTCGGCCGGCTGGCCGGGCCTTTTCATCGGCACCTGCTTGCCGAAATTGCTGACGCTGTCTTCGGGCAGCGTCGAGGGAATGAGCGGCGTCCAGATCGGCCCCGGCGCCACAGCATTGGCGCGGATGCCCTTTTCGGCCAGAAGCTGTGCCAGTCCCGCAGTGAAATTCTGGATTGCGCCCTTTGTCGTCGCGTAGGCCAGCAGTGTCGGGTTCGGATTGTCGGAATTGATCGAGGCCGTGTTGATGATGGCGCTGCCGGGCTTCATATGGGCGACGGCCGCCTTGGTCAGGTAGAACATCGCATGGATGTTGACCTTGAAGGTCAGCTCCCACTCTTCGTCGCTGATCTCATCGATGCTCTTGAAACTTGCCTGGTGCGCGGCATTGTTGACGAGGATGTCGATACCGCCGAGCTCCTTGACCGCCGTCTCGACAATTTGCCGGCAATGGGCGGGATCTTGAATATCGCCGCTGACGAGCACTGCCTTGCGCCCGGCCTGCTCGACGAGCCGCTTCGTCTCGTCGGCATCCTCATCCTCGTCGAGATAGGAAATCAACAGATCGGCGCCTTCCCTTGCATAGGCGATTGCCACTGCGCGGCCGATGCCGCTATCGCCGCCGGTAATGATCGCCCGCTTGCCCTTCAGCCGTTCGGATCCGCGATAGGTTTTTTCGCCATGGTCGGGAACCGGGTCCATCTGGGCGGTGAAACCCGGCATCGGCTGTTTCTGGGACGGGAAAGGGGGTGTTGGATAATGCGTCATTATAGCCTCCTGAGTTGAGGGACAAACTCAGGCTGCGGCTGGTTGTTCCAACGGCATTGCAGCCACATCGCTTTCCGAATAAAATGACCAGAAAATTGGTCACAGAGACAATATGATGGCACGTGTCAACCTGGCGGAAGCAAAAGCCCACCTGAGCGAGTTGCTCAATAGGGTGGAGACCGGCGAAACCATCGAGATATTGCGGCATGGCAAGCCGGTGGCGCAGCTCGTGCCGGTGAAGACGCCGAAACAACCGATCGATGTCGAACGGCTGAAAGCATTGACGGCCTCGATGAAGCCCCCGGCCGAGCCGGTCGATTCCGCGACCTTCATTCGCGATCTGCGCGATACCGATCGTTATTGATGCTTTACATCGACACCTCAGTCCTCGTCGCCGCATGGACGGTCGAAACCCGCACGGACGACGTGCAGCAATGGCTGGCGGAGCGTCGATCCGAGGAGATCGCCGTCAGCAGCTGGACGATAACCGAATTTTCAAGCGCCATCGGGCTCAAGGCGAGAAACGGACAGATCGATCCGGCCGATCGCAGCAAGGCTTTGGCCTTGTTCAAGGAACTATGTTCGACGACCTTCGAATGCCTGCCGATATCGCGGGCGCACTTCATCGAAGCGGCGCGAATGATCGAACAGTTCAATATCGGTCTTCGTGCCGGTGATGCGTTGCATCTCGCCGTCGCAATCGATAGCGACGCCACGCTCGTCACGCTGGACAAGGGGCTGGCAAAAGCCTGCAGTCTCATCGGAGCGCGTCACCGCTTGTTATGAGGTGGGCGGTATCGGCGGATGCGGAAACCACGCAGTCTCCCGGTTCCACCGCCGCACATTCGCACCGACGATCAACCTACAAAATGTTGCGATTTGCCACAGCGACCGCTGTACCATAGTAATGTAATATGGTCGCAGTGTTCATGAGGTGCATGAAATTGGACGGAAAGACATCGCCCGCAGTTTACTCCGAAGATGAGAGCCTTGTCGGCGAAGCCGGCGGCAAGAGCGCGCGCCGCGCCCGCGTCAGCGGCATCGACCGCGCTCTTCAGGTGATCGATCATCTCTATGAAACAGGATCGCCGGCCGGCGTCTATGCCATCGCCAAGGCGGTGAAGGCGCCGCTATCGACCGTCTACGTCATCGTCGACGACCTCGTCGAAAAGAATATGCTGACGCGCCAGGCGGATGGCTCGATCTGGCTCGGCGCCCGACTTTATCATTACGGGCTTGCCTATGCCCGGTCGCTGGATTTCATGAGTATCGCCACCCACGAAATGCACGATCTCTGTCGCCAGGCCGGCGAAACCGTGCAGGTCTGCGGCCGTGACGGCGATTACATGCTGGTGCTTGCCATGGCGGATGGCCCGAGCCACTTCCAGGTGGCGTCGCGCGTCGGTACCCGGGTGCCGCTCAACTGGACGGCGTCGGGTCGCCTGCTCGTCGGCCACCTGCCCGAAGAGGAACGCATCGAGCTTTTCAAACGCTGCGCCCGCTCGTCGCCGACCGGCCGCGCCGAGATCGATCCGCGCACCCTATCGGAAGCGGCCGGCAAGGCCTTCGAGGCGCGCCTGTCGATCCAAGCCGGCGAATCCGATTATGCGGTCGCCTGCATCGCCTCGCCGATCTGCGATCGCGACGGCCAGTGCGTTGCCACCATTTCGATCGTGCTGCCGGAGCAGAAGGCCTTTTCCGACGAGAACCATTATACCGCGCATGTGCGCAATTCTGCGGAGCGGATCGAAAAACTGATGGGTTGGCGCAACCGCTGACGTGAGCTCGGACACGATCCTTGAAGGATTGTCCTCTGACTGCATTGCTTCTATATTGACGTCACTGACAGCATTTGGGGGGGGGTCTGAATATGGCCGTTCTGACAGTTCGAAACGTGCCTGATGACGTGCATCGCGCACTGCGTGTCCGGGCGGCGATGCATGGCCGCAGCACCGAGGCGGAAGTTCGCGAAATCCTGCAAAATGCCGTAAAGCCCGAGCAGCGCATTCGCATGGGAGACGCTTTGGCTGAACTCGGCCGGCAATTGGCGCTGACCAATGATGATCTCGAGGTGCTTGATCAGCTGCGCGAAAGGGCGGCGGCGGAGCCCTTGAGATTTGAATGATCGTACTCGATACGAATGTGCTTTCCGAGACGATGAAACCGACGCCCAGTTTGGCTGTGCGCGCGTGGCTCAACGAGCAAGCCGCGGAAACGCTGTATTTGTCGAGTGTTACCTTGGCCGAATTGATGTTCGGCATCGGCGCCTTACCGGACGGTCGACGCAAAGCGGCCCTGACCGAGATGTTTGGCGGCTTACTAGCACTCTTTGGGGATCGGGTATTGCCATTCGACGTCGGAGCGGCCCGGCATTATGCCGACCTTGCCATCAGAGCTAGAACGAACGGCAAAGGCTTCCCGACGCCGGACGGATATATCGCCGCGATCGCCGCTTCGAAGGGCTTTGTTGTCGCGACACGCGATATAAGCCCCTTTGAGGCGGCGGGACTGACTGTCGTAAATCCCTGGAACCATCGATCATCTGAGGCCTCTCGGGAGAATTTATGATCGGACCCCCGCCTCGCGGCGGATTCTATCTGTAGGAATAGCCGTGGCTGTGGCGCACCAGCCTGCGCGCCCGCGGCACGTAGCGGCTGGCGGCGACGGCCTCGCCACCCATCACCGCATAGCGTGGCTCGAACAGCTTGTTGAGCACCGAGACATCACCATTCGAATCCGTCGCCTCGAGTTCGGACTCGACGAGGTCGAAAACGGTGAATTCGGCTTGCGCGCCGACCGCAAGCCGGTTCTCCATCGGCAGCTTGATGACCGAGGCCGGGGCATGGGTGACTGCTTCCACGACCTTGTCGAAGGGCATGCCGACGCTCAGCAGCTTCGACATCGTCGTCGCCAGGTCCCAGACCGGAAAGTTCATCGAATGGCCGTGCAGGTCGGTCGAGATCGAGAACGGCAGAAGCCCGCGCGCGATCGCCGCTTCGGCGACCTTGAAGGAGAAGGAGGCGCCGCCATGGCCGATGTCGAGGCGGATGCCTTCGGAGGCGCAGCGCTCGGCGAGATTGAAAAGATCCTCGTCCTCCATGATGCTCGAACCGGCCTTCCCGTTGAAGCAATGGGTGACGACGTCACCGGGGCCGAGAATTTCAAGCACTTCGTCATAAAGCGCCGGCGGCTCGCCGACATGGACCATCATCGGCACTTTCAGGATCTTGGCGATCTTCTTGCCGAGCTTGACGGGAGTGACACCCCAGGAGCCGGTGATGACGTGGCTGGCGCGCACCTTGATGCCGACGATGTGCTCGCTGTTTTCAGCGTAGACTTCGAGAATGCGGTCGAGATCGATATCTCTGATATCCCTGAGCTCGGCGACGCGGTTGCAGGCGACGAGGCCGATCGAGCCGAGGTTCAGGAAGGCCTTGATGCGCTCGCGTGAGGGCTCGATGATATACTCGCGGAAGCCATGGAAATTCGCCTCGCCGGCCGAACCGGCGTCGACCAGGGTGGTGACGCCGCGCTCGAGACCGCATTCGGACGGGCGGATGGAGATGTCGGTGCCGCCATGCCAGATGTGCACGTGCAGATCGATCCAGCCCGGCGAAATGAAAGCCCCCTTGCCGTCGATGCGTGTCACATCCTCAGCGGCTGGAAGCGATGGACCGATCCGGGCGATGCGGCCGTCGGCATTGACGAGAATGTCGATCACCCCCTCGGATGCGCCCGCACCGAAAGCCGTCGGTCTGACATTGGTGAGGAGAAGCGGCTTCTTCGCCTGGTCGCCCGACATGATCATATTTGCAAATTCCATAGTTATGACATGTTAATCCTTATAATAGAATAAAATCGAAGAGACTGCTGTCAAGAGAAATGAAGCGCAGCCAGCCGCACGGGAACGGCGGCAGCGCGCTCGTTCTCAGCCGCACTCGCCGTCAAGGAGCGGCAAATTTTTCGAGCGATTTCAATCCCGCAGGATCGAATATTCAAGCCGTTTGAGGTGGTCTGGATCGGCGATGGCTTCGATTGCCGCAATCCTGTCGTCGGCGATAGTAAACGCCACCACGACGCGGATCTGACCCGCGATGCGCACGACGAAGCCAAGCTCGCCGTCGACGATGGCGATCTCTGCCGCCTGCGCCCGGCCCTTGAACAACTCTGCCACTTCGGATGCGCCGCGTCTTTCGCCGAAGGCGCCGAAACGCGCCGCCGTCGCATCCAGGCGAAACACGACATCTGGGGCGAGCACGGCAATCAGCGCCTGCAGATCGCCGTTACGCGAAGCCGTCAGAAAGGCCTCCGCAATCGTTCGTTTGCGGCCGAGATCGACATCCGGCGTCTCGTCCGCGCCCTGCACCCGGCGGCGGGCACGGCTCGCGAGCTGACGGGCGGCGGCGGATGACCGGCCGATAATCGGCGCAATTTCGTCGAAGGGAAGATCGAACATGTCGTGCAGCACGAAGGCAACTCGTTCGGCAGGCGCCAGCGTCTGCAACACGACGAGCAGCGCCACGCCCACCGAATCGGCGAAGGCGGCGTCGCGTTCCGGATCCTTTGCCGGATCGGCGATCGCTGCATGGACCGATGTCTCTAGCGGCTCCTCGCGCCGGGTCTTGCGGGCACGCAGCATATCGAGGCAGATGCGCGCCACCACCGTCGTCAGCCAGCCGGCGAGATTGCCGACTTCAGTCCTATCCGCGCGGGTGAGCCGCAGCCAGGCCTCCTGAACCGCGTCTTCGGCCTCGCTGCGCGACCCCAGCATGCGATAGGCGGCCGCCTTCAGATGCGCCCGGTTGGCTTCGAATTGATCGGCCAGCCAATTATTCTCGTTCATCCGTCACATTCCTTCGCTGCGTTCCGTCACATCAATGACGAATGAAACCGGGCCGCTGTGACAGCGCCGGCGGATCGTCGCACCCTAAACCCATCAAGGAGACCTATCATGCAGGAGAGAATGGGAAATCCCGCCCTCGTGCTTCCAGAAGCCATGCAGGCGCTCAATGCGCTCAGCAAGGTGCCGACCGAAACAGGCCTTTCGCCAAGGCTGCTCGAACTCGTCAATCTGCGCGCCAGCCAGATCAACGGCTGCAGCGTCTGCATCGATGGTCATTGGCGCATTGCCCGCAAACACGGCGAAACGGATGAGCGGCTCTTTGCGGTCGCCGGCTGGCGCGACGCTCCCTATTATAGCGAGGCTGAACGCGCCGCTCTCGCCTTGACCGAGGCGGTGACCCGCACCAGCGACCGCGCCGACCCGGTGCCTGACGAGATCTGGGACGAGGCGACCCGGCATTATGACGGCCGCAGCCTTGCGGCTCTCGTCATCGCCATCGCCAACATCAATGTCTGGAATCGGCTGAACATCGCAACCCGTCAGGTCGCCGGCGCCTGGAAACCCTGAGCGATTGCCGGCAGCGTTTCACCCCACGTTGCCGGCGACCACACTTTTATTCAGCCCGGCAGCTCAGATGATGCCGCCGCCGCCGGCAACCGACGCCGGACGCTCGGCCGCCACCTTTTTGCGGTAGCCGCTGACGCGGTAGGCGGCAATCGGATCGATCGCGCCGCCGGCGCGGCGGCGGGCCTCGGCGAGGATCGGCTCGACATCGGCGCGGTAGGCGCGCTTCAGTGTTTCCGAGGCCATCAGCGCATCATTTTCCTGCTGATAGCCCTCGAGCGCCTTGCGGTCGACGAGGAGCGCCTGCGCATAGGCGCGGCGGATTTCGTTGGCGCTGTTGATCAGGCTTTCGATCGGGTCGGTGACATTGTGCGACTGGTCGATCATATGGGCTGGGTTGAAATCGTTGACGCCGCGCTGTTCGGCATCCACCAGTTCGTTGAACACCAGGAACAGCCGGTAGGGATCGATCACGCCGGCGTCGAGATCATCGTCGCCATATTTCGAATCGTTGAAGTGGAAGCCGCCGAGCTTGCCGAACTGGATCAGCCGGGCGACGATCATCTCGATATTGGTGTTCGGCGCATGGTGGCCGAGATCGACGAGGCACTGGGCTTTGGGGCCGAGGGTCTGGGCGATCAGATAATTGGTGCCCCAGTCCTGAACGATCGTCGAATAGAAGGCCGGCTCGTACATCTTGTGCTCGGAGAACAGCTTCCAGTCGTCGGGCAGCGCCTTGTAAATGTCAGCCATCGAGGCGAGGTAACGCTCGAATGCCTTGGTGAAATTGCTCTGGCCGGGGAAGTTCGACCCATCGCCGATCCAGACGGTCAGTGCCTTGGAGCCGATCGCTTTGCCGATCTCGATGCATTCGAGATTGTGCTCGACCGCCTGCGCGCGTGTTGCCGCGTCGGTGTGGCTAAGCGAGCCGTATTTGTAGGAATAAGTCTGCCCCGGCGCGTCGGAAAAGGTGTTCGAATTCATTGCGTCGAAGCCGAGGCCGAGCGCATCACCCTTGGCTTTCAAATCCCGTGCATCCGCTTTGTCCCAGGGAATATGCAGCGACACATTCGGCGTTGCCTGCGTCAGCTGATTGATGACGGCGCAATCGTCGAGCTTGTCGAAGATGCCGCGCGGTTCGCCGGTGCCGGGAAAGCGGGCGAAACGCGTGCCGCCGGTGCCCACGCCCCAGGAAGGAACGGCGACGAAGAACTCCGCCACCTTGCGTGTCACCGCCTCTATATCGACGCCGCGGCGATCAAGCGTCGCCCCCAGCGCCTCGTAATCGGCTTTCAGCGCGGCTGCCCGCTTGTCGTTTTCGCTCGCGACCAGATCCTGCGCGATCCTGAACTCGGCCATTTTTTCCTCCCGGTTCTGCAATTTCTACATTGGAACTGCCGTGCGGCCGCCCCTCATCCGCCTGCCGGCACCTTCTCCCCGTTCAGACGGGGAGAAGGGGATATGCCGCGCCGTCTCCGTCTCACTCCAACATTTCGTTGGGCAAGTCCCCTCTCCCCGTCTGAACGGGGAGAGGGTTAGGGTGAGGGGCAGACGCATCCGCCCCCCAGTCAAAAATCAGCGCGTAAAACTCTGAACGTTGCCGGCGTCGACGTTGATGATGTTGCCGGTCGATTTCGCCGATAGATCTGACGCCAGGAAGTAGACTGCCTCGGCGATATCTTCCGGGAAGACGTTGAGCTTCAGCATCGACCGCTTGCGGTAATGTTCCTCCAGCTCGTCGACCTCGATCTTCGAGGAGGCCGCACGCTGTTCACGCCACTCGCCGCTCCAGATCTTCGAGCCACGCAGGACGGCATCGGGATTGACGGTGTTGACGCGGATGCCGGCATCGGCGCCTTCCAGCGCCAGGCAGCGGGCAAGATGGATTTCTGCGGCCTTCGCCGTGCAATAGGCGGACGCGTTCGGCGAAGCGGCGAGACCGTTCTTCGATGCGACGAAGACGATATTGCCGCCGAGCGCCTGGCGGCGGAACAGGCGGAAGGCTTCGCGCGAAACGAGGAAATAGCCGGTCGCCAGAATATCGATATTGCGGTTCCAGGTCGAAAGCTCGGTGGCTTCGATCGGCGCGGAGGAAGCAATGCCGGCATTCGAAACGAGGATATCGATGCCGCCGAATTCGACCGAGGCTTCGGCGAAGGAGGCGATCACCGCATTTTCCTTGGTGACGTCGAGCCGGACGCTGCGCACGGCGTCGGCGCCGTATTTCTTGACGAAATCGGCCTCGGTGGCTTCGAGCGCTGCCTGGTCGATATCGGCGAGCACCACGCAGGCGCCCTCGCCGACAAGACGCGCGGCCGTTGCCCGGCCGATGCCGCCGGCGCCGCCGGTGACGAAGGCGACCTTGCCGGCAAGGCTCTTCGGCTTCGGCATGCGCTGCAGCTTGGCCTCTTCGAGTAGCCAATATTCGATGTCAAAGGCTTCCTGCTCCGGCAGTCCCTGATATTCCGAGACCGTCGAGGCGCCGCGCATAACGTTGATGGCGTTGACGTAGAATTCGCTGGCGATGCGGGCCGTCGCCTTGTCGCGGGCAAAGGACAACATGCCGACACCCGGCACCAGGAAAATCACCGGATTGGCGTCGCGCATCGCCGGTGAATTGTCATGCTTGCAGTCGTTGTAATAGCGGGCGTAATCGGCGCGGTAATCTTCCAGAGCCTGGTCGAGGCCGGCGACGATCGCATCGACATCCGGCTTGGCCGGGTCGAAATCGACGATCAGCGGGCGGATCTTGGTGCGCAGGAAATGATCGGGGCAGCTGGTGCCGAGCGCGCCGAGCGGACGCAGTTCCTTGGAATTGACGAATTCGAGCACGGCGTCCTGATCGTCGAAATGGCCGAGCTTGCGCTCCTGCTTGCCGATGCGGCCGCGAATCTCGGGCATCAGGCGCGCGGCGACGGCGCGACGTTCGGCAACCGGCATGCTCTGCACGGCCGCGCCGCCGAAGATCATCTTGCCTTCGGTCTGGCCGGCAAACCACTCGATCGCCCTGTTGATGATATCGAGTGTCAGTTCGTAGCAGGTCTTGGCGTCGTTTGCCCAGGTGAAGAGACCATGGCTTTCGAGCACGACGCCCTTGGCGTTCGGATTCGCCTTGACGAAAGCTTCGAGATCGAGGCCGAGCTGGAAGCCAGGACGGCGCCAGGGCAGCCAGCCGATCTCGTCACCGAAGATCTGCTTGGTCAATTCCCTGGAGTTCTTCGATGCGGCGATTGCGATGATCGCGTCGGGATGCATGTGGTCGACATGGGTGAACGGCACGAAACCGTGCAGCGGCGTGTCGATCGAGGCGGCGCGGGCATTCAGGTTGAAGGTGCAATGCGGCAGGAAGCCGACCATGCGGTCTTCATCCTCGACACCCTTGTAGATGCCTTTCAGCGATTCCAGCTTATCCTGGTAGAGCGTGGCGAAACCGTCGAGCTTGATCGTGCCGACATCACCGCCCGAACCCTTGACCCAGAGCACCTTGACCTTGCCGCCGGTCAGCGGATCGGTTTCCATCACCTTGGCCGAGGTGTTGCCGCCGCCATAATTGGTGATGCGCTTGTCGGCACCGAGCAGATTGGAGCGATAGAGCAGCTTGCCGGGCTCATCGAGGCCTGCCGCATAACCATCATCCCACCGGTTTTCCAGAAGCCGGACGTTTGCCGCCATGTCATCCTCCCATATAGGCTTGCAAGGCGCCGCAATCCCAGCGCCCTTTCGCTCACGGTATCGCGCATCAAAAGCAGGGTTGTCAATCGAAAACGATCAAATTCGATTATTGTGCAGCGCAATATGAAAATTTATGATCGTTTGTGATTGACAGCCTCCAACGGATACGAAATAAATATGACAAGAGGAGGAGCCCAATGCACGAACGCGAACGCCATCGCATCATCTTAAGCGCCGTTCAGGAAAAGTCCGTCGTCACGATCCAGGACATTTCCGAGTTGACGGAAGCTTCTGAAGCGACGATCCGACGCGATATTGCGGCCCTTCATGTGCAGGGCAAGATCCGCCGCGTCCGCGGCGGCGCTGAAGCGGTGCATCCGCCGCAGCTCGGCAATCTTGCCGGCCGGCCCTTCAGGGTTTCAGAATCAGTCAACATCGATAAAAAACGCGCAATTGCGCGCGCAGCCGTCGATCTCTGCGAGGCGGGTGACGCCATCATCATCAATGGCGGCACGACCACCTTCCAGATGGTGCATTACATGGCCGGTCACCGCATGCAGGTGATGACCAACTCTTTTGCCATCGCCGAACATCTGGTGAAGCATTCCAAGAACACGGTGACGGTGCCGGGCGGCGCGATCTATCGCGAACAGAGCCTCATCCTGTCGCCTTTCGACAATGACGCGATCCGCAATTTTTATGCGCGGCGCATGTTCATCGGCGCGCAGGGCGTCGGCCCGCTCGGCATCATGGAGGCGGATGCCCTCATCATCCAGAGCGAGCAGAAGCTGATGCACCAGGCCGACGAACTCGTCGTCATGGTCGATTCAAGCAAGTTCAATCGCCGGTCGAGCCTCATTCTCTGCGCGCTCGACCGCGTTTCTGCGATCATCACCGATGACGGGATTACCGACGAGGCGGCTCGCATGGTCGAGAATGCCGGCGTTCGGCTCGTCGTCGCCAGCCCGGTGGCGCAGCTTGCGAAGGAGGATTCCTCGTCGGTCGCATGAGGCGCCGCCGAGGTGTGGACGTCTAATCTTAATGGGAGGAAAGTGACATGAAATTTGCAAAGACACTGGCGCTCGGCGCAGCGCTCGCCATCGCCATGATGGCTGGCACTGCCAGTGCCAAGGACATCAAGATCGGCCTCGTCGTGAAGTCGCTCGGCAACGGTTTCTTCGACGCCGCCAACAAGGGCGCCCAGGAAGCCGCCAAGGAACTCGGCGGCGTGGAAGTGATCTACACCGGCCCGACGTCGACGACGGCCGAAGGCCAGATCGAAGTCATCAATTCGCTGATCGCTCAGGGCGTCGACGCCATCGCCGTCTCGGCCAACGATCCGGACGCGCTCGTTCCGGCGCTGAAGAAGGCTACCCAGCGCGGCATCAAGGTCATTTCGTGGGATTCCGGTGTTGCACCCGAAGGCCGCATCCTGCAGCTCAACCCCTCGTCCAACGAGCTGATCGGCAAGATGTGCCTGACGCTCGCAAAGGACCATCTGGAAGGCGGCAAGGGCGACTTTGCCATCCTGTCGGCCACGACCACCTCGACCAACCAGAACATCTGGATCGACCAGATGAAGAAGCAGCTCAAGGATTTCCCGGGCCTCAACCTCGTCACCACGGTCTATGGCGACGACCTCTCGGACAAGTCCTATCGTGAAGCCGAAGGCCTGCTGAAGTCGAATCCGAACGTTAAGGTCATCGTCGCTCCGACGACGGTCGGCGTTCTCGCTGCTTCGAAGGTCGTCGAAGACAAGGGTCTCATTGGCAAGGTCTACGTCACTGGTCTCGGCCTGCCATCCGAAATGGCCGGCGCGATCAAGTCAGGCGCCACGAAGGAATTCGCCATCTGGAACCCCATCGATCTCGGCTACTCCGCAACCCAGATCGCCTATCGCCTCGTCAAGGGTGAGGCCGACGGCAAGCCGGGCAGCGAAATTAACGCCGGCCGCATGGGCAAGATCAAGGTTGGGGACAACGGCGAAGCCGCCATGGCCGATCCCTTCGTCTACAATGCTTCGAACATCGACCAGTTCTCCAAGGTCTTCTGATCCGAAGCAGCTCTATAAAAGCCCGGCGGCGTGATAGCCGCCGGGATTTCTCATTCGACACTGGTAGAAGCCGATGAACGCCGCCTTTCAACAATCCGTCACGGACAGCAAAACCGGCGATGCCCCCGCCATTCTGGAAATGCGCGGCATCTCCCAGATCTTTCCTGGCGTGAAGGCGCTGGACAATGTCAGCATCGCACTCCATCCCGGCACGGTCACTGCGCTGATCGGTGAAAACGGCGCCGGTAAGTCGACGCTCGTGAAGATCCTGACCGGCATCTACAGGCCGAACGAAGGCGAGATTCTGGTCGACGGCCGGACAGTGACCTTCGCCAGCGCCCAGGCCGCGATCGATGCCGGCGTCACCGCTATCCATCAGGAAACCGTGCTGTTCGACGAGTTGACTGTTGCCGAAAACATCTTCCTCGGCCATGCGCCGCGCACACGCTTTCGCACCATCGACTGGCAGGTGATGAACAGCCGCTCGAAGACGCTGCTGACCGCGCTCGAAAGCAATATCGATCCGACGATCCGGCTGAAGGACCTCTCGATCGCGCAGCGCCACCTGGTGGCGATCGCCCGCGCTTTGTCGATCGAGGCCCGCATCGTCATCATGGACGAGCCGACGGCCGCCCTTTCCCGCAAGGAGATCGACGATCTCTTCCGCATCATCAAGGGTCTGAAGGAACAGGGCAAGGCGATCCTGTTCATCAGCCATAAGTTCGACGAGCTTTACGAAATCGCCGACGATTTCGTTGTCTTCCGCGACGGCCGCGCCGTCGGCCAGGGCCGGCTGAAGGAAACGCCGCAGGACGAAATCGTCCGCATGATGGTCGGCCGCGACGTCGAAAACGTTTTTCCGAAGATCGAGGTTGCCATCGGCGGCCCGGTGCTCGAGGTCGAAAAATACAGCCACCGCACCGAGTTCCGCGACATTTCGCTGACGCTGCGCAAGGGCGAGATCCTCGGCATTTACGGCCTGATCGGCGCCGGCCGCTCGGAACTGGCGCAATCGCTCTTCGGCATCACCAAGCCGCTCTCGGGGCGGCTGACGCTCGAGGGCCGGGAAATTTCGATCAATTCGCCGCATGATGCGATCAGAGCCGGCATCGTCTACGTGCCGGAAGAGCGCGGCCGCCACGGCCTGGCGCTGCCGATGCCGATCTACCAGAACATGACGCTGCCGTCCTTGGCGCGCACCTCGCGGAAGGGGTTCCTGCAGGCGGCGGAAGAATTCGGGCTCGCCCGCAAATATGCCGAGCGGCTGGATCTGCGCGCCGCCGCCCTCTCCGTGCCGGTCGGCACGCTGTCGGGCGGCAACCAGCAGAAAGTCGTCATCGGCAAGTGGCTCGCCACCATGCCCAAGGTCATCATCCTCGATGAACCCACAAAGGGCATCGACATCGGTTCGAAGGCGGCCGTCCACGGCTTCATCAGCGAGCTTGCCGCAGAGGGCCTCTCGATCATCATGATCTCTTCCGAACTGCCCGAGATCATCGGCATGTCGGACCGGGTGCTTGTCATGAAGGAAGGTCTGTCCGCCGGGCTCTTCGAGCGCGATCAGCTTTCGCCGGAAGCGCTGGTGCGCGCGGCGACCGGAAATGCATGAGGTGATGAGCATGATGAGACTGATCAGAAAACGCGAAACGCTGCTCTTTGCCATCATCGTGGTAATGATTGCCATCTTCTCGACGCGGGCCGCCGATTTCGCCACACCGGACAATCTCGCCGGGATATTCAACGACACCGCGATCCTGATCATCCTGGCGCTTGCCCAGATGACGGTCATCCTGACGAAATCGATCGATCTCTCGGTTGCCGCCAACCTTGCCTTCACCGGCATGGCAATCGCGATGATGAATGCCGCATTTCCCGGCCTGCCATTGATCGTGCTGATCCTTGCCGCGGTCGTGATCGGTGCAGTCCTCGGCTCCATCAACGGCTTCCTCGTCTGGCGCCTCGAAATCCCGCCGATCGTCGTCACCCTCGGCACCCTCACAATCTATCGCGGCATGGCCTTCGTGCTGTCGGGCGGCGCCTGGGTGAACGCCCATCAGATGACACCCACCTTCCTCGCCGTCCCCCGCACGCCTATCCTCGGCCTGCCGGTGCTGAGCTGGGTTGCGATCATCATCGTCGCGCTGATGTACATGCTGCTGCGCTACAGCCCGTTCGGCCGCTCGGCCTATGCGACCGGCGGCAATCCGACGGCGGCCGTCTATGCCGGCATCGATACCGGCCGGACGAAATTCCTCGCTTTCGTGCTCTCGGGCGCGCTCGCCGGCCTTTCCAGCTATCTCTGGGTGTCGCGTTATGCCGTCGCCTATGTCGATATCGCCAACGGCTTCGAGCTCGACAGCGTTGCCGCCTGCGTCATCGGCGGCATCTCGATTGCCGGCGGCGTCGGCTCGGTCGCGGGCACGGTGCTCGGCGCGCTCTTCCTCGGCGTCATCAAGAACGCCCTGCCGGTCATCGGCATTTCCCCTTTCACGCAGATGGCGATCTCCGGAACCGTCATCATTCTCGCCGTCGCCTTCAATGCCCGGCGTGAGCGCAACCGGGGCCGCATCATCCTGCGCGACCGCGCCGCAGCCGAAATCAGAACGGAGGCCGCAGCATGAGCACCGTATCCACCCACGAAAAGCGCGTCATCCCCGACCGCCTCGGCACGCCCTTCCGCCGCATCGTCGCAAGCTGGGAAGTGCTGCTCTTCGGTGTCGCCGTCCTGATCTTCTTCTTCAATTCCGTGGCCTCGCCCTACTTCCTCGATGCCTGGAACCTCTCGGACGCGACTTTCAACTTCACCGAAAAGGCAATGATCGCCTTCGCCATGGCGCTGCTCGTCATCTCTGGCGAAATCGACCTCTCCGTCGCCGCGATCATCGCGCTCGCCTCAACGGCGATGGGCGCGGCAGCCCAGCTCGGCGTCGGCACGCCGGGCCTGGTCGCGATCGGCATCGGCACCGGCCTCGCCTGCGGCATCTTCAACGGCGTGTTGGTCTCGGTGCTGAAACTGCCGTCGATCGTCGTCACCATCGGCACGATGAGCCTGTTCCGCGGCATTTCCTATATCGTGCTCGGCGACCAGGCCTACGGCAAGTACCCCGCCGATTTCGCCTATTTCGGGCAGGGCTACGTGTTCTGGGTGTTCTCCTTCGAATTCGTGCTGTTCATCGTGCTGGCGGTCCTCTTCGCCATCCTGCTGCATGCGACGAATTTCGGCCGGCAGGTCTATGCGATCGGCAACAATGATTTCGCCGCCCGCTTCTCCGGCATTCCGGTCGAGCGCGTCAAATTCATTCTCTTCCTGCTGACCGGCGTCATGAGCGGTGTTGCCGCCGTCTGCCTGACCTCGCGCCTCGGTTCGACCCGGCCGTCGATTGCGCAAGGGTGGGAGCTCGAAGTCGTCACCATGGTCGTGCTCGGCGGCATCTCGATCCTCGGCGGCTCCGGCACGATCGGCGGCGTCGTCATCGCCGCCTTCGTCATGGGCCTCGTCACCTTCGGCCTCGGCCTCTTGAACGTGCCCGGCATCGTCATGTCGATCTTCATCGGCCTGCTTCTGATCATCACCATCGCCATCCCGATCCTCGCCCGCCGCATCAAGCTCATGAGCTCCCGATGACCCTGGAAAAACACGCCTTCAAGATGCAGCTTAATCCCGGCATGGAAGCCGAATACCGCAAGCGGCATGACGAGATCTGGCCGGAACTGGTCGATCTCCTGCACCAGTCGGGCGCCAGCGACTATTCCATCCATCTCGACCGCGAGACCAATACGCTGTTCGGTGTTCTGACGCGGCCAACCGATCACACGATGGCGAGCTTGCCGGACCATCCGGTCATGAAGAAATGGTGGGCTCATATGGCCGACATCATGGCGACCAATCCGGATAATTCGCCCGTTCAAAGCGACCTCGTCACCCTCTTCCATATGCCATGACCGCCAGCTCCTACCGCCGCATCGCCGTCCTCGACATCGGCAAGACCAACGCCAAGGTCGTCGTGCTCGACAGCGCGACCGGTGCCGAAATTGCCGTCCTGAAGCGGCCGAACATTGCGATCAAGAACGGTCCCTACCCGCATTACGATATCGAGGCGCTCTGGTCCTTCGCCCTCGACGCGCTGAAGAGCCTTGCGCGGGAACCCGGCTTCGATGCCATCTCGATCACCACCCATGGCGCCGCAGCCGCGCTGCTCGACCGGGACGGTGCGCTCGCCATGCCGGTGATCGACTACGAACATGAATATCCGGAGGCGATCCGCGATGCCTATACGGCCTTGCGCCCCTCCTTCGGCGAAACCTTCTCGCCGCGCCTCGCGATGGGCCTCAATGTCGGCGCGCAGCTGCACTACCAGAAGAGCGCCTTTCCGGAAGACTTCGCCGAGGTCGCAACCATCCTCACCTATGCGCAATACTGGACGGCGCGACTGACCGGAGTCGCCGCCAATGAACTGACGTCGCTCGGCTGCCACACCGACCTCTGGAACCCGAAAACATCAAGCTATTCCTCGCTCGTCGACCGGCTCGGCATCCGCGATCTGATGGCGCCGATCCGTTCCGCCTTCGATGCGCTCGGCCCGGTCCTGCCCGAGATTGCCGCCGCGCTCGGGCTTTCAGCGCCGGTGCCGGTCTATTGCGGCATCCACGATTCCAACGCCTCGCTGCTGCCGCATCTGGTTCATCGCGAAGCGCCCTTCGCCGTCGTCTCCACTGGCACGTGGGTGATCAATTTCGGCGTCGGCGGCGATCTCGACCACCTTGATCCGAGCCGCGATGCGCTTGCCAACGTCGACGCCTATGGCCGCGCCGTTCCCTCCTCGCGTTTCATGGGCGGGCGGGAATTCGAAATTCTTTCGGCCGAGATCGGTCCGGTGGATGACGAGGCCGCCTGGGCTGCGATCGGTGCGGTGATCGGCAAGGGCATGATGCTGTTGCCCAACGTCGCCCCCGGCTCCGGACCCTTTCCCGGAAAGGCAAGCCGCTGGATCGGCGCGGAGGGAGCAGGCCGCGAGGCGCGTCATGCCGCTGCCTGTCTTTATCTGGCGCTGATGACCGATGCCTGCCTCGGGCTGATCGGCGCCAAGGGCCCTGTTGTCGTCGAAGGGCCTTTTGCCCTGAACGAACCCTATCTTAAGCTGCTCGCCGCCCTCGCCGGCCGTGTTGTCGTCGCCCATCCAGGCTCCACCGGCACCAGCCAGGGGGCTGCACTTCTGACTGGCATCCGGCCAGTCTCCGGTGCCGAGACACATGTTCCGCCGTCCGAAATTGCCGGGTTGAAGGTCTATCGGGATCGCTGGTTCGCGGAAATCGAATAGGAGCTTTTCCTGCAACGCCCCTTGTTCCTCACCGGCTTGCGGTTAGTGTGGCGCCTCGAAACTCAGGTCGGGGAGACAGCATGACAGAAGCATTCGATCCGCGCGCCCTCGCAGCCAGGCTTTACAGTCTGCGGCGGGCCGGCAGACAGGAGGCGACCAGCGCCTTCCTGTCGCCGGCCAATCTCCATCAGGCGACGGAAGCGCAGCACTTTCTCGCCGCGGCCGACGGCATTTCCAGCAATGCATGGAAGGTGACGGTTTCGCCGCAAGGCCACGCCGTCAGCGCTCCGCTGCATCCCTATGCCGAAGCCGTCTCAGGTGCTGAAATCCCCTGGTATCCAGGGCTGAAATTCGAAACCGAGATCGCCGTGCGCCTCGGCAAGGACCTGCCGATCCGCGCGGGCAAGCCGTACAGCCGCGCCGACGTGGTCGAGGCGATTTCCACTGTCCATCTCGGCGCCGAACTGCTGATCAGCGCGGTCAGGGAAAGCGGCAGCGTTTCCTTCCTGCTGTTTGCCGCCGACCGCCTCGGCAACAGCGGCTATGTGCTCGGCCCGAGGCTCGACAACAGCCTTGTTGATATCGCCGGCGGCACCCCGCTCAAGGTCACGCATGCCGGACGCACCATCTATGACGGCCCTGCCCAGCATCCGAAGGGCGACGTTCTCACTTGGCTGGTCGACTACGCTAATGACGGCTGGCGTCCGCAAACATCGCTTAAGGCAGGCGCGCTGATCACAACGGGCACGTTGAGCGGCGCGATCGAACTGGCCGAACCCGGCGAGATCGACATCCTTTTCGGCGATTCCAGGCTAAGTTTTTCGGTATCGAAGACATGATGAACGTTGGTTATACCCGCGGCCGCGGCAATTCCCCGCTGTCTCACCTTCTCCAGAGAAAAGGTAAGTTGACAATCCAGGTTTAGTTTTGCAGGAACCGGGTGTGGATGGGAGGCCGATGCATGTCAGAGGCACTCCCCAACCTGCAGCGCCGAACCCGGAGCAGACCATGCCTTCGTCTTTCCTTGCCCTGTCTCAAATCACCTATGCCATTGGGCCGAAGCCGATCCTGCATGGCATCGACCTGACCCTCGATCAGGGCCGTATCTACGGCTTGGTGGGACCGAACGGCTCCGGCAAGAGTACGCTTTTGAAGATCATTGCCCGGCAGATCGCGCCGCAATCCGGCGCGATCTCCTTCGGCGGCAAGGTGGCGGCGGACTGGGGCGCCCGGGAATTTGCCCGGCACGTCGCCTATATGCCGCAATTTACCCCGGCGACTGACGGGATGACCGTGCGCGAACTCGTGGCGCTCGGGCGTTTTCCCTGGCACGGCACACTCGGTCGCTTCACCGCGACAGACCGCAGCAAGGTCGAGGAGGCCATCGCCCGCACCGAGCTTCAGGACTTCACCGATCGTCTCGTTTCCGACATGTCCGGCGGCGAGCGCCAGCGCGCCTGGATTGCCATGATGCTCGCCCAGAATGCCCGCTGCCTGCTGCTCGATGAACCGACATCGGCGCTCGACCTCGCCCATCAGGCCAGCGTCCTCTCCCTGGTACAGCAACTCAGCCACGAACGCGGGCTGACCGTCGTCATCGTGCTGCACGATATCAATCTTGCCGCGCGCTACTGCGACGCGATCGTCGCGCTCAACCGCGGCCGGATCACTGCCGAAGGCACGCCCGCCGAGATCATGCAGACCGACACGCTGCACTCGATTTTCGGCGTCGGCATGGGCGTCTTCGCGCATCCGGTTCGAAACGAGCCGGTCAGCTATCTCCTATAGTCGCCGCCTACACTTTCTCGCGGAACATCTCGATGATCGCGGAGAAATCTCTGCCGCCATTGCCTTGCTTTTCGAACAGCGCAAAAAGCTGGGCGGCCTCCGCACCGAGCGGCGTCGAGGCGCCGGTTGCCAGCGCCGCCTCCTGCGAAAGCTTGAGGTCCTTCAGCATCAGCGCAGCGGCAAAACCCGGCTTGTAACCATTGTTCGCCGGCGACGTCGGCACCGGTCCGGGCACCGGGCAATAGGTGTTGATCGACCAGCATTGGCCAGACGAGGTCGAGGCGACGTCGAACAGGGCCTGGTGCGAAAGACCGAGTTTTTCGGCCAGCACGAAGGCCTCGCAGACGCCGACCATCGAAATGCCGAGGATCATATTGTTGCAGATCTTCGCCGCCTGGCCGGCACCCGCCTCGCCGCAATGGACGATCTTCTTGCCCATGGCCTCGAGAATCGGTTTCGCCCGGGCGAAGGCCTCGTCCGAACCGCCGGCCATGAAGGTCAGCGTGCCCGCAGCCGCCCCACCGGTGCCGCCGGAGACGGGAGCATCGAGCGACAGGCAACTGGCGGCCTTGGCCATCTCATGCGCCTTGCGGCTGCTGTCGACATCGATTGTCGAGCAATCGATAACCAGCGTATTTTGCGCCGCGGTCTGCAGGATATCGGTCCAGGCCGTCAGCACGTGTCTGCCCTGCGGCAGCATTGATATGACGATCTCCGCGTCCTTGACCGCCTGGCTCACATGGCTTGCCGGCTTGACGCCACTCTGTTCGGCCGCCTTCAGCACGGGAGCGGCGAGATCGAAGCCGAGAACCTCGTGGCCTGACTTGACGAGATTGGCCGCCATCGGCCCGCCCATGTTGCCGAGGCCGATGAATGCGATCCTTGCCATGGTCTTCTCCTATCGATTGTCTTCGAGGATCATCGCCGCCGCCTTTTCGGCGATCATGATGGTCGGCGAATTGGTGTTGCCCGAGGTGATCGACGGCATCACCGAGGCGTCTGCGATCCTGAGCTTGCCGAGCGCCCTTAGTTTCAGCCTGGGATCGACGACGCTGTCCCGGTCGGCGCCCATACGGCAGGTACCAACCGGATGAAAGATCGTCGTGCCGATGTCGCCCGCCGCCCGCTCCAGATCGGCCTCCGTCCGGTAGTTCGGCCCGGGCTTGAATTCTTCCGGCCTAAAACGGGCGAAGGACGGCTGCGCCACGATCCTGCGCGTCAACCGTATTGAACGGACAGCTATGTCACGGTCGCGCTGCGTCGAGAGGTACTTCGGGCTGATGGTCGGCTGGGCGGCGAAATCCGGGCTCGACAGGTGCACCGAACCGCGGCTTTCGGGCCTCAGATTGCAGACGCTGGCGGTGATCGCCGGGAAAGGATGGACCGGATCGCCGAACTTCTCCAGCGACACCGGCTGCACATGATATTGCAGATCCGGCGCTTCCCGGTCCGGGCCTGACCGGGTGAAGATGCCGAGCTGGCTCGGCGCCATCGCCATCGGGCCGGAGCGGCGGACGAGATATTCGAGCCCGATCGCCGCCTTGCCGATCAGCTTCGTCGCCTTCTCATTCAGCGTCGGAACCCCGGTCACCTTATAAGCCAAGCGCAGTTGCAAATGATCCTGCAGGTTCTCGCCGACCGCCTTTACCTCGGTGACCACATCGACACCCGCCTGCCGCAGAACTTCGCCCCTGCCAATGCCCGATAGCTCGAGAATATGCGGCGAACCGATCGAGCCGGCCGAAAGCACTGTCTCTTTCGCCGCGTAGGCACGCTTGGCCACGCCTTGATGCTGAAATTCTACACCGGAGACCGCCCCCTCCTCGACCAGCAGCCGCCGCACCTGCGCCTTGGTCAGGACCGTCAGGTTGGAGCGCCGCATTGCCGGGCGCAGAAAGGCTTTCGACGTGTTCCAGCGAATGCCGGAGCGCTGATTGACGTCGAAATAGCCGGAGCCTTCGTTGTTGCCGCGGTTGAAATCCTCTGTCTCCGGAATGCCGGCTTCCCTCGCCGCCTGCTGAAAAGCGTCGAGCACGGCCCAGCGCACACGGGCCTTCTCGATGCGCCATTCGCCGCCGGCCCCATGCATCTCGTCTTCGCCGCGGTAAAAATCCTCTGACTTGCGGAAGAAGGGCAGAACATCGTCCCATCCCCAGCCGGTGCAGCCCATCTGCCGCCAGAGATCGTAGTCGCGCGCCTGCCCGCGCATATAGATCATGCCATTGATCGAAGAGCAGCCGCCGAGCACTTTTCCGCGGGGATAGCTCAGCGCCCGGCCGTTCAGCCCGGCTTCCGGCGCGGTGGTGAAGCACCAGTCGGTGCGCGGATTGTTGATGCAATAGAGATAACCGACGGGAATATGGATCCAATGGTAATTGTCGCTGCCGCCGGCTTCCAATAGCAGCACGCGGCTCCTGCCGTCGGCGGATAGACGATTGGCGAGCACGCAACCTGCGCTGCCTGCCCCGATGATGATGTAGTCGTAACGATCCATGTCCGCCCTGCACGAAATTCCAATGCCTGCCGCTTCCGCCGTCCGCTGCGGAAGAGGAGCTAGCGGCGATAGACGAAGCCCAGCTTCCGCCCCAGTCGCGAAGCGTAGAATTCGCCGATAATGCCGCGGCGGAAGATCAGCACACAGACCATGAAGACGACGCCGGTGATGATCGTGACCGGGAATTCCGATGTGGCGAGGTAGTTTTCCAGCGCCACCACCAACCCAGCACCGAAAAGCGGGCCGATCAACGTGCCGATACCGCCGAGCAGTGTCATCAGGATCACCTCGCCCGACATCTGCCAAGCGACGTCGGTGAGCGTCGCGAACTGGAAGACGATAGATTTCACCGCGCCCGCCAGTCCGGCAAGCGCCGCCGACATGACGAAGGCGCCGAGCTTGTAGCGCGCCACGGAATAACCAAGCGAGATCGCCCTTTGCTCGTTTTCGCGGATTGATTTCAGGATCATGCCGAAGGGCGAATTGATGAAACGCCAGATAATCAGCACGCCGATAATGAACACGGCGAGCACGAAATAATACATGTTGGTCGAGCTGTTGAGATCGATGACGCCGAAGAGATGGCCGCGCGGCACCGACTGGATGCCGTCTTCGCCCTCGGTGAACTTCGCCTGCAGGCAGAAGAAGAAGAACATCTGCGACAGCGCCAGCGTGATCATCGCGAAATAGATGCCCTGCCGGCGGATGGCGAAGAAGCCCATGACGAGGCCGAGCAAGGCAGCCCCAACGACACCGATCAGGATGCCGAGCTCCGGCGGCAGCCCCCATGACTTTACCGTATAGGCGGTAAAATAGGCCGCCCCGCCGAAGAAGGTGGCATGTCCGAAGGAAAGCAGGCCGGTATAGCCGAGCAGCAGGTTGAAGGCGCAGGCGAACAGCGCGAAGCATAGCAGCTTCATCAGGAAGATCGGATAGAAGAAAAACGGGGCGAGCAGCAGAAGCAGCAGCCCCACGAGGAGGAAGCCAGCCTGCACCGAAAGAGCGGTTCGGCTTTTTTCCGTTCGGATGGTTTCGGTGATGTCAGCCATGTCAAGCATCCCGGCCGAAGAGGCCCGCGGGCCTGATGAGAAGCACGATCGCCATGATGACGAAGATCACGATGTTGGATGCCTCGGGATAAAAGACCTTGGTCAGTCCCTCTGCAATGCCGAGCACGTAACCGGTGATGATCGCGCCCATGATCGATCCCATGCCGCCGACGACGACCACGGCGAAAACGACGATGATCATGTTCGAGCCCATCAGCGGCGAGACCTGGTAGATCGGTGCGGCCAGCACGCCCGCAAAGGCTGCAAGTCCGGCGCCAAGCGCATAAGTGAGCGTGAGCAGCACCGGCACGTTGACGCCGAAGACCTGCACCAGGACGGAATTTTCGGTGGCGGCGCGAAGATAGGCCCCGAGTTTGGTCTTCTCGATCAGAAGCCATGTGCCGAGACAGGCGACGAGCGAGACGACGACCACCCAGCCGCGATAGATCGGCAGGAACATGAAGCCGAGATTGGCGCCGCCGGCAAGGGCTGGGGGCGTCGCATAGGGTTGGCCGGACGAGCCATAGAGATAGCGGAAGGTGCCCTCGACGGCGAGCGCCAGCCCGAAAGTGAAAAGCAGGCCGTAGAGCGGATCGAGATCGTAGAGCCGGCGCAGGAACAGCCGCTCGATGATCGCGCCGGCAAGTCCGACGATGACGGGCGCCAGGATCAGCGACGGCCAGTAGCCGATGCCGGCATAAGTCAACAACAGATAGGCGACGAAGGCGCCGAGCATATATTGGGCGCCATGGGCGAAGTTGATCACCCTTAGAAGGCCGAAAATGATCGCGAGACCGAGGCTGAGCAGCGCATAAAACGAGCCGTTGATCAGGCCGATCAGAAGCTGGCCGAGCAGCGCCTGCAGGGGAATGCCGAAGATCATCGTCATCTGGTCACACTCCCAGAACCTTGTGCAGCGTATCCATGCGCTGCGGCAGTTCGCCGACCGGGAATTCCGACACCATCTGCCCATGATCCATCAGATAGAAGCGATCGGCAATACGGCTGGCGAAGCGGAAGTTCTGCTCGACGAGCAGGATCGTCATGCCGCGCTCCTTGAGTTTCTTCAGCACCTCGCCGATGCGCTGGACGATGACGGGAGCAAGCCCTTCCGTCGGTTCGTCGAGGATCAGCAGCCGCACGCCGGTGCGCAGGATACGCGCGATCGCCAGCATCTGCTGCTCGCCGCCTGATAGTTTGGTGCCCGGGCTGCCGCGGCGCTCGTAGAGATTGGGGAAGAGCTCGTAGATCTCCTCGAGCGTCATGCCACCGCTGGCAACGACCGGCGGCAGCAGCAGATTTTCCGAAACGGTGAGCGTCGAAAAGATACCGCGCTCCTCCGGCACGAAGCCCATGCCGCGATGCGCCGTCTTGTGCAGCGGCACATGCATCATGTCGCTGCCGGCAAAGCTGATCCTTCCCTTGCGGGTTCGCACGATGCCGGTGATGGTGCGCAGCGTCGTCGTCTTGCCGACGCCGTTGCGACCGAGAATGGTGATCGTCTCGCCCTCGCCGACATGCATGTCGACGCCGTGCAATATATGGCTTTCGCCGTACCAGGCGTTGAGGCCCTGAACTTCGAGGAGAGCGGCCATCAGTGCTCCTCCGTGCCCATGTAGGCCTCGCGCACGCGCTCATCCTGACTGACCGTGGCATAATCGCCCTCGGCAAGGATCTCGCCGCGCTGCAGCACGGTGACTTGCTGGCAGATATTGGCGACGACGGAAAGATTGTGCTCGACCATCAGCACCGCCCGATCGCGGGCAACATCGCGGATGATCGCCGAGACGACGCCGACATCCTCATGCCCCATGCCGGCCATCGGTTCGTCGAGTAGCAGCACTTTCGGCTCCAGCGCCAGCGTCGTGGCGATCTCCAGCACGCGCTTGCGACCATAGGAAAGATCGGCGGCGAAATGGTCGCGCTCCTTGGAAAGGCCGACGCTCGCAAGCAGCTGTTCGGCACGCTCGTTCAGCCGGTCGAGTGCCGACAGTGGCCGCCAGAATTGCGTCGACAGATGGTTCGGCCGCTGCAGCGCCACGCGCACATTGTCGAGGACCGAGAGATGCGGGAAGACCGCCGAGATCTGGAAGGAGCGCACCAGCCCCATGCGTGCCACCCTGTCGGGCGGCGTGTCGGTGATATCGGTGTCCAACAGGGTGATCGTGCCAGCCGTCGGCTGCAGGAACTTCGTCAGCAAGTTGAAGACCGTGGTCTTGCCGGCGCCGTTCGGGCCGATCAGCGCATGCACGCTTGCGTCGCGCACGTCGAGATCGACATTCTTGACGGCCGTGAAGCCGCCGAAATCGCGGCGCAGGCCGCGGGCGGACAATACCACCCGCGGCTTTGCCTGAGTTTCAATCGCGGAAACCGCCATCGTGCTCACTTCACCAGATCGCAGCCGCTCTTAGCGGGATCAATATAGGCTTCCTTGCCGGGAATGGTCGCGAGAACGTTGAAGTAGTCCCACGGCTCCTTGCTGTCGGCGGGCTTCTTGACCTGCAGGAGATACATGTCGTGAATCATGCGGCCGTTGGCGCCGACCGTGCCGCCGCGGCCGAAGACGTCGTCAACAGGCATTTGATGCAGCTCTTTGGCGACGGCTTCCGTCTCGTCGGTGCCGGCTTTCTGCACCGCCTTCAGATACTGCGTCACCGCCGAATAGGTGCCGGTATGGACCATGTTCGGCATCTTGCCGGTGCGGTCGAAGAACTTCTTGGCGAAGGCGCGGCTTTCGTCGTCGCGGTTCCAGTAAAAGCCCTCTGTCAGCGTCAGCCCCTGCGCCGCCTCAAGGCCGAGACCATGGACTTCGGCGAGTGTGAAGAGCAGCGCCGCCAGATGCTGGCCACCCTGGGTGATGCCGAACTCGGCCGCCTGCTTGATGGCGTTCGAAGTGTCCAGGCCGGCATTGGCAAGACCGATCACCTTGGCGCCCGATGATTGCGCCTGCAGCAGGAAGGAGGAGAAGTCCTGGCTCGACAGCGGATGGCGAACGGCGCCGACGACCGTGCCGCCGCTCGCCTTCACAAAGTCGGTTGTCTGCTGCTCCAGCGAGTAACCGAAGGCGTAGTCGGCGGTCAGGAAAAACCAGCTGTCGCCGCCCTGCTTGACGAGCGCGCCGCCGGTGCCGACGGCCAACGCATGCGTGTCATAAGCCCAGTGGAAGCCGTAGGGCGAACAGGCCTTGCCGGTGAGATCGGTCGTCGCAGCGCCGGTCACGATGTCGATCTTCTTCTTCTCCTTGGCGATCGCCTGCACCGCAAGCGCCACCGAGGAGGTCGTCAGTTCCATGATCGCATCCACCTGCTCGGTGTCATACCATTGGCGGGCGATGTTGGAGGCGATATCCGGCTTGTTCTGGTGGTCGGCATCGACGATCTCGACCGGAACGCCGAGCACCTTGCCGCCGAAATCCTCGACCGCCATCTTGGCGGCCTCGACGGAAGACTTGCCGCCGAAGTCGGCATAGACGCCCGACTGGTCGTTCAGGATGCCGATCTTGACCTTGCCATCGGTCGCGCTCTGCGCGAGCACCGCTGTGCTGCTCGCAAGCAGAAATGCAACTGATGCAACGAGATTCTTACGCATATTCTCTCCTCCCAGAGATGAGCCAGATTGCGGGTCTGTTCAGATTTGGCCAGCCGCACTCCTCAGAGCGGCCGATCCTTGGCCTACGATCACGGAAATTCCGCATTGAAGCAACGGGTGGTTTACAACTAATTCCAAACAGTATCTGTTCGTTTTTGAACAGATAGGAACGGCGATGACCAATCCACCGCAGTTTACTTGGGATGATCTTCAGTTTTTTCTAGCGGTCGCCCGTACCGGACAGCTCTCGACGGCGGCCCGGCAGTTGCGCTCCAGCCATGCCACCGTTTCGCGACGTATCGACCGGCTGGAATTTACCCTCAAGGTCAAGCTGTTCGAGCGCAATCCGCGCGGTTACGTGCTGACTGCCATGGGCACGCGTTTCATCGAGACGGCCGAGCGGATGGAGCAGGAGACCGAGCGGCTGCGCGCCGACCTTGCCGATGGCTCGATGGCGCAGCGCGGCCTAGTGCGCCTCAGCGCGCCCGAGGGCTTTGCCAATTTCTTCTTCGCCACCGTGCTGCCGCGCTTTGCCGCCCAGCATCCGCATCTTTCGCTCGAGCTGGTGACAATCCAGCAGATCATGTCGCTGTCGCGCAAGGAGGCCGATCTTTCCGTTGTGCTCGACGAGCCGAAAGGCGGGCCTTATTACGCTGAAAAGCTGACCGACTATCACCTGCAGATCTACGGCTCGCGCAACTACCTGGCAAAGGCGCCTGATATCACTAGCCGCGAAGATCTGCTTCAGCATCCCTTCGTTAGCTATATCGAGGAAATGATTTTTGCGCCGGGGCTGGATTATCTCAGCGATGTGCATCCGCGCATCAAACCGCAGTTCCAGAGCTCCAGCATTTTCGCGCAGCTCACCGCCACCCGAAATGGCCTCGGCTTATGCATCCTGCCCTATTTCTTCGCCAGCCGTTATCCCGAACTCGTGCGCGTGCTGCCCGAGGAGATCGACCTGAAGCGCCATTACTGGATTACCTGCCATCGCGACCTGAAACAGGCGCCGCGTGTGCGGGCCGTTATCGACTTTCTGCGCGAGGCCGTGCGCGGCGAAGATGCGCGTTTCGTGCCGCCTTTTGTCGCCAACGCCCCGCGCCAACCAGAATCCGAAACGTGATTACTTGAGAAACTCGGCCCGGTGCGGCGTGAAGCTATCGATCAGCCGGCCCTTTTCCAATGCCTTGACGCCATGGACGAGATTGGGCGGCACGATGAAGCTGCCGCCCTGTTTCAGCACCTCGGTGCGGCCATCGATCGTCACTTCGAAGCTGCCTTCGGCGACATAACTTGCCTGGATGTGCGGATGCGAATGGGCAGCTCCGATGGCGCCGCTTTCGAACGCCACTTCCACCATCATCATCTCGGGCAGATAGGTCATGATGCGCCTGGTGACGCCGGGTTCGGGATTGACCCATTGGGCGCCTTCGGCCGATACGAACAGATCGCTTGACGACATTTCCGCCTCCTCATTCCAGAATCGAACGGGGGCAAAGTGGATCATACCGCGGCGTTTGAAAAGATGGCGGCCCCTGTCTTTTCGATAGGGCCGCCTTGTTGTTGACGCGCTCGGCTGGCGGGTCTATGCGACCTTGAGCGAGGCAAGCCTGAATGAGGAGACGCCGCCATGCAGCATACGCGCGAGGTTTTCGACTGGGCGGACCCATTCCGCCTGGTGGAGCAACTGACCAATGAGGAACGCATGGCGCAGGATACCGCCCATGCCTATGCGCAGCAAAAGCTCACTCCCCGTGTTCTCGACGCCTTTCGAAATGAAAAGACCGATCCAGCCATCTTCCGCGAAATGGGCGAACTCGGCCTGCTCGGCCCGACGATTTCGCCCGATTATGGCGGCGCCGGCCTCGGTTATGTCGCCTACGGCCTGATCGCTCGCGAGGTCGAACGGGTCGACAGCGGCTATCGTTCGATGATGAGCGTGCAGTCGTCGCTGGTCATGGTGCCGATCGAAACCTTCGGCTCAGAGGCACAGAAAATGAAATACCTGCCGAAGCTAGCGGCCGGCGAATGGATCGGCTGCTTCGGCTTGACCGAGCCCGATCATGGCTCCGACCCCGGCTCGATGGCGACACGCGCCAAGAAGGTCGACGGCGGCTATAGCCTCACCGGGTCGAAGACCTGGATCTCGAATGCACCGATCGCCGATGTCTTCGTCGTCTGGGCAAAGACCGAGGACGGCCTCATCCGTGGTTTCATCCTCGAAAAGGGCTGGAAAGGGCTTTCCGCGCCAGCCATCCATGGCAAGGTCGGCTTGCGCGCCTCGATCACGGGCGAAGTGGTGATGGATGAGGTCTTCGTGCCCGAGGAAAACCTGCTGCCCGGCGTCACCGGCCTCAAGGGGCCGTTCACCTGCCTCAACTCGGCCCGCTTCGGCATTGCCTGGGGCGCACTTGGTGCGGCCGAGGATTGTTATGCGAGGGCCCGGCAATACACGCTGGAGCGCAAGCAGTTCGGCCGGCCGCTCGCCGCCAACCAGCTGATCCAGAGGAAACTCGCCGACATGGCGGCGGAAATAGCGCTCGGCCTTCAGGGCTGCCTGCGGCTCGGCCGGATGAAGGAGGAAGGCCATCCGCCGGTGGAGCTGACCTCGATCCTCAAGCGCAACAGCTGCGGCAAGGCGCTGGAAATGGCGCGCGCGGCCCGCGACATGCTCGGCGGCAACGGCATCTCCGACGAATTCGGCATCGCCCGCCATCTCGTCAACCTCGAAGTCGTCAACACCTATGAGGGCACGCACGACATCCACGCGCTGATCATCGGCCGGGCGATCACCGGCATCGCCGCCTTTGCGAACTAAGTTGCCCGGCGCCGGTCAGCGCTGGCGAATTGCCACGCGCCCGACAATGTGCGACCTTCCCTGGCTGCGGCACACGGCCGGCAATGAGGGGATCGCGCATGTTTTTGCTTCTTGCATTGCTGATCGGTGTCATCTCGGGCCTTCGCGCCATGACCGCGCCCGCTGCCGTCGCCTGGGGCGCCGCGCTCGGCTGGGTCGACGTATCGCAGACACCGCTTGCTTTCATGGGCTACCGGTGGACGCCGTGGATTTTCACCGTTCTCGCCGTCGTTGAACTCGTCACCGACCAGCTGCCGTCGACGCCGTCGCGCAAGGTGCCGATGCAGTTCGGCGCCCGCATCGTCACGGGAGCACTTGCCGGCGCCACGATCGGCGCAGCCAGCAGCCTGCTTTTCGGCGGGCTGATCGCCGGCGTGATCGGCGCCGTCATCGGCACCTATGGCGGCGCCGCCCTGCGCGCCAGGCTTGCCGCCGCCTTCGGCAAGGATCTACCGGCCGCTCTCATCGAGGATGCCGTTGCCGTTGTCGGCGCTCTATTAATCGTGGGAGCCGTGTCATGAAGAGCTTCGACGCCATGGTTATCGGCGCCGGCCAGGCCGGCCCGTTCCTCGCCGCCCGCATGGTCGAAAAGGGCATGAAGGTAGCGCTGATCGAACGCAAATTTCTGGGCGGCACCTGCGTCAATGCCGGCTGCATGCCGACCAAGACGTTGGTCGCCAGCGCCCGCGCTGCCCATGTCGCAAGAAGTGGCGCCGCCTACGGTGTCAATATCCCCGGCGAAATCGCTATCGACATGAAGGTGGTGAGAGCCCGGGCGGAAACCGTGACGATGAATGCCCGCAACGGCCTGATCGGCTGGTTTGACAGCATGGAGGGCATGAGCGTGATCTACGGCCATGCCCGTTTCGAGGATGCGAAAACCATCCGCGTCAACGGCGAGACGCTGACGGCGCCGCGCATTTTCCTCAATGTCGGCGCGCGGCCCGTCATCCCCGAACTGCCGGGCATCGACGATATCGATTACCTCACCAGCACGTCGATCATCCATCTCGATACGCTGCCGCGGCACCTGACGGTGATCGGCGGCAGCTATATCGGGTTGGAATTCGCGCAGATGTATCGCCGCTTCGGCGCCGAAGTCAGCGTCATCGAGCACGGCCCGAAGCTCGCTTCACGCGAGGATGAGGATATATCGGACGCGATCGCCGATATATTGCGCTCCGAAGGCATCGAGGTTCATACCGATGCCGGCGATATCGCCTTTGCCCGAAACGGCAGCGGAGTGAGCGTTGTCGCCGGCGCGGCGAAGATCGATGCAAGCCATGTTCTGATCGCCACCGGCCGCAAGCCGAACACCGACGACCTCGGCCTTGATGCCGCCGGCGTAGCGATCGACAAGCGCGGCTACATCACCGTCGACGACAAGCTTGCCACCAATGTCGAGGGTATCTTTGCGCTCGGCGATTGCAATGGTCGCGGCGCCTTCACCCATACCTCCTACAACGATTTCGAGATCGCCGCCGCCAACCTCCTCGACGGCGACGACCGCAAGGTCTCAAGCCGCATCCAGGCCTATGCGCTCTATATCGACCCGCCGCTCGGCCGGGTCGGCATGACGGAGAAGCAGGCGCGCGCCTCCGGCCGCAGGATCATGGTCTCGACCCGGCCGATGAGCCGCGTCGGCCGCGCCAATGAACGCGGCGAGACCAAGGGCTTCATGAAGGTGATTGCCGATGCCGAGACCAAAGAGATCCTCGGCGCGGCGATCCTCGGCATCGAAGGCGACGAGGTGATCCACGGCCTGATCGATGCAATGAATGCCGGAACCACCTATCCCGCGCTGAAATGGTCGGTGCCGATCCATCCGACAGTGTCGGAGCTGATTCCGACACTGCTTGGGGATTTGAAGCCGGTTTAAGGCCAGGAACGCGTGTCCATCGAACTGCTGATCGAAAATTATGGCCTGCTGGCGATCTTTCTGGGCGCCGCCTTCGAGGGCGAAACCGCGGCTTTTCTCGGCGGCGTGATTTCCCACCGCGGGCTGCTGTCCTATTGGTCGGCGTCGCTCGCGGCCGTCGCAGGCTCCTTCGCCGGCGATCAGTTCTGGTTCTTCGCCGGCCGCTATGCTGGGCAATGGGCTCCCGTCCGCCGGCTGATGGAACGACCCGCGCTCGCCCGTGCGACACGGCTGCTGGAAAAATATCAGACCGGCTTCATCCTGGCGTTCCGTTTTCTCGTCGGCTTGCGCACGATCAGCCCGATCGTCATTGGCACGACGCGGATAACAACCGGTAAATTCGTCATCCTGAATGCGGTAGCCGCTCTGGTGTGGGGGCAGCTCTTCACAGCACTCGGTTATCTGTTCGGCAACGGCATCCAGCAGATACTGGGCCACCTTCCCCTGCACCGGCATCTGCTGATCGCCGTCGCAGCCGCCGCTGTCGTCGCAGCCGCGGCTCTACTCTTTCGCAGGATGAAACCAAGCGGCAGGCATCCGTAAAGGCGCTGCGGCGCCTATTCCATAACGATCTGCAGCTTCACGTCGCTCGGCCGGGCCTCGACGGCGCGGTCGAATGCCTTGACCGAATCTTCGAACTTGAACGTCTCGGAGATCAGCGGCTTCAGATCGACCCGGCCCGAACCGATCAATGCGATCGACCGCTCATATTGGTGAGCATAGCGGAACACCGTTTCGATGCGGATTTCCTTGGTGGAGGCCATCGAGACGTCGAAGCCGATCGGGTTCACCGGCAGGCCGACGGCGACGATGACACCGCCCGGGCGCGGCAGCGCCACGATCGTCTCCCAGGCCTTCGGCGACCCGGAGCATTCGAAGACGACATCCGCACCCCAGCCGTCGGTCAGCCGACCGACCTCTTCGGCCAGGTTCTTCTCGCGGATGTTGACCGGGATGACACCCTGATATTGCGCGGATATATCGAGCTTCGGCTGGGCGAGATCGGCAACGATCGCGCGAGCGCAGCCGCCGGCAAGAGCGGCAATCGCGACCATCGTGCCGATCGGCCCGGCGCCGAGCACGACGGCAGTATCGCCGGGCGCGATCTTCGCCTTGGCTGCCGCCTGCATGCCGACGGCAAAGGGTTCCACCATCGCGCCTTCCGCGAAGCTGACATTGTCGGGCAGCTTGAAAGTATAGTTGGCCGGATGCACCACTTCGGGCGTCAGTACGCCATGGATTGGCGGTGTCGCCCAGAAGCTGACGGCAGGATCGATATTGTACATGCCGAGCCTGCTCGCCTTCGAGTTCGGATCGGGAATGCCGGGCTCCATGCAGACACGGTCGCCGATTTTCAGATGTGTCACACCGGCCCCGACCTCGACCACCGTGCCGGCCGCCTCATGGCCGAGCACCATCGGCGCGTTGACGACGAATGGGCCGATCTTGCCGTGGGTGTAATAATGAACGTCCGAACCGCAGACGCCGACAGTATGAATCTTGATTCTCACCTGCCCTGGCCCTGTCTCCAGCGGCAGATCGATATCGCGCAACGCAAGCTCATGCTGGCGCTCCAGCACCAGCGCACGGACTTTGGTCATTGTTGGTTTCCTTCCCTATGGCCCCGAAGATTCAGAGGTGCCGTTGAGGCGACTATAAGACCGCAGGGCGCTCCGATTCAACCGCCTGAGTAAGCTTTTGCCCATCACGCGACGAAATGCTCATGTGCGTAGCCCGAAAGATAAGCGCCGATAAACCTCCGTATGATTCCGGAAGAGCACAGCGCGCGGTACAGTCTTACTCGTGAGCCACGGCAAGGCGGGAAGGCGACAAGTGATGAAGCATGATAACGACAATGTCGGCGGAAGCCGGCTTTCCCAGAGGATGCTTAGACCGCTTCGAAAATTCTGGCGCAGACTGGTGGCCGATTTGAACGCCGCCCTTCGCAGAGACAACCCGGGGCAGCCAATGCGCGTCATTCTGCGGACACGGGATCGAAATCGCCCCCGGCAGCGTTGATAGCATGCAGCCCGCACGGCGTGGCGGGAGCATGACGGCTCCCGGCGCCAATGGCTCGGCAATATAGGAAGGCCATCATGAAGTCGGTCGTGTCATTCTGCCTGTTCGCATCCCTTCTTTTCGCCGGCAACCAGGCGGCCGCGGCCCTCGAACAAGCATCACTGCCCTCGCAGCAGCAGGAAGAAGAACTCGTGCCGGCCAATGTCGAGCTTACCTTCAGCGGTCCCGTCGATCTTGCCCGCTCGACCGCCACCTTGCTCGATGCCCAAGGCAGGGCGCTCCCCCTCGGCAAGCCGTTCCTCTCCGGCCCCGAAGGATCCATATTCAAGATCCCTCTCGATCCCGCAATGGCGCCCGGCCTCTATACCCTCGACTGGCGCGTCCTCTCGATGGACGGCCGCAGCGCCGAAGGCCGCTACCAGTTCCGGGTCGACCCTTGAATTTCAAGATCGCGCCCTGCTCTCGTTCCCGCTGCAGCCGCCTGAAAGCATTTATAAGATTTTTATATTGATGCGGTTTCGGCCGTCTCGAACCTTTATGCGCTCCGGCTCCATATTGGTGCCCGAGAGATCGAAGGATCCTCTCCACGCCAGAAAGCATAAAAGGCAGTCTCCAACGGCGGCGGCCCTTTGTCTTGTCTGACTCCAACAAGAACAACATGAGTCACGATCATGATGGATACCATTCTGCTCGGCACAGCGATCCTATTCTTCGCGCTGTGCTTTGCCTATGTCGCAGCCTGCGACAAGCTCTAAGGAGAAGCGACGATGACCCTCGATTATGTCCTGAGCGGCGCCGTAACCGTGTTTCTCACCGTTTACCTCACCTACGCTCTCTTACGCCCAGAACGCTTCTGAACCGGCGCTTGCGAGGCCGCGCTGCGCGACCGAGAACCAGCCGGGTATTGAAAGTTTTAGCTCCATGACCCTCAACGGATGGCTTCAGATCCTGCTCTATTGCGGGATCGTCCTTTTGCTCGTCAAACCGCTCGGCGGCTATATGACGCGCGTCTATAACGGCGAGCGAACGTTCCTCTCGCCCGCCCTCGTCCCGATCGAACGCGGACTTTACCGTATGGCCGGCACCGGCGAAGGCGAGGAGCAGCATTGGACCTCCTATGCCTTGGCGATGCTGATGTTCAACCTTCTCGGCGTCCTCCTCCTCTACGCGTTGATGCGCCTGCAGGGCGTTCTGCCCTATAATCCGGCCGGCATGGCCGCTGTTCCGCCCGACCTTTCCTTCAACACCGCCGTCAGCTTTCCCACCAATACCAACTGGCAGAACTACGGAGGCGAAAGCACCATGTCGTATCTGACGCAGATGGCCGGCTTCACGGTGCAGAATTTCCTTTCCGCCGCCACCGGCATGGCCATCGCCGTCGCCTTCATCCGTGCCTTCGCACGGGCGTCTGGCAAGGCGATCGGCAATTTCTGGGTCGATATGATCCGCGGCACGCTCTACATCCTGCTGCCGATCTGCATCGTGCTGACGCTCGTCTTCGTCTATCTCGGCGTACCACAGACGCTCGGGCCCTATGTCGACGCGACGACTCTCGAAGGCGGCAAGCAGACGATCGCGCTCGGCCCGGTCGCCTCGCAGCTCGCCATCAAGATGCTCGGCACCAATGGCGGCGGCTTCTTCAACGCCAATTCGGCCCATCCGTTCGAAAATCCCGATGCGATTTCCAACCTCATCCAGATGGTTTCGATCTTCGCGATCGGTGCGGCTCTGACCAACGTCTTCGGCCGCATGGTTGGCAACCAGCGTCAGGGCTGGGCGATTCTGGCCTCGATGGGCGCGCTGTTCGTCGTCGGCGTCGGCATCACCTATTGGGCCGAAGCGGCCGGCAATCCGCTGATGCATGGCTTTGGCCTCGCCGGCGGCAATATGGAGGGGAAAGAAGTCCGCTTCGGCGTCGCGTTGTCCTCACTCTTCGCCGTCATCACCACCGCCGCCTCCTGCGGCGCCGTCAACGCCATGCATGGTTCGTTCACCGCACTCGGCGGCCTGATCCCGCTGATCAACATGCAGCTCGGCGAAATCATTGTCGGCGGTGTCGGCGCCGGCTTCTACGGCATCCTGCTGTTCATCATCGTCGCCGTCTTCGTCGCCGGGCTGATGGTCGGGCGTACGCCGGAATATCTCGGCAAGAAGATCGAGGCGAAAGAAATGAAGATGGCCGTTCTCGCCATCCTCTGCCTGCCGCTAGCCATGCTTGTTTTTACCGCCATAGCAACGGTGCTGCCCTCCGCTGTCGCCTCGGTCGGCACTCCCGGACCGCACGGCTTCTCCGAGATCCTCTATGCCTACACCTCGGCTGCGGCCAACAACGGGTCGGCCTTCGGCGGTCTCACAGGCAACACGCCCTGGTACAATGTGACACTTGGAATCGGCATGCTTGCCGGCCGGTTCCTTGTCATCATCCCGGCGCTCGCCATCGCCGGTTCGCTCACCGCCAAGAAGACAGTTCCGGCCTCGGCAGGCACCTTTCCGACCGACGGTCCGCTCTTCGTCGGCCTGCTGATCGGCACGATCCTGATCGTCGGCGGCCTGACCTTCTTCCCGGCGCTGGCGCTCGGTCCGATCGTCGAACACCTGGTCGCGATCGCCGGACAGACCTTCTGAGGCGATGCCGTAACCCACATCCCCAGGTTTCCTCGTCGTCCTTGTTTCAAAGCTGGAGTCTCTTATGAGCCAGGCAAAATCCGCGAGCATCATCGATTCTCGCATCCTTATTCCGGCCGTCGGCGCCGCCTTCAAGAAGCTCGACCCACGCGACCTTGCCAGAAATCCCGTCATGTTTGTCGTGGCCACTGTTTCGGTGCTGACCACCGTCATCTTCCTGCGCGATCTCGTGGCGGGCAACGGCAATCTCGGCTTCTCGTTCCAGATCAACCTCTGGCTCTGGTTCACCGTGCTCTTTGCCAATTTCGCCGAGGCCGTCGCCGAAGGCCGCGGCAAGGCGCATGCGGATTCGCTGCGCAAGGCGCGCACCGAAACCCAGGCCAAGCTGCTGACAGCCAACGGCGGCGGCTACCGCATGGTGCCGGGCACCAGTCTCAAGGGCGGCGATATCGTGCTGGTCGAAGCCGGCGACATCATCCCTTCGGACGGCGAAGTCATCGAAGGGGTCGCCTCCGTCAACGAAGCGGCGATCACAGGTGAATCCGCTCCGGTCATCCGCGAATCCGGCGGCGACCGTTCGGCGGTGACAGGCGGCACGCAGGTGCTCTCCGACTGGATCCGCGTGCGCATCACAGCGGCGGCCGGCTCCACCTTCCTCGACCGGATGATTTCGCTTGTCGAAGGCGCGCAGCGCCAGAAGACGCCGAACGAGATCGCGCTCAACATCCTGCTCGCCGGCATGACGCTGATCTTCGTGCTGGCGACGGGGACGATCCCGAGCTTTGCCATCTATGCCGGCGGCTCGATCCCGATCATCGTGCTCGTCGCGCTCTTCGTCACCCTGATCCCGACGACGATCGGTGCGCTCTTGTCGGCGATCGGCATTGCCGGCATGGACCGGCTCGTCCGCTTCAACGTGCTTGCCATGTCCGGCCGTGCCGTGGAAGCGGCCGGCGACGTCGACACGCTGCTACTCGATAAGACCGGCACGATCACACTCGGCAATCGCCAGGCGACGGCCTTCCACCCGGTGCGCGGCGTTTCCGAGCAGGAGCTCGCTGATGCCGCGCAACTCGCCTCGCTTGCCGACGAAACGCCGGAAGGCCGTTCGATCGTCGTGCTCGCCAAGGAGAAATATGCGATCCGCGGCCGCGACATGGCGAGTCTCAAGGCCAGCTTCGTGCCTTTCACCGCCCAGACCCGCATGAGCGGCGTCGATCTCGAAGGCGCTTCGATCCGCAAAGGCGCGGTCGATACGGTGCTCGCCTATGTCAAAGGCGACGCCCCCTCGAAGAACGGCAACGAGGTTATGCGCGAGCTGCAGTCGATATCAGACGAGGTCGCCAAGTCAGGCGGCACGCCGCTCGCCGTTGCTCGCGACGGCAGGTTGCTCGGGATCATCCAGCTGAAGGACATCGTCAAGGGCGGCATCCGCGAACGCTTCACCGAGCTTCGCCGCATGGGCATCCGTACCGTCATGATAACAGGCGACAATCCGCTGACAGCAGCGGCCATCGCCGCCGAAGCCGGCGTCGACGACTTCCTTGCCCAGGCAACACCCGAGATGAAGCTGGCGCTGATGCGCGAGGAACAGGCCAAGGGCAAGCTCGTCGCCATGTGCGGCGACGGAACCAACGATGCCCCGGCGCTGGCCCAGGCCGACGTCGGCGTTGCCATGAACACCGGCACCGTCGCCGCCCGCGAGGCCGGCAACATGGTCGATCTCGACTCCGACCCGACGAAGCTCATCGAGATCGTCGAAATCGGCAAGCAACTGTTGATGACACGCGGCGCGCTGACGACCTTCTCGATCGCCAACGACATCGCCAAGTATTTCGCCATCATCCCGGCGATGTTCCTGACCTTCTACCCGCAGCTCGGCATCCTCAACATCATGGGGCTTTCGACTCCGCAGAGCGCCATCCTTTCGGCGATCATCTTCAACGCGTTGATCATCATCGCGCTGATCCCGCTGTCGCTGAAGGGTGTGCGTTACCGTCCGATCGGCGCTGGCGCGCTTCTGTCACGCAACCTGCTGATCTACGGCCTCGGCGGCATTGTGGTTCCCTTCATCGGCATCAAGGCGATCGACATGGCCGTCGCGGCCCTCCGTCTCGCCTGACATCTCTAGGAGCTAAGAACAATGTTGAAAGAATTTCGCCCGGCCGTCGTTATGATCGTTGCCACTACAGCCATCACGGGCCTGCTTTATCCGCTCGCCATGACGGGGGCGGCCCAGGCGCTCTTCCCGACCCAGGCGAATGGCAGCCTGATCGAGAAGAACGGTCAGGTGATCGGCTCAAGGCTGATCGGCCAGGCCTTCACCAGCGACAAGTATTTCCACGGCCGTCCCTCGGCCGCCGGCGATGGCTACAATGCCGCTGCCTCTGGCGGCTCGAACCTCGGCCCGACCAGCCAGAAACTGATCGACCGCGTAAAGGGCGACTACGAAACAGCCAAGGCTGCAAACCCAAACGCCGAGGTGCCGGCCGACCTCGTCACCGCGTCCGGCAGCGGCCTCGATCCCGATATTTCGCCCGAGGCCGCCTATTTCCAGGTGCCGCGCGTCGCCAAGGCGCGGGGCCTTGATGAGACCAAGGTCAAGGCGCTGGTCGACGGCGCCGTCCACGACCGCGAGCTCGGCATTTTGGGAGAACCTACCGTCAATGTTCTGGCGTTGAACCAGAGCCTTGATGCTTCTATGACTGAGTGAGTTTGGCAGGTTAGATGCTGTGGTTTGGCGACAAGGCCAACCCCACTCTCCGCCATCCTCGGGCTTGACTCACTGATGTCCGGTTGGCGCTAACGGCTGCCCCTCACCCTAACCCTCTCCCCGTTCTGACGGGGAGAGGGGACGTGCCAAGCGGGAGCTAGGCGAGGGACGGAGAGGTCGCGGCGCGTCCCCTTCGCCCCGTTTACAGGGAGAAGGTGGCGGCAGCCGGATGAGGGGCTGATCTCGCCGCGTAAACATCGGGAATGCCATCCGCCAGCTGAACCTCGATTGCAGCCATTCGCAGAAAGACAACACGCATGCCAGACGACAACCGCGACCAGGCCGGCAGGCCCTCGCCCGATGCGCTTCTCGAAAAAGCCCGGGCGGAGATGCGCGGCCGTCTGAAGATCTTTCTGGGCGCCGCCCCAGGTGTCGGCAAGACCTATGAAATGCTGGTCTCCGGCCGTGCCAAGATCGCCGACGGCCGCGACGTCGTCATCGGCGTCGTCGAGACTCACGGGCGCAAGGAGACCGAGGCGCTGCTCGCCGGTTTCGAGATCATTCCCCGTGTCAAAATCGACTATAAGGGGCGGCCGCTCGAAGAAATGGACCTCGACAGTATCCTCGCCCGCCGGCCCGACCTCGTCCTGGTCGACGAGCTCGCCCATACCAATGCCGAGGGCAGCCGCCATCCAAAGCGCTATCTCGACGTCAAGGAACTGCTCGATCGCGGCATCGACGTCTATACGACGCTCAACATCCAGCATGTCGAGAGCCTGAACGACGTCGTCTCGCAGATCACCCGCATCCGTGTGCGCGAGACGGTGCCGGATTCGATCATCGACCTTGCCGACGACGTCGAGATCATCGATCTGACGCCGGACGATCTGATCAAGCGCCTGCATGACGGCAAGGTCTATGTGCCCCGCACCGCCGAGCGTGCGCTGACCAACTATTTCACCCCGGGCAACCTGACGGCGCTGAGAGAACTTGCGCTGCGCAAGACCGCCCAGCGCGTCGACGATCAGTTGCTCACCCATATGCAGGCTCACGCGATCTCGGGCCCCTGGGCGGCGGGCGAACGTGTCCTCGTCTCGATCGACCATCACCCGCGCTGCGCCTCGCTGGTGCGATACGCAGCCCGCATGGCCTCGCGCCTGCGCGCGCCCTGGGCCGCCGTCTATGTCGAGACCAGCCGTTCGGTCAATCTGACCGAAGCCGAGCGCGACATTGTTGCCGCAACGTTGCGTCTTGCCGAACAGCTCGGCGGCGAGGCGATCACCATTCCCGGCCGCGAGGTCGCCGAAGAGCTCGTCCGTCACGCCACCGCCAACAATGTCACCCACATCGTCATCGGCGCCCCCAAGGCGGCGACATGGCGCGACTGGTGGAGCCGTTCGATCACCGACGAACTGATCCGCAAGACCGGCGAGATCAGCGTCCATGTCATTTCCGGCAATGAGAAGGACGGCACCACCGCGCGCGGCGTGCGGGCGGCGGCCACGGCCCCTGGATTCGATTTCAGAGCCTATCTGCTGGCGACCGTCTATGTCGTCATCGCGCTTGGCGTCAGCATCGTGCTCGATCAGGTGCTCGACGTGCGCAACCTTGCCCTTGTGTTCCTGATGGCGGTTCTGACCTCTGCCGTGCTGCATGGGTTACGGCCGGCGCTCTACAGCTGCATTCTCGGCGCGCTGTCTTTCAACTTCTTCTTCCTGCCGCCGCGCTATACGCTGACGATCAGCGATCCGGAAAGCGTGCTGGCCCTGTTCTTCTTCCTCGGCGTCGCCATTATCGCCAGCAATCTGACCGCGACCGTGCAGCGGCAGGCTGCCGCCGCCAGGCAGCGGGCCCGCACGACAGAAGATCTCTATCTTTTCTCAAAGAAGCTCGCCGGCACCGGCACGCTCGACGACGTGCTCTGGGCAACCGCCTTCCAGCTCGCCTCGATGCTGAAGGTCCGTGTCGTCCTGCTCTTGCCGGAAGAGGGCACCATCGCCGTCAAGGCCGGTTATCCGCCCGACGACACGCTCGACGATGCCGATATCGCCGCCGCCCGCTGGGCCTGGGAGCACAATCACGCCGCCGGCCGCGGCGCCGATACCCTGCCCGGCGCCAAGCGGCTCTATGTGCCGCTGAGGACCGGGCGCACCGCCGTCGGCGTCATCGGCCTCGACAGCGACCGCCGCGACGGGCCGCTGCTGACGCCGGAGCAGCAGCGGCTGCTCGATGCGCTGGCCGATCAGGCGGCCCTTGCGATCGAACGCGTCCAGCTCGTCGCCGATGTCGACCGGGCAAGGCTTGCGGCCGAAGCCGACAGGCTGCGTTCGGCCCTGCTCACCTCGATTTCGCATGATCTGAAAACGCCGCTTGCGGCTATCCTCGGCGCCGCCGGCACGCTGCGCGACTATTTCGCCTCCATGCCGGAGGAGGACCGCGCCGATCTGCTTTCCACCGTCGTCGACGAATCCGAGCGCCTCAATCGTTTCATCGCCAACCTGCTCGACATGACTAAGATCGAATCCGGTGCGATGGAGCCGAATTTTGCGCTGCATTATGCCGGCGATATCGTCGGCAGCGCGCTGCGTCGCGCAGCAAAGATCCTCGAGCGCCACAAGACCGAGACGAGCATTCCCGCCGACCTGCCGATGGTGCGCGTCGATCCTGTCCTGTTCGAGCAGGTGATCTTCAACCTCCTCGACAATGCCGCGAAATATGCGCCCGAGGGATCGGTGGTCCATATTGAGGGCTGGGCCGATGCCGACAACGTCGTCCTGCAGGTCTCGGACGAAGGCCCAGGCATTCCACCCGCCGACCTTACCCGCGTCTTCGACACCTTCTATCGCGTGCGCAAGGGCGATCAGGTGCGTGCCGGCACCGGCCTCGGCCTTTCCATCTGTCGCGGTTTCGTCGAGGCGATGGGCGGCACGATCACCGCCGCCAACCGAAAGGGCCGCCCGGGCGCCGTCTTCACCATCCGCCTGCCAAAACCCAACGACATACCGAAACTGGATGAACTCAGATGACCGGTTCAGCCGTCAAGATCCTCGTCGTTGACGACGAGCCCCCAATCCGCAAGCTTCTTCGCGTCGGCCTGACCGCGCAGGGCTACGAGGTGCAGGAGGCGCCGAATGCGGCAAACGCCCGCCAATCGGTTGCCGACGGCAGGCCCGATCTCATCCTGCTCGATCTCGGCCTGCCCGACACGCCTGGCCATGACCTCTTGCAGGAGTGGCGCGACGAAGGCCTGTCCATACCGGTCGTCATCCTCTCCAGCCGCACCGACGAGGCCGGCATCGTCAAGGCGCTGGAAAGCGGCGCCGACGATTATGTCACCAAGCCCTTCGGCATCAACGAACTTGGCGCCCGCATCCGGGTGGCGTTACGCCATCGCTTGCAGCAGCAGGGCGAAAAGGCGATCTTCCAGACCGGCGGCCTGTCGGTCGACCTCGTCAAGCGCATCGTCAAGGTCGACGGCGAGGAAATAAAATTGTCGCCGAAGGAATATGAAATCCTGCGCGTACTCGCCCAGCATGCCGGCAAGGTGCTGACACACCAGTTCCTCTTGAAGCAGGTATGGGGGCCGGCAGCTGACGTGCAATATCTGCGTGTCTATATCAGGCAGCTCAGGCAGAAGATCGAGCAGAGCCCCGACCAGCCGCACTATATCACCACTGAAACCGGCGTCGGCTATCGGCTCAGGGAACCGGACTGACCTGCTCTCCCACCCGCCGCCTGAACAGTATCGAGAACGACATGTATCTTCCCAACATCATCCGGCCCGAACACACCTTCATCGGCATGTCGGCACCGACAAAGTGGCGCGCGCTGCATATCATAGCGGACAAGGCAGCCAAGGCCTTTTCCGTCGACAGCCAGACCATCCTGAAGGCGCTCGAAGCGCGTGAGAAGCTCGGCTCCACCGGAATCGGCAACGGTATAGCCATCCCCATGCCGCCATCGACGGCATGACCAGCCCGCGCGGCCTTCTCATTCGTTTCGCGCCGCCGCTGGATTTCGAAGCGATCGACGATATCCTGACGGACATCGCCTTCGTGCTCATCTTCGGGGAGAACAATCGCGGCGAATATCTGAATGTGCTGTCGGCCATCGCCCGGCGGCTGCAATCGGATGGCGTGCTTGCCGCCATGCGCCAGGCAAGGACGGTGGACGAATTCTATTCCGATTTCATTGCTGATTCCCGGGTATGAAAAAGGCGCGGTTCGAAGGCCGCGCCCGCTCGTCTCTATAAGACGATCTTAGAAATCGCGCTGGAAGCGCAGGAAGCCGAAGACTTCGTCGTCGCCTTCGTCCTCATCGTGGTACTGCACGCTGAGCTTCGTCCTGAGGTCGTCGACGATGCGGTAGTCGATCGTCACACCGGTCGTATAGGCGCTGCCGCCGGTGAAGCCGTTGCCGTCAGCCTCGAGGGCGATGTTTTCGAAGTACTGGAAGCCCGGGGTCACCGTCCACTTGTCGTTGATCTTCAGGGCATATTCTGCTGCGATCGTCCATTCGGACTCTTCGTAGTAGTAGTTGGCGCCGCTTGCCCAGATGCCGGCAATGCCGAGCGTGCCGGGGCCGATATCGGCATAGACGATGCCGCGGACGGCGACTTCGCTGGTGTCGACATCATAACCGGCAAGCAGGTAAGCGCTGATGGCGCCGGCCTTGTAGGAAACCTGGCCTGCGACACCGAAGTTGTTCGGGCCTTCGCCCGGCTTGGTGGCATAGTCTTCTTCCAGTTCGTCGACCGAGAGGCCGGCGGCGAAAGCGCCATTCTCGTACTGATAACGGATCGAGTTGTGGGTCGTCTCGTTGCTGGCGAGCGTATCGGTCTCACCGCTCATGTCGTCGTCCCACCAGCTATAGAGCTTACCGACGCGGAAACCGGCGATATCGATGTAGCCCTCATCCAGCAGCGCTTCCTGATCGGAGGCATTGTCGGCATTGTAACGCAGCGTCAGGACGCCGGTGAGCGTGCCGTACTCAGTGTCGTTCTTGGCCTGGAAGGTGACCTGACCGCGAGTCCAGAAGTTTACATCGGAATCGCCGGCAATGTTGTCACCGAAGCGCACTTCGGTACGGATGTAACCGCCGATCGAAAGGCATGTTTCCGTTCCCGGAATATAAAAATAGCCGGTACCGTAAGCGTCGCAAACGCGAACATATTCCACGGGTTCGGGTTCCGCCGCCACGATGGCGTCGGCTGCGCGTGCTCCGGAGGCCGCGGCAAGGGCGGCAACGGAGGCAAAAAGGATAGTTCTGATATTCATTTTGAATGGCCCTAACAGGTTGGAATGCGAGGCGCATTTCAAGAGATGCCCCCACGTAGCGGTAGCAAATACGACCGCACCGCCGCCATATAGGAATCCGCAAGTGCCATCGCGGCAAAATGCGGGCAAAAATTAGCATTGCTCGCGCCCGATGTGGAGGAACTGTGGCCAAAAAAACACGGTTGTGCGGCATGGCCGCGGCAGCCGCATGATTGGCCGCGGCCAACTCCCGGCACGTGCATTTCAAAATTACCCGTCGAATGGAACGGCATTCTAACCGACCCGCCCAAACCGGAACAAGTTTCGTTTCCTTATACGACTGACTTGATAGAGTTAAGGCATATAACAGGAGGGTTCCCATGCAGACACAACGGTTCACCCGGCTCCTCGCGGCCGCGGTCATGGCAGGCAGCTTCGTCATCGGGAGCATTGCGCCGTCATACGCGGATCAGGCGCTGCTCAACGTTTCCTATGACCCGACGCGTGAATTGTACAAGGATTTCAATGCCGCCTTTGCCGCCAAGTGGCAGAAGGACACAGGTGAAACCGTGACGATCAAAGCCTCGCATGGCGGCTCCGGCGCTCAGGCGCGTTCGGTCATCGACGGTCTCGACGCCGACGTCGTCACGCTTGCCCTCGAAGGCGATATCGACGCCATCGCCAAGGCGACCGGCAAGATCCCGGCCGACTGGAAGAGCAAGCTTCCGAACAATTCGACGCCCTACACCTCGACGATCGTCTTCCTCGTCCGCAAAGGCAATCCGAAGGGCATCAAGGATTGGGGCGACCTGATCAAGGATGACGTGCAGGTCATCACCCCCAACCCGAAGACCTCGGGCGGCGCACGCTGGAACTTCCTCGCCGCCTGGGCATGGGCCAAGCAGGCAAATGGCGGCGACGACGCCAAGGCGCAGGATTACGTCACCAAGCTGCTGCAGCATGTTCCGGTTCTCGATACCGGCGCGCGCGGCGCCACGACCACCTTCGTCCAGCGCGGCCTCGGCGATGTGCTGCTCGCCTGGGAAAACGAAGCCTATCTTTCGCTCGAAGAGCTCGGCCCCGACCAGTTCGAGATCGTGACGCCAACCTTCTCCATCCGTGCCGACCCGCCGGTCGCGGTCGTCGATGGCAATGTCGACAAGAAGGGCACGCGCAAGGTCGCCGAAGCCTATCTCAACTACCTCTATTCCGACGAAGGCCAGAAGATCGCCGCCAAGCATTATTACCGGCCGATCAAGCCGGAAGCCGCCGATCCGGCCGATATCGCCCGCTTCCCAAAGCTGACGCTCGCCACCATCGACGATTTCGGCGGCTGGAAAGAAGCGCAGCCGAAATTCTTTGGCGATGGCGGCGTATTTGACCAAATCTACAAGCCGGCACAATAATAGATTTCATGAGAGTACATAGCCCCACGCGGTGGCGGTTCAGGCGGCCGAGCGTCATTCCGGGTTTCGGAATGGCGCTCGGCCTTACCTTAACCTGGCTCACCCTTCTGATCCTCATCCCGCTCTCCGGCCTTGCCGTCCGGTCGAGCGCGCTCGGCTGGGAGAAATTCTGGTCGATCGCGCTCGATCCGCGTACGCTGAACGCCCTGCGCATCAGTTTCAGCACCGCCTTCGTCGCCGCGGTTGCCAACGCCGTTTTCGGCATCATCCTCGCCTGGGTGCTGGTGCGTTATCGCTTCCCCGGCAAACGCATCATCGACGCCATGGTCGACCTGCCCTTCGCGCTGCCGACTGCCGTTGCCGGCATCGCGCTGACGACGCTTTATGCGCCGAACGGCTGGGTCGGCCAGTTCCTGACGCCGCTCGGCATCAAGATCGCCTTCACCCCGGCCGGCATCGTCATCGCGCTGATCTTTGTCGGCCTGCCCTTCGTGGTGCGCACGGTGCAGCCGGTCATGGAGGAGATCGACAAGGAAGTCGAGGAGGCTGCGGCAACGCTTGGCGCCAACCGCTTCCAGACGATATTCCGCGTGCTGCTGCCGGGGCTGGCGCCTGCCGTGCTCACCGGCTTCGCGCTCGCCTTTGCCCGAGGCGTCGGCGAATATGGCTCTGTTATCTTCATCGCCGGCAACCTGCCGTTCAAATCGGAGATCGCGCCGCTGCTGATCGTCATCAAACTCGAAGAATACAATTATGCGGCGGCGACAGGCATTGCGGCGATCATGCTGATCCTCTCCTTTGCCATGCTGCTGGTCATCAACCTCATCCAGAGCTGGAGCAGGCGGAGGTATGGTTATGGCGCTTGATGCAATCGTCAAACCGGCAAAGCTGCGTTCGGTGACGACGGAACACCGCATCGCGCGCTATAGCCTGATTGCGCTTTCACTCGTCTTCCTGCTGCTGATCCTGCTGCTGCCGCTCGCCGCCGTCTTCGTCGAGGCTTTCCGCAAGGGCGCCGGCCCTTTCATTGAGGCGCTCAGCGATGCCGAGACGTTCTCGGCGATCCGCCTGACACTAATCGTTGCCGGCATCAGCGTGCCGCTCAACCTCGCCTTCGGGGTCATCGCCGCCTGGGCGATCGCCAAGTTCGAGTTCAAAGGCAAGGCCTTCCTGACGACGCTGATCGACCTGCCCTTTTCGGTCTCGCCTGTCATTTCGGGCCTGGTCTTCGTCCTTCTCTTTGGCGCCAATAGCTGGCTCGGCCACTGGCTCAGTGCCTACGAGATCAAGGTCCTGTTCGCCGTGCCGGGGCTGGTTCTGGCGACCATGTTCGTCACCTTCCCCTTTGTCGCCCGCGAACTGATCCCGCTGATGCAGGAACAGGGAACGGCCGACGAAGAGGCCGCCCTTTCGCTCGGCGCCAGCGGCTGGCAAACCTTCTGGTACGTAACGCTGCCGAACATCAAATGGGGTTTGCTCTACGGCGTGCTGCTCTGCAACGCCCGCGCCATGGGCGAATTCGGCGCCGTGTCGGTCGTCTCCGGCCACATTCGCGGCCAGACGAATACCATGCCGCTGCAGGTGGAAATTCTCTACAACGAATATAATTTCACCGGCGCTTTCGCCGTCGCCATGCTTTTGGCCTTGCTGGCGCTGGTCACTCTTGTTTTGAAGACGCTGCTGGAAATGCGCTACAGCGCCGAAATATCCGCCAGCCGGCGGCACTGAAGGATTTGAAATGGAAGTACGCGTTCAAAACATTCGCAAGGAATTCGAGCGTTTTCCGGCGCTGCACGACGTCTCGCTCGATATCCGCTCCGGCGAGCTGATCGCACTGCTCGGCCCTTCGGGCTCCGGCAAGACGACATTGCTGCGGCTGATTGCCGGCTTGGAAAGCCCGACCGAGGGGCAGATCTTCTTCGGCGCCGAGGATGCCTCGAAGAAATCGGTACAGCAGCGCAATATCGGCTTCGTCTTTCAGCACTACGCACTCTTCCGCTACATGACGGTGCTCGACAACGTCTCCTTCGGCCTGAGGGTCAGAAAGGGCGCCCGGCGTCCCGCGAAAGCCGACATCCGCCGTCGGGCGCTGGAGCTGCTCGACCTCGTGCAGCTTTCCGGCCTCGAAAAACGCTATCCCGCCCAGCTTTCAGGCGGACAGCGCCAGCGTGTGGCACTCGCCCGCGCCATGGCGGTCGAGCCGAACGTGCTGCTGCTCGACGAACCTTTCGGCGCCCTCGACGCCCAAGTGCGCAAGGACCTGCGGAAATGGCTGCGCGAGATCCACGACCGTACCGGCCACACCACCGTCTTCGTCACCCACGACCAGGATGAGGCGCTGGAGCTTGCCGACCGCGTCGTCGTGATGAGCCAGGGCGCGATCGAGCAGGTCGGGACGCCCGACGAAGTCTATGATTATCCGAACTCGCCTTTCGTCTTCGGCTTCATCGGCCAATCCAACTGCCTGCAGGTCGAGATTTCGGGCGGCGATATTCTCTTCGAAGGCCGCTCGCTCGGCCTCAATGCCGATGGCGAGCCGGATGGACCGGCGCAGCTCTACTTCCGCCCGCATGATGTCAGGCTCTGCGAATCAGCCGAAAACTGCATTGGCGGCCAGCCGGTGTCCAGCCGCCGCGTCGCCGGTACGCGCCATATCGAACTCGATATCGGCAATGACCGGCCAAATATCGAAATCGAGCTGCCGCCGAGCGAGGCTGACCGGCTCGACCGTCACCGCGTGGCGTTCAAGCCGACCCGCTGGAAGCTGTTCCGCGGCTGATCTCGATTGCGCGCGTCGTTCCTGACGCGCTCACGGCGCCTTGCTTAATAATTCGTTAACCCTCCGGATTTATGCATCGGTCGGTCGCAGGGCTCAGCCGGAATCGCCCTTCGCGGGAGTCCCTCCGACCTTTTGTTATCTGAGGTTGTTTGTATTTCAGTCATATGACGAGTAAAAGATTTTGCGCGTTAATCATAAAGGGCTGGACTAATCCCATAGGAGGCACCTGGCGTTGAGGGCGGAGATTTCCTTTCGAAAATCCCTGATCGGGATTTTATTCGTAGGACTGGCGGCTGCAGGCTGCACCACAACACCGAAGCCGGCGACGACGCCGGCAAAGACAAAACAGGCTCAAGCGGCGAAAGTCACTTTCAATTATACCGCCAAGGATCGCGACTGCCTGAAGCGCGCGATGTATTTCGAATCGCAGCACTCCGACGAGGATGGTTATCTGGCCGTCGGCACCGTCGTCATGAACAGGCTGACGTCAGGCGCCTACCCCCCATCGATCTGCGGTGTCGTCGCCCAGGAGAAGCAGTTTGCGCCCGGGGTCATGACGCGCGAAGTCAAGCCTCAGGCGGAACCGGAACTTGCCACCGCGGCTGATGCGATCCTGCTGAAGGGGGCGCGCCATCCGGCCGTGAAGGATGCAATGTTCTTCCACACCGATGGTCTGAAATTCCCCTACGACAACATGCATTATGTGACGGTCGCCGGCGGCAACGCCTTCTACGAGAAGCGCGATTCGAACGGCATGCTGGAAACGCCGCCGCCGCTGCCGTCCTATGAGGTGGCGATGAATTATGTGCCCGGCGAAAGCATGCTGCCACCGCAATTCGAGGCGCTGATACCCTCGGCCGTTCCCGTTCCTCTGCCGGCGCCCGATCCGATGGCGACGGCGAGCACGGCGCCAATGCAGATAACGGCTCCGGTGACCCAACCGGAAACCGCGCCTGCGCCCGAGCCGGCGATGAGGATCGCGATCCCGACCCCCCGTCCCGCCTATGACAGCGTGATGCTGCGCGGCGAGATCCCGGTAAATGGCGGCTGATGCCGTTTCGGTTTGCGTTTATAAAAGCGCGCTCTAAGCGCGCT
>NZ_JBOBHU010000008.1:0-249176 GCF_050587665.1 Rhizobium sp. Nf11,1 | reverse complement strand
CCAGGATGAAACTCATCCCGCCAGCAATCACCGCAAGGCGCTTCTGCTTGCGCGTCATTGCGTCATGCCCTCCGTGGCAATGCCAAGTTCCCTGGCAAGCGCCAGCAATTGCCGACCCTGCTCGCCGGACGGCGGAAAGGCGGCCAGCCCGCGCTTCAGGGCGTCGGCTGCGCGATTCTTATCGTTCAATACGGCGTAAGAGCGGACGAGGCGGATCCATCCCTCGAAATTGTTGGGATCCTCGCTGAGTTTGGCATCAAGGCTTTCGACCATGCCGCGGATCATCTGCTGGCGATCGTCGGCGCTCATGTTTCCAGCCGCCGCCACATCTTCCGACGTCGGTCCGCCAGGCGCCGCCGGCTGAGCCGCGCCGCCGTTCTTGGCGATATGTTCATTGACCAGCGGCAGCCAGGGTGCATCGGCCGGCGATTGCTGCGCCAGCGCCTCGAAAGCCCGGCGGGCCTCGTCGGCCCGCCCCGCCTGTTCCATACTGAGCGCGATGTAGAAGCGGGCACGCGGATTATCAGGCTCCAGCGTCAGCGACTGTTCCAGCGCCTGACGCGCTTCCTCCGTCACGACGCCGTCCGAAACCGCCATCAGCGTCTCGGCAAGGCCGTCGAGCCGGATCGGGCTCGGGCCTAGAAGCCGGATCGCATTGCGGTAGGCGACCTCGGCATCGGCAATCCGCATCGTGCGGAAATAGATCGGCGCCAGTACGTCCCAGCCCTTGCCGTCGTCGGGATTCTGAGCCAGATGCCGCTCCGCCTTGGCGATCAGCACCGCCACGTCGTCGCCTGGATTTTCCAGCCGCGCTTCCAGCGGCTGCGACGGCAGATCCGGCCTGCCCGTCGTCAAATAAAGACAGAGTCCGAGCACCGGCAGGATCAACAGGACGAAGACTTCGGTGAGACGGCGATGCCGTGCGGGTTTGTCTACCGTCTCCGGCTCTGCGGCAGAGACGGCGATCAGCCGCCGGCCGATTTCGGCCCTGGCGTAATCAGCCTCCTCAGGCGTGATCAGCCCGCCAGCAAGATCGCGGTCGAGTTCGCGCAACTGGTCGCTATAGACCGCCGCCTCGCCGGCGCGGCTGTTCTGCGCCGCCTTCGCACCACGCAGAAGGGGGTAAAGCAGGATGACGGCGACGGCTGCCGTCAGAACGGCAACGAGAATCCAGAACAGCATATCGGCCCAAATACGTGAAGCACACGCCTATTCCAACTGCCAAAGCCGGAATGACGAAGATTTGAGGCTATTCGCCGCATTCTAGGGCTGAAAAGACCTCAACCGAGCGGCGACCAGCTGCCGTCTTGGTTGCGGCAGGCTGCACCCCGCGCCACGGTCTCCTTGCCGTCGACCGTCAGCGTATGGGTATATTGCCGGCAATTCTGCGAGCCAACCTGATAGGGTGCGGCCGCCACGACCTTGCCTGTGGCGTCCTTGCCGCTCCAAACCACTGGTTGGCCGACCGCCGCCCCTTCCAGCGCCCGATACTCTGCTTCGAGCGCCCGCTGCTTGTTGCTGTCGCTCAAGTTCACACCGCTGCGGCCGACGATGCCGCCCTGGAGCGCGGTGATGAAGGCGGCCGAGGCGGAGGGTTTGCTCGAAAAAATGCCACGCGAAGCGGCACCCTTCGTCGTCGTGCAGCCGGTGAGCGCGACGGCGAGAAGAAGGATGGAAACCATCATGCCTTGCGAGCGTAGAATCATTGCGTCGAACCACGATCAGAGGTCAAATTCAGCCGATCGAAGTGAAGCGTCCCCGTGTCAGCATTGTGGCAAAGCATGCTATACATTTGCCACTATCCTTGTGACATCAAGCAGTTGGTCATGCAACATCCTTTGTGACGCCAGGCAGTATAAGCTTCGCCTTCAGCCCGCCCCACTCGCCGCGGGACAGTTCGAGCCTTCCCTGGTATTCGTTGGAAATCTCGGTGACGATCGAAAGGCCCAAGCCGGTTCCAGGCTTGCTTTCGTCGAGCCTGCGGCCACGCTTCAGCGCCTCGCGGATCTGGTCGGGCTCAAGGCCGGGGCCGTCATCCTCGACGGCAAGCTCCACCCAGCGCCGGCGGGCGCTCGCCTCCACCCCTTTCACGTCCTCGCCAGCCTCGACGGCCGAAAGCCGCACCCTGCTCTTGGCGAAACGCGCCGCATTTTCCAGAAGATTGCCGACGGTTTCCTCGAGATCCTGCTGTTCCATGGCAACGGCAAGATGCGGCGGCGACACGACAAGATCGAATTCGGTATCGACGTTCAGCCGGCGCATGACGCGCACCAGCCGCTCCAGCGCCGGTTCGGCGTCAGTGCGGGCGAGCACGGATTCGCGCTGGGCGGCGATGCGGGCCCGGTTGAGATAGGATTGCACCTGCCCCTGCATCGATTCCGCCTGGCTGCGCACCAGTTCGCCATGAGACTTTTCAAGGACGCGTGCCTCGTTGAGGAGAACGGCAATCGGCGTCTTCAGCGAATGGGCGAGATTGCCGACCTGCATGCGAGCCCGCTCGACGATGCGGCGGTTGCTGTCGATCAGCGCGTTCACCTCGTTGGCGAGCGGCAGGATTTCGCGCGGGAAGTCGCCTTTCAGCTGCTCGCTCTCGCCGGCGCGAATGCGCTCCAATGCGGCACGCGCCTTGTCGAGCGGCTTCAGGCCATAGAGAATCGCCAGCGCATTGACGATCAGGCTGCCGACGCCGAAACCGGCAAGCGCCAGATAGAGGCTGTGGGAAAAGGTGCGGACATCGTCCTCGACGACGTCGACATTGCCGGTGACACGGAAGCGCGCCGCTCGCCCGTCCGTGTCGAGCACCACTTCGGTTTCGGCCACCTGCACGCGGTTCCCGGAGGCATCCGTCACCTGGTAGTAGCGCTCATAATTCTTGTCGAAAGGCGCCTCGACGACGGAGGGTACCGGAATGAGCGCCGAGCCGAGCGAGGGCGAGACCAACGGCGCAGTGGTATAAGTGCCGAGCGGCTCCACCACCCAATACCAGCCGGTCTTCGGCTGGGCGAAACGCAGGTCGCCGAGCTGCGGGCTGCCGCTCAACGCCCCCTGATCGCCGATCGTCACCGAATTGATGACGTTATAGAGCTGCGCCCGCAGCAGATCCTGAAAACCGCGTTCGGCGCTCTTACGGTAGAGCGTCGAGATCAGTAGGCCGATCACCACCAGGGCCACCGTCGACCAGACCGTGGTCAGCAGCAACACGCGTGCGGTGAGGGACTTAATTCGCATGTTTCGGCGCTTGGATGCGGTAGCCGAGACCGCGCACCGTTTCGATCAGATCGACGCCCATCTTCTTGCGCAGACGGCCGACAAAGACCTCGATCGTGTTGGAATCGCGATCGAAATCCTGATCGTACATGTGCTCGACGAGCTCGGTGCGCGAGACGACCTCGCCCATGTGATGCATGAGATAGGCGAGCAGGCGATATTCGTGCGAGGTCAGCTTCAGCGTCGTGCCGTTGACCGTCGCCTTCGAGGATTTGGTGTCGAGTCGCACCGGCCCGCAGACGATCTCGGAGGATGCGTGGCCGGCGGCGCGCCGGATCAAGGCCCGAATGCGCGCCAGAACTTCCTCGACATGGAAAGGCTTGGTGACATAGTCGTCGGCGCCGGCGTCGATGCCAGCGACCTTGTCGCTCCAACGGTCGCGCGCCGTCAGGATCAAGACCGGCATGCCGCGGCCGGCGCCGCGCCATTTTTCCAGCACGGTGACGCCGTCCATCTCCGGCAGGCCGATATCGAGGATGATGGCGTCATAGGGCTCGGTGTCGCCGAGGAAATGGCCCTCTTCGCCGTCGAACGCCTGGTCGACGACATAACCCGCCTCCTTCAGCGTGTCGGTCAGCTGCCGGTTCAGGTTGACGTCGTCTTCGATTACCAGGATGCGCATCGGTCCGCCTTCGTCCGCTTCAAAACGATCATGTTTGAATAGACCGATTCCGCTTACATCGGAACCTTTACCGTTACCTTGCGTGGACGCTGGCCGTTGCCCGACACGAGAACGGTAATGATGCAGCTATCGCCCACCGGTTGCACGGACAGGAGCTGCCCGCCCGTCTGTTCGACGACCTGGGCTGCGGCGGCGCTGCAATCGCCAGCCACGCGCAGGACGAGGGTGCCCGCGCCATCCGGTGAGGGCGCCGATACCACCAGTCCGGCGGCCACTACTGCGACGCTCAGAGGAAAGGCCATGTCTTACGCTTTCAAGGTAATTCCAACTTGCTGCGAATATGTACTCAAGCGACCTGAATGGCAAATGAATGCGCTGTAATACAGGGCGTTTAGAACGGTTCTCGACTGCTTAGCGCAATCGATTTCAGCCCTTGGAATCGGCTGCTGCCACAAGTGCCGGCGGTCCGCCTTGGGCCTGGAAACGAGGCGTCCCGCCGCTGGAATCCGGATGCTGGCCAGCGCCTCCGGCAAGCATGCAAAACCGGGGTGATCCCACCGTGGTCATCGTTTCCGAATCGGCCGCGATTCGCGCCGAACAGCAATTACGTCAGGCCGGCTGGCAGCGGCACGCATCAGGGCGCAGCGGGTCGTCCTCAAATTGTACCGCTCTCTCATATCGTTCGTTGATCTTTTCATCCGTTCGAAAAAAACGCAGGCGGAGGCATAGCGGAATTGCCGTTCGCAGCTTTCGCTGGCTGGTTGAAAATGCTATCCCTTGCTGGCCCCGCATTTCAGACTCTATCAGCCCCGATGCCAAATTCCTTCCGCTTCCGTTCGGCGCAGACGGTCACCGTGCTTGCCGTTACCCAGCTGATCGGCTGGGGCACGACGTTCGACATGCTCGGCGTCATGGGCCGCGCCGTGGCGCCGGCTCTCGGCGTGGCGAACGAGGTGATCTTTGCCGGCCTGACGATCATGATGGTGGTCAGCGCCATTGCCGGTCCGACGACCGGCCGTTGGCTCGGCCGCTACGGCGCTGCCCGGGTGCTTTCGGCCGCCTCGCTGATCTTCGCGCTCGGCCTCTCTCTGCTGGCGGTGGCAAACGGCATTCTGCTCTACGCCGCCGCCTGGCTCGTCATCGGCATCGGCGGCGCATTGGGTCTCTCGGCACCGGCCTATACCGCCGTCGTCGAACGCGAAGGGATAAACGGCAAACGCGTCATCGCCATCCTCATGCTGTTCACCGGGCTATCGAGCACCATCTTCTGGCCGATCCTCAGCCTGCTCAACGAGGCGGTCGGCTGGCGGCTCACCTTTGTTTTCTGCGCGGCGCTGCAATTCTTCGTCTGCCTGCCGCTGCATCTTTTCGCTCTGCCGAAGCCGATCGCGGCGCATGCCGAGAGCAGCGCGGCGGAGATCCCGCCGGTGCCATTATCGAAGACGGCGCAGCGCAAGGCCTTCCTGCTGATTGCCGCGGTGACAACGATCTCGACTTTCGTCACCTTCGGCATCGCCCCATCGCTCATCGAAATCTTCCGCCAGTCCGGGGCTTCACCGGCGCTGGCGCTGCAGCTCGGCTCGGCGCGCGGCGTCCTCGGCATCTCGGCCCGTTTCCTCGACATGCTGCTCGGCCGCCGCGGCAACCCCATTCTCAGCGCCGTCATGGGCATCGGCCTGACGGTGATCAGCTTTCTGACCATGCTGATGGCCGGCCAATCAACGCCGGTCCTCGTCACCTTCATCCTGCTCTACGGCTTCGGCTCGGGCGTCATGGCCGTCGCCCGGGCCCTGCTACCGCTGGCGCTGTTCTCGCCGAGCGAATTCGGCCTGCATTCGGCCCGGCTGTCACTGCCGCAGAACCTCGCCAATGCCATCGCTCCCGTGGTCTTCACCGCCATTCTAGATCGCGCCGGCACCGGTCCGGCGCTGCTCGCCTGCGCCGTTCTCTCAGCATTGGCGCTCACTCTCGTGCTGATGCTGCTGGCGCTGGTGCGGGGCGCCGGGGCGCCGGAGCCGAGGCCGGTCGTTTCGTGAGGCTCGGGCCTGGAAGTCAGCGGTTCCGAATATCTCTCGATCAGCATCTTCAGGCCGCCGCAGCTGTTCCGACGAGCCATGATCCGTCGTGATCGGCGAGTCTTTTGAGTCCCTTGCGGCGGGTTTCTCGAAAAGTGATCCGGTATCTCAGAAGGTCGGTCCGTGTCGCAACGACCTGAATCCGAAAAATCTCTCATCTCTCTGAAAACAAATGGCGATTTTCCACCATCGCCCCAAGCGGGGCTACCAGAAGATGGCTGGCGTCAGAGCGGCCGCGTCACCGCCGTGCGGCTGTCGTAATCGGCAGCGATGCGCTTTTCCCGGAGGGGACGCACGCGCTCGATCGAACGCTGGTAATCGGGGTGCGCCTTGTAAGCGGCGAGAGCCGCCGCATCATCGAATTCGCCATAGACCACAAGATCGATCTCGGTGCCCAGCTGATCGGTCTTCACGTTCGTACCGATTTCCAGCAGTCGCGCGTGCGGAATGCCGGTCAGGATCGAAAGTCCCGCCCTCACCTCCTCCAGATGTTCCTCCTGCACGGTGAAGAAGACGATATGGCGGATCACGCGGAAGCTCCTGTCAGATTCCAGAGGGTTGGCCCGCGCGATAACACGCGCGCCGCAGGCCTTCAACCGCGCGGCCGGTCCTGCGCGGCATCCGGACGCAGTGCCGCATGGAAGGCCATGGCGTAACCCGCAAGCTTCTCGGCCCGGTCGGTGCCGTTGACGATGCGGCGCGCATTGACCCAATCCTCGGTCGTCGCATTCAGGTGATCGGCGAGTTTGTGACCGGTAAAGCTGCCCTGCAGCATGCCTTCGATCAGGATCGTCACCGCCGCATCCATCTCCATTGCCCGATCGGGATCGGCGACGAGATCGATGCCGGTCAGCGCACTCATAGCCTCGTAATTCCGTTTATGGGTGAGTTGCACCAGTCCGCGCCCGAGCCAGCAGCGACCATGCTCGTCCGGCCGCCAGTAGGGCGTCTTCACCCAGGAGAGCCGGCCCGCGGCAAAGGCGATTTCTAGGATCTCGACTGCGCGCAGATCGCTTTCGGCCAGCGTCTCGCGCACCGGCTGCATCGTATAGGCGGTTTCATGATAGGCCGTGGCAAGGATATAGGCGAGCCATCGGCGATCGGCCTGGGTGAACCGCTTTTCCCAGGCGTCGAGAATCGCCGTCATGCCCACCACCTGAGGCTGAGTCAGCCCGCCTTTGAAAAGCTCTTGGCGCACCGCATCAAAAAAGAATACACGGTCCATGTGGACAACCATTCCGCGCTTCCCGTAGACGTTACGGTTAAAATCGTCTTAATCGATTAAAATAAACTTAATCGTTTTAAGTGCCTAAGCCCCTGATTTACATTCCTTTTGGCTTATGCGATGCATTTTCTTGCCCTGAAGCCTTACCACCACAAGAGGAGACTTCCGATGCAGGCGCCCGCCAACACACAGCCCACTATTCCCCAGCATGTCCTCGACCAGATGGAAAATGAGTGGCGCCAGGTTCGCCCTGAGCGCGAGAATACCCGTCCGAGCCAGCAGCCTCAACAGCAGCGCTGAGAAATACAGCAAAGCGGTGCGGATGTAAGGCCCGGGCTCATTGCGCTGCGGCCTCAAGCCGGTTTCCAGCGACCGGGTGAAGAGGCTCTGTTCCTAAGTGCGCGCCATTAGAACCAGAGCACCCTGAATGCCGCAGACGCCTTCCTCAGCCAGCGTCTGCGCCTCCGCCTCAGCACAGCCGGCCCGCATGAGGCCGAACGCGATGCATCGATCCAGCGGATGAAATAACCAGCGGTCGCCGAGAAAAACCGCTCACGGGTGTCGTGGAGCGCGAAGGCGCCGACGAGGCAGATGCGGCCGCCGGCGCGGAAGTAGTCATTGACATTGACCCACATTGCCGCGATCGCCTGACGGGCGTCGTCATGCGACAGCGGCCGATATCGCCTGCGACGCGATTTAAAGACCGAGCTCGGTTAGGCCGGGGTGGTCATCCGGCCGCCGGCCGAGCGGCCAGTGGTATTTGCGCTGCGTTTCCCGGATCGGCAGATCGTTGATGCAGGCAAAACGGCGCTGCATCAAGCCCGCCGCGTCGAATTCCCAATTCTCATTGCCATAGGAGCGGAACCAATTGCCGCTGTCATCGTGCCATTCATAGGCAAAGCGGACGGCGATGCGATTGTCGGTAAAGGCCCAGATTTCCTTGATCAGCCGATAATCCAGCTCCTTGGCCCATTTGCGGGTGAGGAAAGCGACGATCTCGGCGCGGCCGTTGATGAATTCGGCGCGGTTGCGCCAGCGACTATCCGGCGTATAGACGAGCGAGACGCGCTCGGGATCTCGACTGTTCCAGCCGTCCTCAGCGAGACGAACCTTCCGGGTGGCGGTCTCGAGGGTGAAGGGCGGGACGAGGCTGGACATGATCTTTCTCCTGTATTGAGTTGTCGTGACTGTAGCGATTGGTAAAAACATCAGCGAGCATCATGCTCACCTACCTTCTGCTCGGTTGAGATTGCGGCTCCAGCGCAACGGCAGGGCATCCGGGCGAAGCACGATGCTCTCGGGCTTAAAACGCCACAGCCTTTCGGCCCTTTCAAAGCTGGCGAGTTCAGGCGAAGACAGCAATATTTCGGCCCTTCCGGTGATCTGCAGCATATCGCCGGTTTCGAAATCGACGAAGACCAGCCCGGCCGTCGGATTAACGAGAAGATTGCCGAGCGTGTTGAAGAACCGGTTGCCGGGAAAATCGGGGATGGTCAGCACGCCGTCGGTACCGAGCCGCACGAAGCCGGCATTGCCGCCGCGATGGGAGACATCCACCTGCCGCTCACCATTCTCACGATCGACATAGGAGGCGACGAAAAACGTATCGGCGCTCCCGATCATCCGCCGCGCCCGGTCGTCGAGGCTGACGGAGTGAAGCGGCCGCATCGAGGTGGGCTTATCGGGATCGCGGACAAAGACGGCTGAGCGCGGCTGGATATATTGCGGACAGTTGCCGAAGCTCTGGCCGACCCGCAGGCGGAAAGCCTCGGCATCGGTCCTGCGGATCACGCCGTTCAGCCGATTGCGCCTGCGGGTATCGAGCTGGATGCCGAGCAGCGCGATCGCGTCTCCATCTTCCATGCCTGCGTCGGCAGGATCGTCCGGGTCTCGGAGCAGATCCACGTCGAGAGCCTCCGGCACCGGCGAGGACATGAATCCCGGGCGCCCCGCCCGCACAGTTGCCCAGACATCGCCATTGGCGTCGACCGCGCCGAGCACGACGAAAGGCAGCATCGGAAAGAAGGCGCGGTGCTGTTCGGGCATGGCCTTGCGAATGAAATTGCGCCCTGGCCCGTCCATGCGGTCGACGACGCCGATACTACGCTGCATGGCAAGTTCGCCCTCATGCCAGGGCGATGCGGCACCCTGTCCTGTCTCATTCAGCATCATGGCCTCCTTGTGGGATCATCGGGAAGCCGGGACGGCAATCCGCCCCGGCGACTGTTCATGCGGCAAGGCCGATCTTCGTCTTCCGAAAGCCGACAAAACCCGGCAGCGCCTCGATGCGCGCAAGCCATGCGCGGACGCTCGGATAGGCCGAGATATCGACATTGCCCTCCGGCGCATTGGCGATGTAGCTGTAAAGCGCGATGTCGGCGATCGTCGGCCTGTCGCCGAGCAGGAAGCTGTCGCCGCCGAGCTCCGCCTCGACTAGTGCGAGGATGCGGTGCGCCCGGGCAATCACCTCCTCCGTACGGAAATCAGCGCCGAAGACAGTGACCAGACGGGCCGCACACGGCCCGTAGGCAATCTCGCCCGCGGCGACCGACAGCCATTTCTGTATCCGCGCCGCAGCAACCGCTTCCTCCGGCAGCCAATCGGTGCGGCCGTATTTGCGCGAGAGATAGATGAGGATGGCGGAGGAATCGGTAATGATCGTGCCGTCATCATCGAGAACCGGCACCTGGCCAAAGGGATTGAGCTTGAGGAACTCCGGCGCCTTGTGGGCGCCTGCCGCCAAGTCGACCTCGAACAGTTCATAGGGCACACCAAGCAGCGACAGGAAAAGATGGGCACGATGCGAATGGCCGGATAGCGGGTGATGGTAGAGTTTCATGATGGCTCCTGTGGCAACGAAGGCGATTGGCGATGGCTGCTCGGAACCATCGGCAGCGAATTTACGGCCTTCCGCTGAGTTGGAGTAGAATGCTAATCTGAAAGACAGATTTCCAATTTATGGAAGGATAGGATGGACCGCCTCGAAGCCATGACCGTGCTTCTCACCGTCGTCGAACAAGGCAGCCTGTCGGCCGCCTCGCGGCATCTGCACTCGCCGCTTGCCACCGTCAGCCGCAAGGTTTCGGAACTCGAAGCACATCTGGGCGCGCGGCTCCTGCAAAGGACCAATCGGCAGATCGGGTTGACGGAGGCCGGCCGCGCCTATGTCGAGGCGGCGCGGGAGATTCTCGACCGAGTGGAAGAAGCGGAACGGACGGCGGCCGGCGAATACAGCGCGCCGAAGGGCGAGCTGACGATGACGGCGCCGATCGTCTTCGGGCGGCTGCATGTCCTGCCCATCGTCGTGGACTTTCTGAAGGCCTATCCCGATATCAATCTGCGCCTGATGCTCGGCGACCGGCTCGCTAACCTCGTCGAGGATCATATCGATCTCGCGCTTCGGATCGGCAACCTAGCCGACAGCAACCTGATCGCGACAAGGCTCGGCGCAATCCGCCGCACGGTCTATGCAAGCCCGGATTATATTGCCCGGCACGGCGCAATCCGCCACCCCAGCGATCTTTCGGTGCATGACTGCATCACGTTCGAAGGCATGGCCTCGACGCGCAGCTGGACATTCGTCGAGGGCAAACGGGAACTGGTGGTGCCGATCCGCTCACGGCTTGCCGTCAACACCGCGGAGGCGGCCGTCGATGCTGCCGTCGCCGGTCTCGGCATTACCCGCGTGCTCTCCTACCAGGCCGCGGGTGCCGAGAAGGCAGGCCTGCTGGTGCCGCTGCTTGCCGATTTCGAGCCACAGCCTGCACCGGTGCATCTCGTCTACCCGTCGCAGGGGCTGGTGCCGCTGAAGCTGCGGGCGCTCATCGATTTTGCAACGCCGCGCCTGCGCGCAACGTTGAAATAGCGTCAGGCAAGCCTGCCCTCTTCCGCCTTGTAGAAATACTGGCTGGCGACCAGCCAGCCTTTCAGTGGCCTGAGCGGCGGAATGCAGGTGGCGAGCATGAAGGGACCGGTGACGAGAAGATGCGCCCAGATCGGCGCCGAGAAAGCCACCTCCAGCCAGACGCCGAGCAACACGCTCGGGATGCAGGCGAAGCAGATGACGAAGAAGGCCGGGCCGTCAGCCGGATCGGCGAAAGAATAATCGAGGCCGCAGGCTTCGCACTGCGGCTGCAGCGTCAGGAAGCCCTTGAACATATGGCCCTGCCCGCAGCGCGGGCAGCGTCCCCTGATGCCGGTCTGCATCGGAGGAAGCGGGGGATATTCCGTGTCCATGATGATTGATCCTATCTCACGGCTCATTCAATGCCGCGCAATGTATGCATTCAATACAAATACATTGCACGGAAGACACCGATCAATCTGCCAGATTGCCGCAGAAGCCCCCGACCGATCAAGGGGCCGGTCGCAGATGGGCGCAAACCATTCGAAGAGCGGCCTGGCAGGCCGCGAAGCGGCCGGATCAAAAGAACGAAGCCGCCATCTCCGGCGGTCCTTCCAGCGCATGGGCCATGAACTCCAATGCGCCTTGCAATTTCTGGCGTGCAATCGGGCCGCCGAGGCAGACCCGGACGGCCTCGGGCGCGGCGCCCTCGACCGTGAAGGCATCGCTTGCCACCACGCCGATGCCAGCGGAATGCATATGGCTGCCGAAGGTGGAACGGGTCCAACCGTTGGTGAGAGGGAGCCAGATATTGAAGCTGATCGGATCGGCGCGGTAGCTGCCGGCGGGCAGAACGGCGGCGACCATCTGCTGGCGGGCGCCCGCCTCTGCGCGAATGAAGCGGAGGATCGCATCGGCCGTGCCATCCTCGATCCAGCGGGTGGCGAGTGCCATATTCAACGGCGAGGCCATGACATTGTTTGCGCGCATGGCGCTAACGAAGGGCCACACCGCCCTGGTGTCGGGCGCCACGACATAGGCAAGGCGCAGGCCCGCGCCGAGGCATTTCGCCAGGCCGCCAATATGCCAGGTCAGATCGGGCGCCGTCGCCGCAATCGGCGCAGGCCCTTCTTGCGGAATGAAGCCGTAGGCATCGTCCTCGACGATCGGCAGGTGATATTTGCGGGCGACGGCTGCGATTTCCTCACGGCGGCCGGCGGGAATCGTCAGCGTCGTCGGGTTCTGCAGCGTCGGATTGAGGTACAGCGCCTTCGGCTTCAACCGCTCGCAGGCCGCGGCCAAAGCATCCGGCCGGATTCCATCCCCGTCCATCGGCAGGCCGGCAAGATTGAGCCGCAACTGGGCTGCGATCGAGCGCATCCCGGGATAGGTGATGATTTCCGAAAGTACGGTCTCGCCGGGCTTGGCCAGCAGGCCGAAGATCGCCAGGAGAGCCGGATGGGCGCCCGGCGTGACGAAGAACCGCTCCTGCGAGGGCGTCAGACCGCGGCGGCCGAGCCAGGCGGCGGCGGCCTCCTTGTCCACGACTGAGCCGCCGAAGCCTTGATAACGCAAAAGCGGGATCAGACTCGCGGCTACCGCCGACATGCCTTCACGCATGCGGGCGATCAACTCCAGATCGTCCGGTTCCGGCGGTAGGTTCATCGAGAAGTCGACAACCGACGCACGGCGGGGATCGGGCGCGTAATCGGCGCCTAAGTCCTGGTGCTGCCTGACGGCAGCGCCGGTGACGAAAGTGCCTCGACCGACATGGGAATCAACGAGGCCGCGCTTCTGCGCCTCGACATATCCTCTCGCCACCGTGGTGAAATCGACGTTCAGCCGTTTGGCAAGTTCGCGCTGCGGCGGCAGCCGGTCACCTGCTACCAAGTGACCGCTGCGCAGATCCATTTCGATCAAATCGGCGATCGCCATGTAGCGCGGGCTGCTGCTGCGGCTGAGATCGGGATGCCAGTCGTTCATGTCGTGATCCGTGCACGTCTGATTCCTGGATTGACTGTATATTGTTGCGCAGCGCCCTACCACCCCCGCATAGTCCGGTATTCCTCGACGCCAGGGGAGGCGGTGGCGGAAATTCCCGCCGCTCCAACCTTGCCGCCGCCCCTTCATCTCCTTACCTATGGAAGGAGAAGTGCCGGCTTTCGGCGTTGCGCGGCGGCGCCCATCGGGATGAAAGCATGAATATCGATCCTATCTTGCGGTCAGTCGTGGCCGTCCGTTCCACCATTCCGGAAGATGCCTTCACGGCGGAGACGCTGGGCACCGTCCGCGAGGGCAGCGGCGTGGTCATTCGCGACAATGGGCTGGTGCTGACTATCGGTTATCTCATTACCGAGGCCGAGGAAGTCTGGCTGACGACCCTGGACGGCCGGGTGGTTCCCGCCCATCCGCTTGCCTATGACCAGGAGAGCGGTTTCGGACTGGTGCAGGCGCTCGGCGCTCTGAACGCGCCGGCGGTGGATTTCGGCGATGCGGCCGCGGCCAAGCCCGGCGATCCCGTCGTGCTTGCCGACGGCATCGGCGAATATGTCCAGGCAAACATCGTGGCCCGGCAGGAATTCGCCGGTTATTGGGAATATCTGCTGGATGAGGCGATTTTTACCGCGCCGGCTCATCCCGCATGGGGCGGCGCGGCGCTGATCGGCGCGGACGGCAAGCTTCTCGGCATCGGTTCGCTTCGTCTGCAGATGAGCCAGGACGGCGAGGTGGCCGATATCAACATGATCGTTCCGATCGATCTTTTGCCGCCTATCCTGGACGATCTCTTGAACCGCGGCCAGGTCAACAAGCCGCCGCGGCCCTGGCTCGGCGCATTCTCCGCCGAAAGCAGTGGCGGCGTGGTGGTGATGAGCGTTGCCGAAGGCGGCCCGGCCGCCGAGGCCGGCCTGCGTCAGGGCGATATCATTTCGGAAATCCGCGACGAAGAGGTCGATGGCCTAGCCGATTTCTACCGCAAGCTCTGGAGCAGCGGCCCAGCCGGCGCCGAGATTCCGATGCGGATCCTGCGCAACGGCCGGGAGGCCTGGCTGCGGATCAAATCCGCCGACCGCAACAGCTTCCTGAAAAAGCCGCAGCTGCAGTAGGTCGCGTCCCGGCTGGCCTCGCAAGAGGGGCCGGTCATCCGGCGCGCCTGTTCGATGCATGTTCTCTCGTTGACTTGGAGCTGCCGTTGAAAGATGCTGCCGGCAGTCCTGGGATGAACGGAGTTTGCGGTCCATGTTCGATCATATCTCCATCGGCGTCAGAGATCTCGAAAGAGCCCGCCGCTTCTACGATGCGGCGCTGGCGCCGCTCGGATATGAGCGCCTGTCGAATTCCGACGGCATGATCGGCTACGGTTCCGAACAGGTCGGCCTCTGGGTGATGCAGGTTGCGCGCCCCGTTGTCGCCGACATGCAGTCCGGGCTGCATTTCTGCTTCGTCGCGCCGGACGAGGCCGCGGTCGACGCGTTCTATGCGGCTGCGATCGCCTCCGGCGGCACGGACAACGGCGAACCAGGCATCCGGCCGGATTACGGCCGCTTCTATTATGCCGCCTTCGTCATCGATCCGGACGGCTACCGCCTCGAGGCCTATTTCCACAAAGGCGAAATATAACGGCGGTCGGGCCGCAGCTCTTGAGGGGCCGAGGGCAGCCCTCGCCCGTCAGCCAGCCTGTCGGGCGGCGCAATGATCATCATGCCCAGCATCTCGGAGGTGCGAGCTGTGCCTGCGCCAGAGCCTCTGTCAGCCGCGAAAATCCCGTTGCGTTGCTCCGGCGAAAGGCGCATTGTTTCAGCTTCGGCAGCCATCGCACGGGCGCTGCCGACTGAGGGTTTCATAACCCCCGCCCCGACGAAAGGAGGACGTCGATGTCTTCCACTTCCGATAAGCCCTATCTGACGTCATCCGATCTCGACATGCTTCGGGGCGTGCTCGATGCCGCCGGCTATACAACAAAAATCCCGGTCGAGGACGAACAGGCCTGCAACGCCGCAGCCATGCTGCTGATCAAGCTGTTCCAGGAGGGCGTCACCTCGCCGGTCATGCTCTTACGGGCGCTCGAATACCATTTCGGCAAACCGAAGAAGCAACCGAAACCGGTCACCCCCGTCTGCAACCGCTATGCGATCCAGGGATTGCCGCGCGAACGCCGAACCAAGCCGCCGGTCAAATTCTGCAGGCGGGTAACGCGCGGCCAACAGCTTTCAATTCCAGTCCAACGGGAGATCCATCCATGGCAAAAGGACAGCTGAGAAGCAATCGCGAGGCCCGCAAGCCGAAGAAGGACAAGCTGGCGACGAAGCCGGAAACCAGCTTCGCCGGACAGATGAAGACGGCAGCCCAAACCGCGCCTCAGGGCAGCGGCGCGCCCAAGGGCGGCGGTCAGCCTCACCGGTAGCCGGTTACATCAGCCGGTTTGCCCGGCTCCTGCACTTCCAGCAGATAGCGCCAGCAATCCGGCCGCGAACCGTCGATGTCGTCGAAACCATAGGCCTTGGCCAGCCCGCCGCTCGACAGCGACTGGCCGTTCCAGCGGGCGCGGTCGGGATCGGCCGACAGCGCGGTGACCGCACGGCCGATGAAGCGCGGAGTTTCGGAAATGGCGAAATGCGGCTGCACCTTGGTCGCGTCGCGCCAATTCTCCTCGCCCACACCATAGGCCTCCAGCATCATTTCGGAGCGCAGCCAGCCAGGCGTGATCGAAACGGCGGTGGCGCCGTATTTGGCTAAGTCCTGCGCATGAGCCCAGGCCATGCGGGTAACGCCCGTCTTGACGAGGTCGTAGAAGGGCGAGAGCCGGTAATGCGTGGCATTGTATTCGGCCGTGCCGTCGGTTACCTCCACCAGCAGCCCGCCCGGCCGCTCGATCATCAGCGCCAGCGCGTAATGGGCGGTGATCAAATGCGTCTCGATGCCGAGCCGCAGCATGCGCAGGCCCTTGTCCAGCGAATGCTCCCAGACCGCCTTGTCCCATTCAAACAGCTTTTCGCAGCCCCAGATGTCATTGACGAGGATGTCGAGCCGGCCGACTTCCGTCCGGATGCGCGCGACGAGCGCCTCGACCTCATGCGGAACGAGATGATCCACCTGCACGGCAATGCCCTTGCCGCCAGCCGACGTCACCAGCTCGGCCGTCTCCTCGATCGTTTCCGGCCGCATATATTCGGATTGCCCGGCGCGTGTTGTGCGACCCGTCACATAGACGGTGGCGCCGGCAGCGCCGAGTTCCACCGCAATGCCTCGGCCGGCGCCACGCGTGGCGCCCGCCACCAAGGCCACTTTCCCCCGCAAATCCGCTGTCACGTTTCCATCCTCCACGCTAGAACCGAGAGCCGGCGGACTGCCACCGCCCCTAGTTGAATATAAACGAATGTTCGTTCATATTAAAAGTGAACGCAAGAGGAAATTCATGCCGCGCCGCCGCACCCTTTCCGACGAACAACTTCTCGCCATGGTGCTGGCCCTGATCCATGCCGAAGGGCCGGATGCAGCAACGTTTGCGGCGGTGGCGAAGGCGAGTGGCCTTTCCGGTTCAACACTGGTTCAGCGTTTCGCGACAAAGGCGGCGATGTTGCGCGCCGCGCTACTCTACGCCTGGGACCGGCTGGATGCGGAAACAGAGCGGCTTGCCGGCAGCGTGGCGAAAACGCCGGAGGGCGCCGTCGCGCTGCTCGTCGGCCTGTCGCAGGATTACGGCGACGATGCCGCCGCCTATGGCGAGGGATTGCTGGTGCTGCGCGAGGATTTTCGCGATCCGGTGCTGCGCGCCCGAGGTGCGGCCTGGGGAACGACGCTGACGGCGGCGATCGCACAATGTTTCGGCTCGGCGAAGGCGCCGGAAACGATCGCCCGGCTGATGCTGTCACAATGGCAGGGATCGCTCACCTGGTGGGGCTTTGGCGCCGGCGGCCCGGTGGCCGCCTATGTGGAGACCGAATTGCGGCGCTTCCTGTCAGCAGTGGAATTGTGACCGCCGCTCACGCATCTTCTTCATCCTTTTCCGCGCCCACGGTCAGCGGCCAGTCAACGACGTAATCCTCGAGATCGTCGACATCGATCTCGTTTTCATTGATCGTGCGGCCGCGGGCGGAAATGCCGGCGGCGTGGACGGTCTCGGGATCGCCGGAGACAAGCGGATGCCACCAGTAGAGATCGCGGCCCTCATTAATCAGCCGGTAGCCGCAGGTCGGCGGCAGCCAGGCGATCTCGGGCACGTTTTCCCTGGTCAGCTGCACGCAGTCCGGCACGAAATCCCAGCGGTTCTCATAGCTGGAGCACCGGCAGCTGTGGCCGTCCAGCAGTTTGCAGCTGACCGAGGTGAAATAGATATCGCCGCTATCCCATTCCTCGAGCTTGTTGAGACAGCAGAGGCCGCAGCCGTCGCAGAGGCTTTCCCATTCGGCGGAGGTCATTTCGGCAAGCGTCTTCTTCTTCCAGAAGGGCAGATCGTTCATCGTCCGTTTCTTGCAACAGCGGCCCGCAAAATCACGTGACCGCCACTCTATCTCTCTTGTTATCCGCGGCAAAATCAATCAATTCTTCAGCATGCTCCTGGTATCGGAGAGCTTTCGGGCGATCGGGCCTCGCGCTTTCGTCGCTTCCGGCGACCGGACATGAGGCAAGCTCGATCAGGCGGGAATACAGGACGTGCAGGATCCGGACAACCCTGAAAAAGGGCCTGAAAAGGAAGCAGACAAGCGAACCGGTGACACGGTGGGCAGGCGGCCGACCAGGAGCCGCCACATTCTGCTGCGCATCGATTCGTGGATCGATTCGACCGTCTGGAACGCCGGCTTCCGCGCCGCAGAGATCTGGGAAGACACCACCATCTTCTTCCGCCGCTTCCGCGTGCGCGGCTGGAAACGCATTGTCTTCGAGCTCGCCGGCGAAGGGCTGACCCTCGGGGCGGCCGGCGCGGTGCTGATGCTGGTGCTTGCCCAGCCGGCCTTCGAGGCGACCAAGGAGGACTGGCGCAATCGCGGCGATTTCGCCGTCACTTTCACCGACCGCTACGGCAACGTCATCGGCCATCGCGGCGTCATCCACCAGAATTCCGTACCGATCGACGAGCTGCCGGATTCCCTGATCAAATCCGTCCTTGCCACCGAAGACCGGCGCTTCTTCGACCATTTCGGCATCGACGTGGTCGGCCTCTTCCGCGCGATGGTGACCAACGCCCAGGCCGGCGAAGTCGTGCAGGGCGGCTCGACGCTGACCCAGCAGCTGGCCAAGAACCTCTTTCTTTCCAACGAGCGCTCGCTCGACCGCAAGATCACCGAAGCGTTCCTGGCGCTGTGGCTCGAGGCAAACCTTTCCAAGAAGGAAATCCTCTCCACCTATCTCGATCGCGCCTATATGGGCGGCGGCACCTTTGGCGCTGCTGCTGCGGCGCAGTTCTATTTCGGCAAGAATATCACCGATGTGAACCTTGCCGAGTCGGCGATGCTGGCCGGCCTGTTCAAGGCGCCGGCCAAATATGCGCCGCACGTGAACCTGCCGGCGGCGCGTGCGCGTGCCAACGAAGTGCTGACCAATCTCGTGCAGAGCGGTCTGATGACCGAAGGCCAGGTGATCGCCGCCAGACGCAATCCGGCGACCGTCGTCGATCGCAACGAGGTGGAATCGCCGGATTTCTTCCTCGACTGGGCTTTCGACGAAGTGCAGCGGCTTTCGCCGCGCTTCCACCAGCACTCGCTGATCGTGCGCACGACGATCGACACGGGCATCCAGAAGGCTGCCGAAGATGCGGTCGAGACGTCGCTGCGCGAATATGGCGAGGCCTATCACGCCAAGCAAGGCGCCATGGTGATGATCGAGAACGGCGGCGCCGTACGCGCCATGGTCGGCGGGCGGGATTACGGTGAGAGCCAGTTCAACCGCGCCACCAAGGCACTGCGTCAGCCCGGCTCCTCCTTCAAGGTCTATACCTACGCGCTGGCGATGGAGAGCGGGATGACGCCGCAGACGACGATCGTCGACGCGCCGATTTCCTGGGGCAATTGGAGCCCGCATAATTACGCCAACCGCTATGTCGGCCGCATTACGCTCGAGACGGCGATCGCCCAGTCGATCAATACCGTGCCGGTGCGGCTTGCCAAGGAAAAGCTCGGCATCCAGCCGATCCGGGCGATGGCGAAAAACCTCGGCGTCGAAACGCCGATCCGCGACGACGTCACAATCCCGATCGGAACATCGGAGGTGACGGTGCTGGATCAGGCGACAGCCTATGCCACCTTCCCGGCCGGCGGCTATCAATCGCGCCGCCACGGCATTACCCAGATCCTCGATTACGAAGGCGATGTGCTCTACGATTTCGATCGTGACGAGCCGGCGCCGAAACGCGTGCTGTCCGAGCAGGCCGATGCCTACATGAACCAGATGCTGTCGCGGGTTCCCTATGTCGGCACGGCACGAAAGGCGGCACTCGACAACGGCATCCTGACAGCCGGCAAAACCGGCACGACTCAAGCCTATCGCGATGCCTGGTTCGTCGGCTTCACCGGCAATTACACCTGCGCCGTCTGGTTCGGCAATGACGACTATACCTCGACCAACAACATGACAGGCGGCTCACTGCCTGCGATGACCTTCAAGCGCGCCATGGACTACGCCCATCAGGGTGTGACGTTGCGCCCCATCCCCGGCGTCGAAAACCCCCTGCCCTCGGAGAAGGATCTCGCCAAGACCGTCGCCGCCAAGCCGCAGGACGGACTGCCCCAGCTCATCCGGCCGCGTATGCTCTCGGTGCAATCGACAAACATTCTCAAGAAGCTCGGAGAGAAGTTGAAGGCCGCCGCGCCGCTGACGCCGCAGAAGGTGGCGAGCGCGGATTAGGAGCTGCGTGGAAGTGTCGCTTTTCTCTGTCTCCGCGAGCATGCAGACGAGACCAGCCGCCCCTGGACAGATCGGCGTTCATTCGCCACCCGGCATTCCACCCTGCCAGAATCAGTGTTAACCCTGTCATCCCGGTTTCCAAGGTCATGACGTGTTTCGATTCCCCCTTTTCATCCTGATCACGCTGATCGTCGCCTTTGGCGGCGGGATCATGATTTCGCTTTATGCGCTGGATGCGACACAGGGTTTCGGCGCGATCAAGCTCGGCGCCTGGGAGGCCTTTCCGGCGCTGCAGACGGTCGATGCCGATCCTTACGCCAAATCGCACCGGGCCCGCGCCGGCAAGCTGCTCTACGGCAGCGCCGAGGGCCTGACCTTCACGGCGAGTGTCGACGATGAAGGCGGACGACTGAATGCCGGCTGCCGCTACCGCCTCAGCGGACAGACGCCGCCCGCCCGGCTCTGGACGCTCTTTACCGCCGACAATGGCGGCAATCCGGCGGCGGTGAAGACCGGGCTTCCGGCGGCGCTTAATTCCTGGACGGTGCTGCGCCAGCCCGACAGCAGCTTTTCGATCGAGATCTCCGCCGTCGCTCGGCCGGGCAACTGGCTGGCCTTGCCGCAGGCCGGCACCTTCCGGCTGGTGCTGACCCTGTTCGATACGCCGACCGCCGGCAGCTCCGGTGTAATCGATCTCGCCATGCCGAAACTCACCAAGACCGGGTGCGGCAATGCTTAGGATCTTCTTCGCCGTCCTGACCGGGCTTTTCGGTGCGGCGCTGCTGCATCTCGTCATCATCCTGTCCCTGCCGCATTTCACCGGCAGGGATGCGGCGACTCGTGTGGCGGCAGAGGGCGATCTCAACAATTTCTATCTGCTCGGCGAGCAATACGACGAGGCTGGGCTTGCCAATGGCGACCCCTTCCTGCGGACCGCCGTCTGCTCCTTCGATGTCGAGGATGCGCCGGTGCATTTCACCGCCAAGGGCAATGTGCCCTTCTGGTCGATCGCCATCTACGACAGCGCCTCCAACGAGGTGTTCAGCATGAACGACCGGACATCGGTCGGCGGGGCGCTCGACGTCCTGGCGGGCGGGCCGATCCAGTTGACGGACTTGCGCAAGAACCTGCCGAGGCAACTGGACCAAGCGATCCTGGTGGAAATGGCGCGGCCGGACGGTTATGCAGTCCTACGGACGCTGGCACCGCAGGCAAGCTTCGACGAAGCAGCGCGCAACTTCCTGACGGAAGCGGGCTGCGAGCAATTCACCCCTGGCAATTAAGCGGGATGCCTGTTCTCAATTTCGCCATCACGCTCTGGGGTTGAGGAAGCGCTTACTTCTTCCTGGCGCGCGGCGCGGGCGCCGGGCCATGTCTAGGCTTCTCGGCGAGCCGCTCGTAGCGGACTCCGGTGAACCAGAGGATCTTGGCTTCGCGCGGTTCCTTGTCCGGGCGACGCGGCGCCCGCGGCCGCCGATCCGCCAATGCGACTACTATTGCCATTCTCGTCTCCATGCACTGCCCGAGACGGATGAACTTGCGACGGATTTCACCCTGCCCGCCAATCTGCGGGCCGGCGCGTCCTGCGGTGCCGGCATGGCCGAACCGAGGGCATTCGCGCCTTTCCCACGGCACCTGACTGAAATACCGTGATGCGGAGTTTCGACGATCCAAACACTCAAATCGCGTCGTTCCTGTCCGAATTGAGACACATGACAGTTAACAGTTTACTAATATTCGGTGGATGCCAAATACAGTTTCCGTAACTTCCTCTTCAACGCTTGAAGAGTCGATTTAGTTTCATGCCCCCGGTGAAAGATCAGAAGGCAGCCGGTAATATAAAATTAGAAACAATTCATATGGTTGACGGTATCTGCCAGCCGCAGGCGGTGCCGGTGTTGCAAATATGCGGCACAAAAATATTCGTTGCGGCACATCCGGATCGGCTTTGGTTTGTCCCGCATTGGCCACGCGTTTCGGGAGAGGGACCGATCGCAGTTCCCGCCACGCTCGAAATGGCGTAGCGGCCCGATTTTCATCTTTCTCGTTGCGGCATGTTCGAATGGCGAGAACCGATCCGAAGGGAGGAACGAGCTGTTTCAGCCGCCGCACCGGCCGCGGGAACTGCCGCAGCGCCCTTTCAAACCCGATCGCCTTTACTAGCCGGCTAGCAATTCGCCGCACGTTCCGCAGGCATATTTCTGTATCATTTTAAGAAAATCTTCAGCATCCATTAACCGTACCGGTGTAGGATTTGTTCATATCCGTGTGGTCCGAGAGGCGCCTCCGCCAGCGCTATCGGCCCGTGGTTTCCCTTGGTTCTGCGTTTTCAGGGTGTGCTTGTGCGTGACCGGTTTCGAGACCTAGAGGGCCCATTGGCCGTCAGGAAAAAGGACGTGGTGTTAATGGCGACGGTGAGCAGTTTCGAGAGCCTATCTCGTCCGACACGATCCGAGCTGCGCCAATTCGCCGAACTTTTCACACCGCTGTTCCAAGCTTCCTCCGAGGAGGCCAAGCGCCAGGCGGTCGCGGCCCTTTCCCAGTGCGAGACCATGCCGGCAGCCGTGGCGCTGTTCATCGGCAATCAGCCGATCGAGATCGCCGCGCCTTTCCTTGTCGCCTCGAAGGCCATTGCCGACGACACGCTGATCACCATCGCGCGCATGCAGGGTGCGGCGCACGTCAAGGCGATCGTCAGCCGCGACTCGCTCTCGCCGAAGGTCATCGACGCGCTGGTGGCGTTGCGCCAGACCCAGCCGCGCGCCGCGGCTGCTTCGGCGCCGATCACGGAACCGGTGACCGTCCCGCTTTCGCCGGTTCAGGTGGAGAGCAACGAGGCCGAAGCGCTGGAGGAGCAGCGCGTCGCCAATGAAGAAGCCTTGCGCGGACGCATCCTCGATCTCGCCGGCCATCTCGGCCGCGATGATAAAGACAGGCTCGGCCTGCGCACCCTCACCGACGTTCAGGAGGCGCTGCTGGTGCGCTTCGCCCGGTCGCACGAGGCGACGCATTTCGCCACCGCACTTGCCGATGCGCTTTCCGCCAGCCGCTGGCTTGCCGAACGCATCATGCTCGACCTCTCCGGCCAGCAGCTCGCCACGACGCTGACGAGCCTCGGCATGAGCTTTCTCGACGCCGTCTTCGTGTTGGAACGCTTCTATCCGCATCTTGCCGAACAACAGCACAATGTGACGCGCGGCTGGATGGTGCTCGATGCGCTCGATCCGGAAGAATGCCACGAAAGGGTGGAGGCCTGGCGGCGCGCCGATCGTTACACCTACAAGGCCGAGGCACCCGATTCGGACACATCTCGGAAAACAGAAACCCACCGCTTCATCCGTCAGGCGCCGGTGCAGCGCGATATGCGCGCGCTGGGGCGGCGGTCGCGTTGAGTTGAAGAAGACCTGACCCTCAGCGATCCCCCGCCAAGGGGATCATGTCCCCCAATTCCTCCGCCTCCAGCTCGACGATCCAGAGATCGGGGTCGAAGCGGCGTTCGCGATCCAGTATCGCCCGCACCGCTTCCGGCTCGCTTCGCGCGAGACGGACTTCGAACAACCGGTCTCGGATCTCGTCTTCGCCGAAGGCGGTCTGCGGCGCCGGCGCATAGAGGGTCTCCAGGCCGTCGCGGAAGTGCTGGCGGATGAAGATCGCGCCCGCCTCCTCCGCGCCCTTCTTCTCCACAGCCGCGAAATCGCCACTCGCGAAGACGCGGCGCAGAAGGGAAGATACGAAGATGTCGGCGCGTAATCTCATCGGCGCGGTATAGAGCCTTTCCGGGTTAGATTGAAGCATTCTGTTGGCTCAAACGGAGTCTGATGGTCGACCGGCCGGCGCGTGTCGTAGCCGAGCTCTACGGCCAAGCCGGCCCGTTTCAGCCAACCCTCCCGCAGATTTGCCTTGCAAATCTGCAAGACTTCAGAATCGCCGGACGCACTTATCGCTTCGCCGCGGCGAAGCGGTGCGGCCGGTGGGCCGGGCATCTCTAGCCAGGATCAAAGGCGACCGGCTCGGACGTACCTTGGGGTATGCCCGTCGCCAATCGCCTTTACCCTGACGAAAACCTGCTCCTGCAGAATGCTTCAATCTAGCCCGGAAAGGCTCTAAAACCGGCGCGCGAGCGCCGGCAATCCGCAGTCAAGCGTTGACGAATGCGTCAGACCTTGATCGCCAGCCGCAAGCCACCCCAATGGCGGCCCCTGACGGTGATCGGCGCGGAGATATCCTTCATCATCACGAAATTGCCGCCGCCCATGTCGCGGCGATAGGTCTGGACGAGGAAAGGTGCGGTGCTGCGGCCGGCGGCAAGGCCGACGCGATCGGCGAAGACGCGGCGATTGCGGCAATTGGCGGTGTTCCAGACGACGTCGCCTGGCCGCTGTGGCTGCGAAAACTTCCGGTTATGGGTCGGCAGATAACCGTTTTCGTCGACCGCCGCGCAGAAGGCGACGCGCTCGTCCAGGGCGACGACGGCCTCCTGGATCGGCGGCAGCAGACGGTCGGTGAGCTCGGTGAAGGCGGCCATCACCTGAATCGGATCGGTGCCAGGCAGCGGCCGGTAGCGCCGGTCGAAGAGGGCATCGAAACCGATCTGACCCTCGGCGACGGCGCGTTCGAATGCGCCTGATATCTGCCTTGCCGCCGATTGTGCTTCCTCGATCCAGCGGCTGTCGGCGGTCTTGACGCCGGCGCTCGCCGTCAGCTGGATCAGCGTTTCCGAGAGGCCAACGACGCTGTCGACGCGTTTTGCCGCCTGCTGCAGCCTGACATTCGAATCGGCGACCTCGGCGGACATCTCGCCGAGCTTCTGGACGAAGCCGGCGCATTGCTGGTCGACCGCCTCGGTGGTGTTGGCCATGACGGTCGAACTGTCGAGAATGCGGGTGATGACATGTTCCATACTTTCGAAGGCGCCGCGCATCGCCTCCGACTTGTCGCGCACGCCGGCGGCGCTATCGCGGGCATCACCGCCGACCGCCGACAGCCGGTCGATCTTCACCCGCAGCTCATCCAGCGTGTCCTGAATGGAGCCGGTCGCCTTCGACGTCTGCAGCGAAAGTGCGCGCACTTCGGCGGCAACCACGGCGAAACCCTTTCCTGCATCGCCGGCGCGCGCCGCCTCGATCGCGGCGTTCAGCGCCAGAAGGTTGGTCTGGCGGGCTATGGTGCTGATCTCCTCGGCAATCTTGTCGACATCGGCAAGCGATTTCGAGAAGCCGGCGATTTCGGCGCCGATGACGTTGGAAGCCTGAACCATATGGCCGATCTCCGCAACGGAGCCGGACAAGCGGTCGGCCGATTCCTTGAGCATCTGGCGGGCTTCGGCCGCCGTGCGGTCGGTCTCGCGCAGCGACAGGGCGACCGAGCGATTGGTCTCGGCAATCGAAAGTGCGGTGCTAGTGACATGATCGAAGGCGGAGGCGTGGCGCGCCGACATCGCCGCCATGTCCTGGATGGCGCCGGCAATATCGACGAGATCGATGCCAAGGGTGGAGGCTTCTTCAGCAAGGCGCTGCAGGATGTGGCGCAATGCCTCGCGATCCGGGCTTTCCGCTTTGGCCGCCGGTTCTCCGGCCAGATCGTCTATCGCCTTCAGCGCATGCATGACCGACATTCCCCCGCCGCAATGGGCAAAGCTTCGGACAACATGGTTAACAAGTTGCAAACGGCGCTAGGGTCTTAGACTTAGGTTGTAATCTACGGCGCGAACGCCTTAGATCGCACCGATTTCCTTCAACTTCTTCAGCACCGCTTCGTTTGGTTCGCCGTTTTCGGGGAGGTTATAGTGCTTCTGGAAATGGCGGATGGCGGCGCGGGTCTGCTCGCCCGCCACACCGTCGACGCCGACATTGGCATAGGCCATGTTGGAAAGGCCCTTCTGGATTTTCAGCACCAGGTCGACGGTGGCGAGCTCGCTCGATGGAAGCTGCTTTGCGGCTGACGGAGCCGTCTTGACGGTCTTTTCGGCGCTGCGGATCGCGGCAGCCACCGGGTCTTCCGCTGCCGCCTTCGAGGTGACATCCTCAGGCGGTTTTTCCACAGGCACAGTCGAGGGGCCGGCAGCGTCGGTTCTCAGCGCGGCCAGCACCTCCGGCGTCGCTTCCCCAGTCTGGGCCATGCCGACGGTCTCCTGGAAAAACAGGATGGCGGCGCTGGTGCGGGGACCGATGATGCCGTCGGCGGTGCCGTTATAGAGGCCGCGGCGCACCAGCTGCTGCTGGATGTCCATGACGAGCTGGCTCGGCTGCTGAGCGGCTGCGGCCGGCGCCGGCGTTCCGCTGGTGGTGGCGGCATCCTCCGGCCGTTCGATCCGGAAGGTGGTGACGTCAGCCGGCTGTTCGTCGGTTGGACGGCGCGCACCGAGCACATTGGGAGACTGCGGGTCGCGGGTGCGGAAAATCGGGTGCGGATGCAGGCCAGGCTGATACCAGAGCGCGTTGGCCGCAACGAAGGAGAAGATGACGAAGAAGGCGATCGTGCCGCCGGCGACCGACGGATTACGGCCGATGACGCCGCCGAGCGCGGACGCCCCCTGCAGCCCTAGACCACCCAGCGCGGAGGCGCCCTGCAGGCCGAGCCCCCCGAGAGCGGCCGCACCGGACACGACAAGGCCCGGCTGCTGCCGTCGCTTCTTTCCCTTAGGCGATTTTCGCTTGCGCGCGGCCATCGAAAAGCCCCTCTTCCAATTCTGCTCCGGTGCCGACCGCGTCCTTCAGCCGCGGCGGAAATTCGACGGTCGCGCCATGGCCGGCATTTTCGGCGCGCCGGGCGCCCGAGCCATCCACCGCGATCTCAACGGTGATGATCGTACCTTCGCCCGGCTGGCTGGCAATGGCAAAATTGCCGCCATGCAGCGCCACTAACCCCTTGACCAACGAGAGGCCGAGACCGCTGCCCTCGAAGCGGCGGGTGTAATCGTTCTGAATCTGGACGAAAGGTTGGCCGAGCATCGCCAGCTTTTCGGCGGCAATGCCGATGCCGGTATCGCTGACCGTCAGCTTCAAAATGCCGTCACGCGCCGCCGCATCGACCGAGACGACGCCGCCGGCTTCGGTGAATTTCACGGCATTGCCGACGAGATTGATGAGGATCTGCTGGATGGCGCGCTGATCGGCGACGATCTCGCCAAGCCCGCGCTGAATCCGGCTCGTCAGCGTGACGCCCTTGGTCTTTGCTTGCAAAGCCAGCATCGATTCGCAGGATCTGACGGAGCTTGAGATATCGAAGGCATCGAGAATCAGCTCGTAGCGCCCCGCTTCGATCTTGCTCATGTCGAGCATGGTATTGACGACGGAGAGCAGATGCGCGCCGGATTCGCGGACGAGCCCGACATATTCACGCTGGCGGTCGTTTTCGAACTTCCCGAAATATTCGCCGATCAGAATATCGGAGAAGCCGAGGATGGCATTCAGCGGCGTTCGCAGTTCGTGGCTGACCGCGGCGAGGAAGCGCGACTTGGCATCATTTGCCGACTCGGCGTCGGCCGCACGGTTCTGGGCTTCGGCCCGCAGCTGCTGCTCGACGGAGACATCGCGCAGCTGGGCGATGACGGCGGCAAGCTCGCCATCGGCATCACGGCGCGCCGTCATGTCCATTCTCAAATAGGCGAACTGGCGCTGATCGCGCGAGACCGAAGGCCGGTCGAGGCGCAGATCGACGCTTGCGGCATCTTCGCCGCGCCTGAGCTCATCGAGCGCCTGCAAGAACAGGATACGGTCTGAGACATGCACCTGCTCCAGGAAGCCCCTGCCCTTCGGATCGCGCATCCAGGCAAGGAAATCGCGCCGGTCGCGGCCGCCGATGGTGGCGACGCTGCCGTGCGGATCCAGGAAGAAGACGAGGCCGGGGGTGACGGCGAGGAAGAAATCCTCGGCCGACTGTGCGGCAATGCCGGCGGACGAGCCCTGGCGGGCCAGCGCGATGCTGCCGACGGCGGAAAAGAGAAAGGCGGCGCAGACCATGGCGACGCCGGCCGGCAGCGCGACGGCCGGACTGGTGACCGCCGAAAGACCGACAGGCGCGGCGACGAGAGCGGCCGAGGAGAGCAGCACGAGGCGGCGCAGAATCGCAAGCTCGCGCTGGCGCACGGCTTCGCCGCCGCCCGTCCGGGAAAGCCAGCTTGTCGCCGCCCGGTCTACGAGGGTCGTCACCCAGCCGCCAATGTCACTCAATACTCGCACGCAATACCCGCCCAAAGAGGCTGTCTGTCGATCCGGACAATAGGCCGCCGCGACTTAAGGAAAGGATAAGGCAAAGGCGCTGTTCACAGCCAGAAAGAGCAGAAATTCCCATTTTGGAGCATCCGCGCGCTCCTTTGCTTTTTGTGGTTAATGGCCAGTAAGCGGCGGATTTCCTTCATATTTCAGCATCGCGTTAACTCCTGTGGCAAGGCGAACCGGCAAAAGCCCTGCAATTGCAAGCAGGTGCCGCCCTGATACTTAACGACAATCGCTCGCATTCGACTTAAATGCGGCTCAAATGCACTTCGCTAAAATTCGAATTAAATTTGCCGCAAATGCGCACGAGTTTTGAAAAGCGGCATTCGCAACTTGCCGATATGGTGAAAGCACACCGGACAACCGGCCTGATTCGGCGATAGAACCGGACGGGAAAACAGGATGGGCAACGACAATGTGGTTTCTGATCAAAGGATCCTTCTGGTTTGGCCTTGTGCTCGTGCTTCTTTCCGTCTTCAGCACGGAGGGATCCGACAAGCTCGCCGGCGGCCCGCAATTGCAGCTCTCCGATGCATTCACGGCGGCGAGCGGCGCCTATGATTATCTCACTGGCATGTGCTCGGAAAAGCCGGAGGTCTGCGCCAAAGGCGCCGAGACCCTGACGGCGCTCGGCTACCGGGCCCGTGAGGGCGCCCGCGTGGCTTACGAACTTCTCGACAGCCAATTCACGGACGAACCGACGACGACCGCAAGCCCCGCCGAACCGGCAAACCGGGTGGCAGCCGCCGCACCCTCCCTCGCCTCTCCTTCCGTTCAGGAGAAGGCACGCGAGGCAAAGGCTGCGCTCAACCAGCCGATGCCTTACCGTCCGCCGGTCGACGATGAAGCCGCGACCGTAGTAACCGGCGCGATCCCGCTGCCGACGCCGAAGCCGGCGATCTGACGAAATTGCGCGAGCAATCGGCCCGCCGCGCATGAGCAATATTCGGAGGCGAGACCGCTTCTCAATTGAATTCTAAAGCGCGGTGCGATCCTTAAGATTCGCCTGCCGCGCTTTAGGTCCTTGGTTTGCCGTATGTCTTTCACGCAAAACCGCTGCACACTTTTGCGCGACATGCTTTAGAGCTTGCATCGGTGGTCCGCATGACGCGGAAATGCCCCATGCCTGACGTGCCTGCCCTGTTTAACTCAGCAGATTGCTGCGCCGTGAGGATGCCCATCCCTCACGGCGTTTCTTTTGAGAGCATGTCGCGCAATAATGTGCGGTGGTTTTCGATAACGACGTGCGTAAAATAAAAGCTGGAGCGCGGCATCGGCAAGACGACGCGCTTTAGCGGTTCAAATCTGTTGGTCTATCACCTATATGCAGTCCTAGAGCATGTCCGGACGCAAAATTGCCGTGTCGTTTTGCCAGCATGCCAAAAGGTGAAAGGCTTTTTATGGCATCCCTCGACCAGATCATCGATGACTTCGCCTTCCTGGACGATTGGGAAGACCGCTACCGCTATGTCATCGAACTGGGCAAGGCGCTGCCCGAGCTCGCCGAGGAAAAACGCACCTCGGAGAACAAGGTGATGGGTTGCGCCAGCCAGGTGTGGCTGGTGACGCATACGTCGGGCGATCCGGAAAACCCAATCATGAGTTTCGAAGGCGATTCCGACGCGCATATCGTGCGCGGCCTCGTCGCCATCGTACTTGCAACCTATTCCGGCAAGCCGGCTTCCGAGATCGCTGCTCTCGATGCCTTCGAGATCTTCTCGAAGATCGGCTTGGTGGAGAACCTGTCGTCGCAACGCTCGAACGGGTTGCGCTCGATGGTGAAGCGAATCCGGGAAGAGGCGAAAGTCCGCGCCGCGGCCTGAACGCGATCGATTCGGTCGGTCAGCGCGGCCGATCGCGCATTTGCGGAGACGGCCAATCGACTATATTAACACTTCCTTATAGTATAGGAATACATTCTACCTCACCCTCCCAAGCGTAAGAGAGGCTTCCTGATAATATCCCGTCTCCCCAGTGCATGATTTGCGACAGCGGCGGAATAGTCAGGGAGATTATTATCCTCGTTCAGAACAGGATGAACTCTGGGCCGTTTGCACTAAAGTCTGAATCCTGCTTTCATTTAACAGGCCCGGACAGACAGCGCCCGGAAACGCATCCGGTTTTCGGCATCATGTTTGCGGTCCAGACAGAAAAGCCGGGCACAAGACCCGGCTTTTGTCGTTGACTGCTTCGAAAGCTCAGCCGCGGCCGCGCTTGCGGCGCTGACCCAGGCCCATCTCCTTCGCCAGGCGCGAACGCGCTTCGGCATAGGCGGGCGCTACCATCGGGTAGTCGGTCGGCAGGTCCCATTTCTCACGGTATTCTTCCGGCGAGAGACTGTGATGCGTCATGAGGTGACGCTTGAGGGACTTGAAGTTGCCGCCGCATTCCAGGCACGTAATCTGCTCGTCCTGTACGGACTTGCGGACAGAGACTGCAGGCTTCTGCTTTTCGACGACAGCCGCAGCGGGCTGCGGTACGGACGTGTTGCTCAGTGCCGAATGCACGTCGGAAATCAGATTTGCCAGGTCGCTGACCGGGACAACATGGTTGCTGACATAAGCCGCGACGATGTCGGCCGTCAGTTCCACAAGCAGCTCCGGCCCATTGCCGGTCGCCATATCCGTCATATTTTTTCTCCTGTTAGCATGCTCAAACGATCTTTGACTGTCACGCCAAAGACCCGCCTCGTAGAAGCGAACAGCAAAAGCACAGGAAGCAATCTTCTGTTTCGAAAAACGTGAAATCCACCCCTAGATTCCGAAGTCCGAGACCTGTTCTTATACTGCCTGACCGAAAACCACTACCGTCTTGCTCCAGGCGATGGCCCCAGTTAGACATTGAAAAATCAAAACTGAGGGACTTGGAAGCAGAACGATTGTAATTCACAATCAGAATTCTACTTGCATTTTCAAATACCATCGTTTGGCCGAAAGGCCAATTATTATTTGTCGTTTTTCTTGAGAAAAAATGGCTGACGAAGAATTATAGGACTTTAGGCCAAGCTTTACTCACAGCTTCCTGTGCATAAGTTCGGGGTAAAACAGGTTAAGGCGGCAATAGCACGGGTTCAGAGAGTTGCCGTGATCAGGCCAGTGAGCGGGAGAGACGCGTCAGCAGCCGGACGACCGAACCGTGCAGGATAAAGAGCAGAAGCGTCAGCGGCCAGAGCAGGCAGGCGACAAGTCCGGCGAGACGATGAAACGTCAAACCGGCATGATTCGCCCAGCCCTCCAGCAGCGTGACCGCCATGGCGGTCACGGCCACGAGGCCGTAGAGCAGGACGATTGCAGCTTCAAACACCAATGGCTCCTCAATGTACGTAACATTAACCCTAACAGAAAACCCTTAATAGATGTAAAAGCAGACGTCTTTCCCTGATAGCTGCATGCCGCCATTCCCGCGGCCCGGCGCCGGAGGCTTGATGAAACAAGGACGGCGCACCACATTTCTGGCGAAACGGAACCGCCCTTCGGCGAAAGGAGCACGTCATGTCCGAAACTGCAACCACCGCCAAGATCCATAAGTCAGACGCCGAATGGAAAGAGCAGCTCACGCCCGAGCAATACCGCATTACCCGCCAGCACGGCACCGAACGCGCCTTCACCGGCCCCTACTGGGATTCCTTCGAGACGGGGCTCTACCGCTGCGTCGGCTGCAACGCGCCGCTTTTCCGTTCTGACACGAAATTCGACGCCGGCTGCGGCTGGCCGAGCTATTTCGAAGCGGTTTCTCCCGATGCTGTGACCGAGCATCGCGACACGAGCTACGGTATGGTGCGGACCGAAATCCGCTGCGGCACCTGCGACGCCCACCTCGGCCACGTCTTTCCCGACGGCCCGCCGCCGACCGGCCTGCGCTACTGCATCAACGGCCACGCCATGGTATTCGAGCCAGGGGAATAACGCCGAGCCATGATCGGCACGATCAGAGCACTCCAGGCGGCATAGGTCGCCGCGGCGAATTAAGTTCCGGAGGCCACCTGAGCCCGGCAAAGGCCGCGCCGGCCTACGACGTCTCGGCCGCAATTGTCACCTTCTCGGCGGCCGATTGATCGTGCCGCCCACTCAAGTGGGCTGATCCGCCGCTTCGACCCTGACCAGAAGGGACCGCAAGTCGGTCTCATTTAGAGTCTCTTTTTCGAGGAGAAGCCGCGCCGCCCGTTCCAGCATGCTTTTGCGTTTCCGAAGCAATTCCACCGCCCTGCCGAACGTCTCGTCGACAATCCGTCGGACCTCTTCGTCGACCGCTGCGGCGGTTTCGTCGGAATATTCATGCTCCTGTGGTCCGTAGAACGGCTGGTCTGTCGCAAGGAATGAGCGCCGGTCCTTCTCAAGCGCGACGTGCCCCAGCTTTTCCGTCATGCCGTATCGGGTGACCATGGCGCGGGCGATATCCGTGACCTTGACGAGGTCGTCGGCCGCACCCGTGGACAAACGGCCATAGATGATCCATTCAGCCGCGCGTCCGCCGAGCAAGACCGCCATCTTGTTCTCGAGCTCCTCGCGGGTCATCAGAAATCTATCCTCCGTTGGCCGCTGAATCGTATAGCCGAGCGCGCCAATGCCGCGCGGGATGATCGAGACCTTGTGGACAGGATCGACACCAGGCAATGCCATCGCAACCAGTGCATGGCCCATCTCGTGATGGGCGACAATCTCCCGCTCCTTGGGATTGAGCAGCCGGTTGCGCTTTTCGAGACCTGCGACAATGCGTTCTACCGCGTTGTTAAAATCCTCCATACTGACAGCATCGGCTTTCCGGCGCGTGGCGAGCAGCGTTGCCTCGTTCGCGAGATTGGCAAGGTCCGCACCCGTAAACCCTGGTGTCAGCGCGGCAATCTGCTCGATGTCGACTTCCGGCGCCAGCTTCGACTTCTTCAGATGCACGTTGAGGATCTCGATGCGTCCGGCCTTGTCAGGTCGGTCGACCAGCACCTGGCGATCGAAGCGGCCGGCCCTCAGGAGGGCGGGATCGAGGATTTCCGGCCGGTTTGTGGCGGCAAGCAATACCAGCCCCGTAGACGAGTCGAAGCCGTCGAGCTCCACGAGCAGCTGGTTGAGCGTCTGCTCCTTTTCGTCATGACCGCCCGCCATCGGACCGATGCCGCGGGCGCGGCCGAGTGCATCGAGCTCATCGATGAAGATGATGGCCGGCGCCTTGGCGCGCGCCTGTTCAAAGAGATCGCGGACGCGCGCAGCACCGACGCCGACGAACATCTCGACAAATTCGGAGCCGGAAATCGAGAAAAATGGTACACCGGCCTCCCCTGCGACTGCGCGCGCCAGCAGGGTCTTGCCGGTACCAGGTGGGCCGACGAGCAGCACCCCTTTCGGCATCCGGCCACCCAGCCGGCCGTAACCTGCCGGATCCTTGAGGAAGTCGACGATTTCCTTGAGCTCCTCCTTGGCTTCGTCGACCCCGGCCACATCCTTGAACGTCACGCCGGTGTCAGACTGGACATAAATTCGTGCCTTGCTCTTGCCGATCTGCATGAGGCCGCCGCCAATCCCGCCACCCATGCGCCTCAGCACGAACATCCAGATGCCGACGAAGAGCGCCACGGGAATAATCCACGAAAGAAGATCACGCAGGAAGGTGCTTTCGATCTGACCGGTTACGATCACCCCATGGCTCTGAAGCTGCTGGGCGAGGCTGGGCTCCACACGCGTCGTCAGAAAAAAGGCCCGGCCGTTCTGCGGCTCCTTGTAGCGCCCCTGGATAAAGTTGTCGGAGACGGCGACTTCGGCGACCTTGCCGTCCCGGAGGTCCGTTTCGAACTGGCTGTAAGAGATCCCTGCAACTTGCGTCGTCGTCGCAAAAAGATACTGGATTGCCACGAGGACGAAGAAGGCGGCGATCCAATATCCGATGTTGAACTTTGTCTTGCTGTTCATAGCCATGAGGCCGCTCCCGGCTAGCGGATGACCAGCAGCAGCCGGCCGCCATCGCGGATCAGTTCGAGGGCGACTATAGCTGGTTTTTCGGCAATCGTCCGTCGCAAGTCGGCGATGGAAGCAACGGGAACGCGGTTTATCGCAACGATTAAGTCGCCGGCCCGAATACCGGCGCGAGCCGCGGTGCTGCCGGGAGCCACATTCTCTATCAGCACGCCGGAGACGCCCCCATCCCGCAATCCCCCTTTAGGGGCGTCCCGCATGCTGGCACCCTCCAGCGCCGTGCCGGACAGATCTGCAGGAGAGTGGTCTTCGGCAGCGATGGTGGCAGCAATCACCCTCTCGTCATCGCCACGCTTCACAGTCAAGCGGACGTTGCTGCCCGCCGGCGTAAGGCCGATCCGATTCCTGAGGTCAGTCGCGCCATGAACGGGACGCCCGTCGATCGCCGTCACCACATCGCCGGTCTTTAGTCCGGCCTGCTCGGCCGACGAGCCAGGCTCGACATTGGCAATCAGGGCGCCCCGCAAATCGCCAAGTCTTAGTGCCTCAGCCAGGTCGGGCGTTATATTCTGGATACCGATGCCGAGCCTGCCACGTCGCACTTCCCTATGGGCAATCAATTGATTCATCACCGTCACCGCCATATTGCTTGGAACGGCAAATCCGATGCCGACATTGGCGCCGGCGGGGCTGAGGATCGCTGTATTGACCCCGATCAGCTTGCCATCGAGCGTTACCAGGGCGCCCCCGGAATTTCCCGGATTGATCGAGGCATCCGTCTGAATGAAGTCCTCATAGCCTTCGATGTTCAAGCCGCTGCGTCCGAGGGCGCTGACGATGCCCGACGTAACCGTTTGACCGAGCCCGAAAGGATTCCCGATCGCAACGACATAGTCGCCCACCTTGAGGGCGTCGGAATCGCCGACCTGGATCGCCACAAGATTTTTTGCGTCGATCTGGAGCAGCGCGATATCGGTTTCCTTGTCACTGCCGATGAGTTTTGCCGGGAACTGACGCCCATCCTTCAGCGTGACGGAAATCTCCGTCCCGCCATCCACGACATGATGATTGGTGAGCACATAGCCTTTCGCAGCGTCGATGATGACCCCAGAACCGGCACTCATCCTACCCCGCCGTTGCTGCTCCGGCACATCAAAGAAGTGGCGGAAGTTCGGATCGCTGTAGAGAGGATTGTTTTCGGCTGGTGACCGCGAGACGACAGCGATATTAACGACGGCTGGGGTGATATGATCGAGCATCGGCGCTAAGCTTGGCAAGCTGGCAGCCGAAGGTACAGGCGCCGCTGTCTGTGCAATGACGGGGGTGACGGTGATCAGGACGGCTCCGGCGGCGATAGCTGCGGAAACGGCGATCGTGCGGAGCCTCGGGGCTAAATCGAACATCGGTTTGATCCTCGACTCTCCTCGTTTGAAACTTGAATTCGGAAGAACGGGCCCGGCGGCCGGACCCGTTCTGAGCCGCTTATACGGTTGACAGCGGATGGTTATGGCTGAACCAGATGCTGCCGGCGGCCACTACGGCGACCACAACACCCACAATCAGATGCACCCACATCGCCGCTGTCACGGCCGCAAAGCCCAGCACCCACGGTGCGACGACGGCCCATACGCCCAGGACAAGATTGACCCATTCCTCCACCTCATAGAAGGCGTAGAGAGCCGCTGCGGCGATCAGGGCGATGGCAGCGCCGACGATCCAGGCATTCCATGCGGCGCCGCTCTCGGCTGCGAAGCCGAGCAGCCATGGTGAGATCAGAAGAGCAAGACCGGCAACGATATTGACGATATCGAGAGCCGTCCGGTTGTTCGAATTCAGGGACTTCAGCATCGTTCATTTCTCCTCATCTGTTGTTTGACATCATCGATCGACCGCCTCATGCGATGAGGCGACGGGTGCGGCGGCAGTGCTTGAAAGGCCGTCGCCGCGAAGCTCGATTTTCGTGGGTGCAGGTGGTGGCAAAAAGCATGCGCCCGCTTGCGATGCGAACAGAAATGGCGCCATCTCGTCGTCGGCGAACGCACCGCAAGCAATCTCCTGCAATGCCATCTCGCTCGCGCTTGCGCACCGCGGATCAAGCCTTGGTTCGGCACCCCGCCTTAGTGCGCGGGTGCGGGCTGCTGCCGCGAGCGACAAAGCGAACCTGTTCGGAAGAATGTTCTGGCAATCGAAAACGATATGCGGATCCATGACCCACCTCATGCAGCTTCCCGATTGACCACAGGATGTGTTTGCGCGCTCTCGACATTTCGCTCGAGGGCAAGCAGCGCCTGCTCGACCTCATGGAGACGCGACGACCGGTCGTTCTCCGGCATGCCTTCGTTTGTTGCCTGGTCGAGAAGATATTCCGTCCAAGCCCAATTCATAAGGATCGAGCGCTTCGCTTGCAGCGAAAGCGAGGGATCAACAACGATGTCCATCGGCGACGACCACGTCGCCGGACCGGAAGAATCTCCTCGACTTGTCGCACCGTCCATGGCCTGCCCGTAGCTCTCGCTCAGCGGGGCAAGGCCAAGCCGGTCCAGTGTCGCGTCAGCGAAAGCATGCGACATTCTTTCGGTTCGGCGGCCGGTCATACGCTTTGCCGTAGCAGCAGCAGGCCGTTGCACGACATAAGTCAGACCGTGACGCTCGGCGTACCGGATGGCGGATCGCAGCGTGGGAAATTCGAGTTCCACCTGCGTCAGCATATCGCGATCACCCGTGTAACCCATCAAAGGCTCGATGAATGGGGCGCTGCTGCGCTCGAAGACGAGCCGCCAGCCCTTCGTTCGCGCTTTGCCCGACGTCGCAACGGAGCGGCACGGTTTGAAGATACGGGCAACGGCATTTTCGGGAAACAGTGATTGTCCGAACGAAAGTTTGCTCCGTTCGTTATCGTTCGACGCGCAGATAGTGTCAGATATTGGGGTTTTCCGATGTGTGTCTCTTGCGGTCTCCATGGTTCTATCCCTCCCTATCGGCGAAGGATGAGCGGCGGCCGGCCCGGGGGCCGGCCGCCGCGCTCGTCAGCTTCTGATGGCGATGCGCTTGACCTGTGACTGCGCCTTTTCGGTCTTTGGCAAAGTGACAGTCAGAACGCCGTTCTTGAAGGTGGCGTCGACCTGGTCTTCCTTGACCTCGGTGCCGAGCGGGATGCGTCGTTCGAAGCGGCCGTAGTAGCGCTCCGAAAACTGCTTCTCCTTGTCTTCCGTTTCCGAACGCTTCTCACCCTTCAGCGTGAGCACGCCGTCATTGAGAAAGACCTCGATGTCCTTTTCTTCAAGACCGGGTACTTCGGCCGTAACCTTGATTTGCTTCTCAGTGTCCGAAATCTCGACACTCGGCCAGCCTGCACCGAAGCCGCCGGCGCCGCGATGTGACGGCAGGCCGGGGCCAAAGCCGCGAAAAACGTCATCGAACAGCCGGTTGACCTCGCGGTGAAGCGACAGGAAAGGATCGCGGTCGTCGTCGCGAAGGAGACTCGGCATCTGATTGCCGTTGTTGCGGCCCCAGGGAATCAAATCACGAACACTCATGGCTTTACTCCTTTCTGGTGGTTCTTCGGCATTCCGGTGGGCGCCAGACGACGTCTGGCGCCACGTCTGCTCCCTGCTATTGGAACGCTTAGGCCGCCACCTGTTTCTCACCTTCGATCTGCTTTGTCTCGGCCTTGGGCAGCACCCCGTCGGCCTTGATCTCGATCTGGCGCGGCTTCATCTCTTCGGGAATTTCGTGCTTGAGATCGATGGTCAGCAGACCGTTGACCAGACCGGCGTCGACAACCTTGACATGATCGGCCAGTTCGAACCGACGCTGGAACGAGCGTCCGGCAATGCCGCGATGCAGATATTGAGCATCTTCGCTGTCTGCCTTCTGCCCTGATACCATCAGCATGTTCTGCTCTTGGGTGATTGCCAGCTCGTCCTGCGAGAAGCCCGCCACTGCCATGGCAATGCGGTAGTCGTTCTCGCCGGTCTTGACGATATCGTAGGGCGGCCAGTTGTCGATTGTCTCGGCGCGGCCTGCAGCCTCAAGCGCGTTCAACATTCGCTCAAAGCCGATGCTCGACCGGAACAGGGGAGAGAAATCGAGGTTTGTCCTCATAGCCATATCCTCCTTGCAAGCAACATGGACACAAGGAGACGCCAAGAGCGACCGGCGTCTCCTGGGCTTTCTGTCGATCCCTATTGGGCGATCAACAATACTAATATAATTCAGTGTCTTACAGTTTCAAGGGGATCGAATTTCTCGACGAGAAAAATTGATCTTTTTGAAGACGCCACCATATGTTCTGGAGCTTGAGCGAGGAGCAATTGTTATGACAATGACTTCACACGACGTCATCGCCGTCCTTGGGCCCGCCGACAAAACGCTTGTGGCCGAGATCATCGCAACAGGTGCAACCCAAGCCGAGCTTGCCGAGGCGTTTGCATGGGCCAACAACGACGAGGCCCTGGTGGGTGAAGGGCGGCATCTACCGACCGGCAGGGTTGCTGCGCTTGTTGACCTGCTGAGGTCGGACGAAGAGGAACCCGATTAGAAAAGGCGGTTGACCCGCCTTCCCTGCACCGTCCTTCATCAGGCCGTGGTGAGCACGCTGACATCGCCCTGTCGATTGATGACATCGACCACGACCTGGTGTCGAGACCGACGGATGGCCACGTCAGCCGAGCAATTGCCGATCAGCAGACGCCGCAAGATTACCTCGTCGAGAAACGAAGGAAGCCGCGGCACGCTGAAGCTGATCTGCAAATTATTCGGATCGAAGTCGAGGCCAAGGCAGGATTGCAGCAGCGACAAAGGGGCTGCTGCCGCCCATGCTTGCGGCGAGCAGGCAACCGGATAAGAGGTAGGACCGCGTGCGCGTTGACGTGGCAGGCCGCAGAGGAGTTCGGGAAGCCGCCGCAGGTCGATATAGGTCGCAGCGGCAAACAGCCCCTCGAAGATTCGCGCGGCTTCGGCGCGATAGCCATAGCGGGCAAGACCACTGGCGATCATGGCATTGTCATGTGGCCAGATCGAGCCATTGTGGTAGCTCATAGGATTGTAACGTGCTTCGGTCGAGGGAATGGTCCGGATGCCCCAGCCACAGAAGGAGGAAGCATTCATAAGGGTGCGGGTCACCTGTGCGACCCGTTCAGGATAAGCAATACCGGTGAACAGAGCATGGCCGGCATTGGAGGATCGGACCCGGCAAGGCCGTTTATCCCCGTCGAGAGCCAACACATAGGTGCCGAGTTCCTCATCGAAGAAGCTCATGTCGAAGGCGTGGCGCAGTCCCTCCGCGCGCGCGAGAAAGCTCGCCGCGCGCTCCGGCTTGCCCCTCCACCGGAAGATTTCGGCAGCACTTTGCCAAGCGCCGTAGACATAGGCTTGGACTTCGGCGATCGCGATTGGGCCCCGGGCCAATGTGCCATCGGCATGGAAGACCGAGTCGTGGCTATCCTTCCACGCCTGATTGATCAGACCTTCTTCCGTCAGCCGCCCGTATTCGACGAAGCCGTCGCCATCGCGATCCCCATGTTCGTCGATCCATGTCAGCGCCGCTTCGAGATTCGGCAGGAGACGGTCGATGGTCGCAAGGTCACCAGTTCGTTTGAGATAGTCGCCGGCCAGCATCACGAAGAGCGGCGTCGAGTCGATGCTGCCATAGTAACGCCGGAAAGGAACCTCGCCGAGTTCGGCCATTTCGCCGCAACGCACTTCGTGCAGGATCTTGCCAGGCTCGGCGTCTGAAGCAGGATCGACGTTCGTCGCCTGATTGGCAGCAAGATGACCCAGAACCCCGCGGGCGATCTCCGGATCGAGCCAAAGTGTCTCAAGCGCCGTGATCAGGGCATCGCGGCCGAAAACGGTGCTGAACCAGGGAATGCCGGCATAAGGATAGGGGCCTTCCGGCTTGTCGGTGATCAGCATGTAGAGGTCAGAGGCGCTGCGCCGCGCGACTTCGTTGAAGATCTCGTTGGAAGTTGTGACCGACGCTGCGCGCGAGGAGGAGGCGCGCAACGCACGGCGGGCATCCCGCAAGGTAAGAAAGAAGGAAAGGCGGCTCAGTCGATCGGCGGAGGTATGGTCGCAGCCGATCTGGATAAAGAGCGATTTGGTCTCGTGCGGCTCCAGATGGAGGTCGTAAGTGACGAGATCGCTACGAATCTCGGCCGGTTCAGGCATGAAGGAAAGGCGCGTCGACCGCTTGCGATCGTCCAGGCCAATATAGGAAAGCAGGATCCAATCCTGTTCCACGACGGCGGGAAGATGGTGCCCTCGCCTTGCCCTTGCGGTGCCGCGGACTTCAAAAAGATCGGCGAAATCGGCCCCGAAAGAGATCTGAATGCGAACATGTTGCCGCCGCTCGTCATAATTCCTCACGGCCAGCCGTTCATAACAACAGGCATTCCAGAGAAAGCGTGATCTGCGCAGATGAATCACGTCATGGCCTAGAACCAGCCTTCCCTTGTCATCGAACTGATCAGGATTAGTAAGATCACAGGTCAGGGTGGCATTGTCATCCCGCAGCGTCGACGACAGAAGCATGGGCCGCTGTTCGTTGATCGTCAGGTAAAGATGCGAGAGATGACGGGTGTCCCGGTGAAAAAGGCCTTCCGGACTGCCGGGACCGGAAAGAGCATCGCCATTATGATCGAAGACGGCAAAAGTATCGCCGTGCTTCAAGGTACGCGGCCGGCGCTCCTGCAGCGATGCGGCGGCCGGAATGAAGAACTGAGCGACCGGCGCCGTCAGGCCTGACGATGCCTTGGCGGGGTTGCTGTCCGCAGACACGTTCGACATGCCTCCTCCTTGCCTCAGGCAACAGCCTGCAGGTCGGGCGCTTGACTACGCGACCGGCGGATCGGCGCGGCTTTGATGCGAACGCCCGGCAGGTTGCGATAGATGTCGAGATAGTCGCACGCCATTCGTTTTGCAGTGAAGCGCTTTTCAAACGCGGCCCGTACCTTGTGCCGATCGAGGCGCAGCGCCCATTCGACGTTTTCGGCCGCCTCGGTGACGCTGTCGACCAGGATGCCCGAGATGCCATTGTCAATGACCTCGGGAACCGAACCACAGCCGAAAGCGATGACCGGCGTGCCGCAGGCCATGGCTTCGATCATCACCAGCCCGAAGGGCTCCGGCCAGTCGATCGGGAAGAGCAGAGCGCCTGCATTTCCAAGGAAGGCAGCTTTCTCACGTTCATCGATCTCGCCGATGAATTCAACATGCGGATGGCTCTTTATCATCGGCTCGATGACGGTTTCCCAATAGGCCTTGTCGGCATTATCGATCTTGGCGGCGATCTTCAGCTGCATTCCGACCTTTGCAGCGATCTGGATCGCGCGATCGGGGCGCTTTTCCGGAGAGATCCGACCAAGAAAAGCCAGGTAATTGCCTCCAGGGTTTTGCGTGAAGGGAAGCAGATCAGCCGGCAGTCCATGATAGACCGTTCCGCGCCAGTCGACCGGCGGCATCGGACGGCGCTGGTCGTTGGAGATCGACACCATCGGAATATCCGGGAACGCCGCGTAGAACGGCTTGAGATCCGGCAGGTCGAGCCGGCCGTGCAGTGTGGTGACAGTGCGGTCGGCGAAATCGCGGATCAGCGGGAAATGCAGCAGGTCGATGTGGAAATGCAGCACGTCGAACTCATGCGCCCGCTGACGGATCTCCTCCAGCATCAAGACCTGATGCGGCAAATGTTCCTTGACCGCAGGGTTCAGCCGCAAGGCGACGTCCGCACATGACACGAGCGTCGCCCGGGTGACGGAATCGCCGCTGGCAAAAAGCGTGACCTCATGCCCCTGTGCCACGAGTTCTTCGGTAAGGTAGGAAACGATCCGCTCCGTTCCCCCATAGAGCTTTGGCGGAACGCTCTCGGCGAGCGGCGCAATCTGAGCGATCTTCATCGGCAAAACCTCCTCAGTTGAGCAAACAGTCGTCGGCAACATCATGCCCGCGTCCTTTAGAGGCACACGGCAGGCCGGACGGAGGGTCAGGTTTCAAGTAGCGGTCGGCGCCGTCCTCCTTTCCAGTAGCTGCACAAGCCAAGGCCGGGAAGCCGGCGTACCGACGGTCTTCGACGACGCGTCCTGTGGGCACTCAAGGGAGCGGACGTATCTTGTTTCCCGGATGGTCGATCGCCTTTGTCCAAAGCCTTCAGCGCTTCGAGGATCTCGTCGTAGGATACAGCTTTTTCGGTCCCGGGGTAAAGGCGAAGGGCTGGTACGGATTCGATCGCGAAGATATCGGATGCCCATGAAGCGAGAATGGCCCGCTTCTCGTCGTTGCCGATGTCGGCGGCGGTAAGCACGTCACGCGGGTGACTGAAATGTTTCGCTGGATGAAGCAGATGTGCCGCACTGATGGCAGCCATGGCGCTCTGCTGCATGGAATTGCTGATGCTTTCCTTTCTCATAGCTCGCTCCATTGATGTTGACCGATGGAACTTGGTTCATTCGAGAGCGTGCGGCCCGCCCCGATGGCAGAGCGGGCCGAGTGGTCGCTGTTAGAAGTCCATGCCGGCGCCGGCGGGCATAGCCGGAGGAGCATCCTTCTTCGGCTTCTCAGCGATCATCGCTTCCGTCGTCACCAGCAGGCCGGCGATGGAGGATGCATCCTGCAGCGCGGTGCGAACGACCTTTGCCGGATCGATGACGCCCTGCGCGTAGAGATCGCCGAATTCGCCGGTCTGAGCATTCCAGCCATAGGAGAAGTCGCTCTTCTCGCGCAGCTTGCCGACGATGATGGAGCCTTCGGCGCCGGCGTTTTCGGCAATCTGTCGAGCCGGGGCCTCGAGCGCACGGCGGACGATGTCGACGCCGACCCGCTGGTCGTCATTGGCAGTCTTGATATTGCCGAGCGCCTTGACTGCGCGCAGCAGCGCCACGCCGCCGCCCGGCAGAATGCCCTCCTCGACCGCTGCCCTTGTTGCATGCAGCGCGTCGTCGACGCGATCCTTTTTCTCCTTCACCTCGACCTCAGTCGAGCCGCCCACGCGGATGACGGCAACACCGCCGGCGAGCTTGGCGAGGCGTTCCTGCAGCTTCTCGCGGTCATAGTCGGAGGTGGTTTCCTCGATCTGCGCGCGGATCTGAGCGGTACGACCGTCGAGCTCCGCCTTCGAACCGGCACCGTCGATGATGGTGGTGTTTTCCTTTTCGATGGCCACCTTCTTTGCCCGGCCGAGCATGTTGAGCGTCACATTCTCGAGCTTGATGCCGAGATCTTCGGAGATGACGGTGCCGCCGGTCAGGATGGCGATGTCTTCCAGCATGGCCTTGCGGCGGTCGCCGAAGCCGGGCGCCTTGACGGCGGCTATCTTCAGGCCGCCGCGCAGCTTGTTGACGACGAGCGTTGCGAGCGCTTCGCCTTCGACGTCTTCAGCGATGATGAGGAGCGGCTTGCCCGACTGAACGACGGCTTCGAGAACCGGCAGCATCGACTGCAGGTTCGACAGCTTCTTCTCATGAATTAGGATATAGGGATCCTCCAGTTCGACCCTCATCTTGTCCTGATTGGTGACGAAGTAGGGGCTGAGATAACCGCGGTCGAACTGCATGCCTTCGACGACTTCGAGTTCGGTTTCGGCAGTCTTGGCTTCCTCGACGGTGATCACACCCTCGTTGCCGACCTTTTCCATCGCTTCGGCAAGGTAACGGCCAATCTCGGCATCGCCATTGGCGGAGATCGTGCCGACCTGGGCAATTTCGGAATTGTTGGAGATCTTGCGGGCGTTGGTCTTCAGTTCCGCCACGATAGCATCGACGGCGAGGTCGATGCCGCGCTTCAGGTCCATCGGGTTCATGCCGGAGGCGACCGCCTTGGCACCCTCCTTGACGATCGCTTGGGCGAGCACCGTCGCGGTCGTGGTGCCGTCGCCGGCGAGGTCGTTCGTCTTCGACGCCACTTCGCGCAGCATCTGCGCACCCATGTTCTCGAACTTGTCTTCGAGCTCGATTTCCTTGGCGACCGAGACGCCGTCCTTGGTGATGCGCGGCGCGCCAAAGGATTTGTCGATCACGACGTTGCGGCCTTTCGGGCCAAGCGTGACCTTCACGGCATTGGCCAGCACATCGACCCCACGCAGCATGCGTTCACGGGCATCGCTATGGAATTTCACTTCTTTCGCAGCCATTCTTTAACTCCTTCAATAGGCAGCTTTTTTGACTAACGCGGGGCGAACGCCTCAAGCGGCGATCTTTTGGGCCGCCTGGGCTTCGATAACACCCATGACGTCGCTTTCCTTCATGATCAGCAGGTCCTCGCCGTCGATCTTGATCTCCGTGCCGGACCATTTGCCGAACAGGATGCGATCGCCGACCTTGACGTCGAGCGCCTGGATCTGGCCGGCATCGTTGCGCGCACCAGGACCGACGGCGATGACCTCGCCTTCCTGCGGCTTTTCCTTGGCGGTGTCGGGAATGATGATGCCGCCCTTGGTCTTTTCTTCGGAATCGACGCGGCGGACGAGAATGCGGTCATGAAGCGGTCGGAACGACATGTTTTCCTCCAATGGACAAACAATAACGATGTTGTTCCCCTGGCCGGACCGGATGACCAGTCCGGGCGGGTGCAAACCTCTGTCGAGCGTTTTGCGCGCATTGATCTGGTTTTGCGGTTTTTCGATTTCAAGAGGGCGCAGAGAAAAAATTAGCACTCACCCGAAGTGGCTGCTAACACCCTGAGAAGGAACAACAAAAGCCGCCGTTGCGTTGAGAATCCCGTTGATGGACGTCAAGATATGCGCCACCTTCTCGTTGTCGTGAAACGGAGATGAAGCATGCAATTTTCATCAGATCTAGAGCGCCAGCTCAGCGGTTACGGCCTTACCACTGCCCACATCCTCTACCGCCTTCCTGATTTCGAATCCGTCCTGCAGACTTATGTCTGGCAGGATTACGACCTCGCCCCGGGCTTTCCGGAAATGCACAAGTTCCTCGATTTCTGGCAGTCCAACCTTGACGGACCGCTGCATTCCGTCCGCTATAGCCATCAGCGGCTGATCGGACCGAATGAATGGCGTCGGGTCACTGGCGAGTTAAGGCTGCACTAGTTCGAACCGGACACAATCCACGTCGGCAAGGCATTGCTGCCATAGCTTTTCGTCAACCTGCACGGAATCTATGCAAAAGCCCGAGTTCACTCGTGCTCGGCAGGGCATGGCCAATTTGAAGGCGCAGAAAGGCCTGCCGGCAATTTGGTCGAGGCATCGCCGCAGGCCAGATCGATCTGCGCCTGCTCGAGGCCGGCGGCAGCCGAGAGGTCAAGGCCTTCGATGCGGGTCAGGAACATGAAGGCGCGCTCGAACGTCGCAGGGCCTTCGAAGACGGCGCTGGAGAGATCGGCGCGGGAGAGATTGGCGAAGGAGAATTTCACCCCCGTCAGTACCGCCTTATCGAAATCGGCGCGGCCGAGTTCGGCCTTTTCAAAGCTCGCGCCGGAAAGCCGGGCTCCCGCGAAATTGGCGCGCTGCAGCTCGGCCCCGGCAAAGGACGCGGCGTCCGCGACAATATTGGCGAAGCTGGCGCGATAGGCCTCGATCTTGGCGAAGTTGGCCCCTTCGGCATGTGACCCCTCAAGCGAGGCGCGCACCAAGCTCGCCTTTTCCAGATTGGCGGATTTGAAATTCGAACCGCTGAGATCGGTCAGCGAGAAATCGGTGCTGAAGAGATTGGCGCCTTGGAGATCGCTGCCCTGCAGCATCAGGTTCTTCTTCGTGCATTCCTGCCAGTCGAGCTTCGGCGAGGCCGTGCTGCCGCAATCGGCAGCACGCGAGGAAATCGGAGCAGCGGCGAGAAGAAGGAAGGCAAGGAGGCCGAGCGGCGATCTATGCATTACCATTGAATTGTTGATCTCCATGACGCTTATCACGCCGCCTCTCGCGAAGCAGGCGGCCTCTCTTTTCTACACAGCTCAGAATACAATAAAAAGATGGTGACCGCTCCGGCAATGATTTGCCGGTTCACTCCGTCCAGCGAGCGCTCGTCCCTCCGTCGGCCTTGGGCAGGCAGCTCAATCGGCCTCGCCGGGCAGGCGAAGCTCCATGCAGGTGAGGTCCAGCCAGCGGCCGAACTTGGTGCCGACCTCGGAAAATCTGCCGGCAATGCGGAAGCCGAGCTTTTCGTGCAGCCGGATAGAGGCTGTGTTATCAGCCTCGATGCCGGCGATCATCACATGGATATTGGCGGCCGCCGCACGCGCGATCAATTCGCGCATCAGGGCCTCGCCGATGCCGGCGCCGCGATGATCCTTGTCGACATAGACGGAATGTTCGACGGTGTGGCGATAGCCTTCGAAGGCGCGCCAGTCGCCATAGGAGGCGTAGCCCGCGACCTTGCCCGACATCTCGGCGACAATGACCGGAAAGCCGCGGCCCTTGCGCGCGCTAAGCCATTCCCGTCGGTTCTCGAGATCGACGAGCGTTTCGTTCCAGATCGCCGTCGTGTGCTCGACGGCATGATTGTAGATATCCCGGATGGCAGGAAGATCGGCTTCGGTGGCGTCGCGGAGAAGGACGGCGTCTGTCATGGGCGCTCGGTTCGGATTGACTGCGAGGGTTGGCATACGCTGCTGATCAAAAGATGTAAACGGCTGACACGCCAGAGAAAGGCTCGCGGGACGCGCTCGGCAGGCCGCAGCTCAGAAGGCTGGCATCGGCAGGCTGAAACAGGTGAAGACGGCTGAATAATGCACAGCCGCGGCGATGACGACGAAACCGTGCCAGATGGCGTTCTGGAAACGTAGTTTCTCCCAGACATGGAAGATGACGCCGAGCGAGTAGATAACGCCGCCGATAACGATCAACAGCATCGAAGCGGAGGGAATGCGCGCGGCGACAGGCCCCGCCACCAGCACGCCGCTCCAACCCATGGCCAGGTAAAGCAGGATGGCGAGGCGGTCATAGCGCCCTGGAAACACGCATTTCAGGACGATGCCGACAGCTGCGAACAGCCATATCGCCATCAGCATGAAGAAGAGCAGCGGATCGTCGGCGCCGCGTTCGAGAAAGGGCGTATAGGTGGCGGCGATCAGGATGAAGATCGCCGAATGATCGAAGCGGCGCAGGAACCATTTGGTGCGCGAGACTGGCCAGAGATTGTAGGAAAAGGAGATGGCAAGCGTCAGCACCAGTCCGACGCCATAGATCCAGGCGGCGGCGAGCGCGCCGTGGGAGCTCCAGACCGTGGCGTAGAAGATCAGAGCGGTGGCGCCGATCAGCGCCAGCACAAGACCGACGCCATGGACGATGCCGTCGGCGATCAGCTCATATCTGTCGTAAGCCCAGCGAATACCGTTGAACTCGGCCATGCACGCCAACCCGTTTCGTACCCGATTGCGATGGTCGCACCGAACGGGCGGGGGCGCAACAGCGGCGCATCGTGCGCGTGGTAAATCTTCGTGACAGACCACACAGGCGACCTCGACGGCGGCGCAGATTCAGATCTTCTGCCGCTCGACCAGCACGGAGCACTTGGCGTGCCGCACGACACGGTCGGCCGTGGCGCCGATAAAGTAGTTGGAAAAGTCCGGAATATGCGAGGCGAGGATGATGAGGTCGGCGCCGTGGCTTTCGGCGGCTGCGATGATGGCTTTGGCCGGCGGACCGTTGCGGATGTCGATCGTCGCCGTGACCCCGGTTGCGGCGACCAGCGCCTCCAGCTTGTCGCGACCATCCTTCATGGCGTCCTCGAGCATGTTGGCCGGCAGCTCGATCGCGACATAGGTCGGCACATCCTCGACGACGTTGAGCGCGACAATCTGGCCGCCCGCGTCGAGCAGCGAGGCGGCCTTGCGGAGAATGTTCTCTCCCCTGTCGAGGCTGCCGAGCGCGATCGCCACGATGATTTTCCTGTACATGGCTCCCTCCATGACTGAGATGCATAAGCTTGCTCAGATGAAGATATGGGCGCATTCACTCCGATCAAGCCGGTGAAGGTCATCGTCAACATCTGCTCAACGCTTCATCCTCAAAAACAAGCCTTCTGTGAACAATCGGGATAGGCCATATAGAGATCAAGTACGGCAACCGAAGAGACCAGGCGCATGAACCGGCGAGACTTCCTCGGATTTGCCACGGGCGGCATGGTTGCCGCCACCGCCGGTACACCTTCAACTGCAGAGGCAGGAGACCCATTGATGACGACAGAAACATCCTATGCGCTGACGCGGCCTGCCTATATCGACCAGTCGCATCTCGTCGTCACCGACCTCGGCCTCGTTTCCGGCTTCTATCAGTCGATGCTCGGCCTGAAGGTCATCGAGAAGACGACGAGCGGCGAAGTGCTGGGTGTCGGGAGCCATCCGCTGCTGACGCTGACCACGGCAAAGGACGCGGCAGTCGCGCCACGGAATGCCGCCGGTCTTTTCCACACAGCCTTCCTGATGCCCGACCGCACCGAACTGGCGCGCTGGCTGCGCCACGCCGCCCAAAACAACGTTGTGCTCGACGGCGCCTCGGACCATCTCGTCAGCGAGGCGATCTACCTTTCCGATCCCGAGGGCAACGGCATCGAAATTTATGCCGATCGGCCACACGAGCAATGGAAATTCCTTGAGGATGGCATGGTCGAAATGGCGACGCGGCGGCTAGACCTGCAGGCCCTCTATGACAGCGCACCGGAGGATCGCTGGGGCGGCATGGCTGAGGGAACTGCAATCGGCCATCTGCACCTGCAGGTCGGCGATATCCCGCAGGCTGATGCCTTCTACCGGGACGTGCTCGGCCTCAAGCTGATGGCCCGTTATCCCGGCGCGAGCTTCTTTGCCACCGGCGGCTATCACCACCATCTCGCCGCCAACATCTGGAACAGCCAGGGCGCCACCGCCCGCGCCGACAATATGACCGGGCTTTCGGACTACCGGATTCGTTTCAACGACAGGGAAGCACTCGACGCGGCGGTCTCGAGGCTCGAGGCGCTGGAGATTAAGAGCGAGAAACGCGATGGCGGCGTCTTCCTCAAAGATCCCTGGGGCATCGGCCTGACGCTGTCGGCCTGAGCCTCACGATCCTATTGAACCTTCTCGGTTCCTGATGGCGTCGTCACCTGCGTCGGCCCGCCGCCGTTTCCGCTCGGCGTTGGCGACCGGTCTGTCGCTTCGGGCGGCCGTGCAGGGCCGGAGGCCGGGTCGTTGTTGAAGGCGCCGGGACCGGAGGGCTGCGTATTGATCGCATCCGGCTTGGTCGAAGCCGTCGCCGTCGGATCATTGTTGCCGGGGTCCGGCCAGATCGCAACGCTTACGCCGGCAATGATCAGAACTGCCGCGCCCGCCACAAGAACGGTCCAAACCCACCAGCGCCGCTGATCCGCGGCTTTCAGCCTCGCCTCGTCCGCATAGGGGGGATCGGTCGAATAGGTCTCGGTGGTTTTCGTCTGATCGGGATCTGCAATCATGAGCACTCTCCTTCCGAGGTCGAACGCCAGCAACCGCGAGGTTGTTCCGGCGGCAGGATCAAATCGGCGCGCGAGCCGATGAAAGGATGAATGCTTCGGCGCCCTTGCCCGCAGGCTGACCGATGTCTTTAACGACGGCGCCATGGACCGGCGGAACCGGAACCGCATCGGCGCGTTTTTGTGGCGAAGCAATGGGGCTTCAGGGACCTCACCGCATGGGCATCGCCAACGGCATCCGCAAACACGCAAAGAAGATCGCCATCGGCGAACGCCAACCCAGTGCCTGGGCCAAGTCGTTGCAGGAGGCAGCGGAGGAACTTCCCGTCCCGCCGGTGCACCGGCTCGAGAAGGACGGGCTCGACATCAGCATGGCCTGGGCGATCATCGGCATTTTCGCCATCCTCGGCCTTGCCGCCGTCTACACGATGTCGCTGATCCTCATTCCGGTCACCCTTGCCGTCGTCGTCGGCATGATTCTCGGCCTCGCCGCTGAAAATCTCAGCAAAATGGGCGTGCCAAGGCTTGCCAACGCGTTCCTTCTGTCAAGCGGCGTGGCTTTGGTCATCGTCCTGCTGGTCAGTTCGCTTGCTGATCCGCTGGCGACCCTTGCCAACGAAGCCCCGGCTTTCGTCGAACGGATGATAAGCCGCATCATGCCCTATCTGGAGCGCATCGAATGGCTGCACATCACGCCGGCGACGTTCGAAAGCGGGCCGATGTCGATCGGCGCGCTGCTCGAAAACACCGGAAATGTGCTGCATGTGGTGACAACAAGCCTGACGCCGGCGCTGGTACAGGGACTGATCTTCTTCGCCGCGCTGCTGCTCTTTCTTGCCAGCCGGGTCAATCTGCGCAAGACGATCATCATGACCTTCCGCACCCGCCCACAACGACTGGCGGCGATCCGCGTCATCAATGGCGTCGAGCAGGTGCTCGGCTTCTATTTCGCCACCGCTTCGCTGATCTACATCGGGCTTGGCGTCGTCATGACCATCATCGCCTATGCGAGCGGCTTGTCGGCGCCGGTGCTCTGGGGCTTCTTCGCCTTCCTGTCGAGCTTTATTCCCTATCTCGGCATCACGCTGATGACGCTCTCCGTCGCCATCGCCGGGATCATTACCTATGACGGCTTCATCGTCGGCCTGGTGCCGGCGGCAGCCTTCTTCACCGTGCATCTCGTCATGGAGAACCTGATCTTCCCGGCGGTGATGGGGCGGCGGCTGGAAATCAATCCCTTTATCGTCTTCCTCGCCATCCTGTTCTGGACCTGGATGTGGGGTGCCGTCGGCGCAATGCTGGCGCTGCCGCTGTCGCTGATCGTCATGACTATCATCGAGGAACTGCTGATCGAGGAAAAACAGCAGCCGCAATTGCCGAAGTGATAAAGCGAGGAGACATAAGTGGCGGCCGATCTCGATCTCGACGAATCCGATCATGACCAGATGGTCAGCGGCCGTTCGCTCTGGGGGAAGAATGCCATACGTCCGCAATGGAGGCCGCTGGCCCAGAGCTTTTCGACCGATGTTGCGGTGATCGGCGGCGGCATCACCGGCGCGCTGATCGCAGATCATCTGACAGCGCGCGGCTTTTCCGTTGTTATCATCGACCGGGAAGAGCCAGGCTTCGGCAGCACTGCCGCCAGCACCGCGATGCTGCAATGGGAAATCGACAGCACGCTCACGGAACTCGAGGCCTATTACGGCTTCGAACGAGCGGCCGGAATCTATCGCCGCAGCGCCGCTGCCGTCGCCGGTCTCTCCAAGCTGATCGCAGCGAATGGAATCGCCTGCGGCTTCCGGCCGCGCAACACGCTTTATCTCGCCTGCAATCAGGAAGGCGCCCGCGACCTCAGGGAAGAGCGCCAGCTTCGCCGGCGGGCGGGGCTGCCCGGCGTCTATCTCGAACATCCTGATCTCTTTACCCAATTCGAATTCGATCGCGATGGCGCAATCTATTCGCCGGGTTCGGCGGAGGCCGATCCGCTGCTGCTCACCTGGGCGCTGATCGCAATGGCGATCCGGCGCGGCGCGCAACTGGTCAGCGCTTCCGTGACCGCGCTGCACAGCGAAGGCGATTGCGTCACGGCGGAGACGGACGGCACCTATGTCATCGAAGCGCGGCATGTCGTGCTGGCGACCGGCTATTCGATGCCGGGCTTCGACATGCCGAAGCTGCACCGCACAAGTTCGAGCTGGGCCTTCGCCACCGTGCCGCAGGATCCCGCCACATTCTGGCGCGACCGGGCCTTGCTCTGGGAGGACAACCATCCCTATCTCTACATGCGCACGACCGCGGACAATCGCATCGTCGCCGGCGGCGAGGACGACGGTACGACAGATGCCGCGGCGCGGGATCGAAAGCTGCCGGCCAAGATCAGCGCTGTCCAGGAGAAGATGAAGCGGTTATGGCCGAGAGCGGATACCCGCATCGCCCATGCCTGGGGCGGAACCTTCGGCGAGACGGCCGACGGCCTGCCGCTGATCGGCCCGGCGCCCGGGATGCCGCATGTCTTCGCCGCCCACGGTTATGGCGGCAACGGCATCACCTTCTCCTATCTCGCCGCCCAGATGATCGGGGCGATGATTGCGGGGATCTACCGCGACTGGTTCGAGGACTTTGCGCTCGACCGAGAAGGACCGGGGATACGGCGGTTTGGCGAGGACAGGTTGGCGGCTGGAGATGCGTTGCGGTAGAGGCTTCGCTTTGGCTATTGTGCCGCGCCACACGGCACATCTTCAACCGCAGCCCTACTCCGTCGTCTTGTCGTCGCCCATATCCTCGACATCCTCAAGACGAACGAACGCCGTGCCCTTCATCTTGAGATCGACCAGTGCCTTCGCCACACCCTCCCCCGCCGCATGGGTGGGCTGATTGATGTGGGAGATGACGACATCGCCGTCCTTGGCGGAGGCAATGCGCTTTTCGGTGATAACAGCGCCGAGCAGCGAACCACCGTCGCCGTTCACCGAGTAGCCGGCGATGCGATAGCCCATGGCGCGAATCTCGCCGATGGCGGAAAGATCGTATTTGGCCGTGGAGCCGCGGAACCAGTGCGGTGCGGGAATGCCGGCCGCGACCATCGCGGCGGCGCCGCCTTCGACTTCCTGCTTCACCGCCCGCGGCGAGCCGGCCGAGGCGATGCCATAGACGAGCGTCGGCGCGTCGACGGCCGGAATATGGTTCTCGCCGTGGTTTTCGAGCTCGAAGAGATCCGGATTTTGCAGGAAGACGGCAAGGGCTTGCGGGTTGCGCTTCAGCCAGCGGGCGGTAACGAAGATCGTTGCCGGAATGCGCTCGCGCACGAGGGTTGAAAGGATGCGCTCGTCCGCCTGCCCCATGCAGGCGTCGAAAGTGAGCGCGACGCGGGCATGGCCCGGTATGTTGGAACGGGCAATATGCAGATGCGGCTCGACGAGCTTGACCGCCGGCGCCTTGGACGGACCAATTCGGGCCGGAGCCGAAGCGATTGGCGGCGGCATTTCGTCCGCCAATGCAGCGGAGACGGAGGCGAGAAGCAAGGCCGATGTGAGCAGGATGCGGTTCATGTCATGGACTTTACGATTCGAGCGCCGCGACTCTAGCCGCTCGCCTTGCCAGACGCCATGTGGCCGGATGTCACCGCAGCCGCCGGCGGGAGACCGCATCAATCGTAGAGATAGTACTTGTCCCACTTCTCACGCGGCACCTTCTCACCGATCTGGTAGTCGAGCTGGCGCACGTTGATATGCTGCGGGCCGGTGATGCAATTGTAGGAAAGATGATACCAGTCGCCCTTGCTGCGGAAGACCGCGCCCGGCGCCTGCAGCGAATTGTCGCCGGCGATCGGGTCCTTGAAGGTATAGGCGATCACCTTGTCGGGCTTGAAGCCGGTGCTGTCCTTGTTGATACGGCTCATCGCTTCCGTGTCGCAGCTCTGTTCCAGGCGGGTGGAGGGATCGAGTTTTTCCAGCTGCTTCTTGATTGCCGGGTCGACGGCAAAGGCGGGGGCAGCCAAGCCGGCCAGGGATACAAACAGGAGCAGACGTTTCGGCATTGCGGAGGAAATCCCTTACTGTTGTACAGTCTTCATCCTGCCGCCGGCGGCTTGCCGGGGGCTGGGCGCGTGCAAAATTCGCTCTGTGATAGCGGACCTCCTTAAATATTGTGGTGACATCAAGGCAGGGCGGGCGATGCCGTCTCCTCGACTGTGGACGGTCACCTGCACCCTTGGCGCTTGATCCGGCGGCTGCGCGCCTCTATCTCTTGCCAACCCGACATTCCCACCGGAGCCAATTCCTTGTCCGTCTTCAAGAGCCTGCCGACACCGCCCGCCGCACCGAAAAAGCCCGTCTCCGATACGCGCCACGGCATTACCCGCACGGACGATTACGCCTGGCTGCGCGCCGACAACTGGCAGGCAATGTTCAAGGACCCGTCGATCCTCGACCCCGAGATCCGTCGGCATCTGGAAGCCGAAAACGCCTATATGAATGCGGCGATGGAGGATACCAAACCGCTGCAGAAGGCGCTGTTTGCCGAAATGCGCGGCCGCATCAAGGAAGACGACAGCTCGGTACCGATGAAGGACGGCGCCTATGCCTATGGCACGTTCTATGTGACCGGCGGCGAACAGCCGCGTTATTTCCGTATTCCCCGTGACGGCGACGTTGCCGACGAGACGATCCGTACGGTGCTGCTCGACGGCGACAAAGAAGCCGCCGGCAAAGCCTATTTCCGCCTCGCCGGCCTCGACCATTCGAGCGACCATAGCCGCGGCATTTGGGGCTATGACGACAAGGGCTCAGAATTCTTCACCCTTAAAGTGCGCGATCTCGCGACCGGTGAAGATCTCGAGGACCGGATCGAGAATACCGGCGGCGGCGGCGTCTGGGCGCCCGACGGCAAGAGCTTCTTCTATTCGGCTCTCGACGAGAACCACCGGCCCTCGAAGGTGTTCCACCACATACTCGGGCAGCCCCAATCTGAAGACCGGCTGGTCTATGAGGAAGCCGATGCCGGCTTCTTCATGGGTGTCGGCGGCTCGCTGCTCGACGACTTCATCTATATCGATATTCACGACCACGAGACCAGCGAATACCGGCTGCTGTCGACCAAGGATCTGACAGCCCAGCCGAAGCTGGTGGCAGCGCGCGAGGAAGGCATCGAATATTCGCTGACCGAGGGCGGGGATGTCTTCTACATCCTGACCAATGACGGCGGGGCCAAGGATTTCAAGATCATGGAAGCGCCGGTGGACAATCCGGGCAAGGAAAACTGGCGCGAAGTCGTCGCTCACAAGCCCGGCACGCTCATCATCAGCCACATGGCCTATGCCCGCCATCTTCTGTGGCTGGAGCGCAAGGACGGGCTGCCGCGGATCATGATCCGCGACCGGGCGACCGGCGAGGAACATGCGATCGCCTTTGCCGAGGAGGCCTATTCGCTCGGGCTTTCGGGCGCGGCGGAATACGATACCGACGTCATCCGCTTCTCCTATTCCTCGATGACGACGCCGTCGCAGCTTTACGACTACAATATGGTGACGCGCGAGCGCACATTGCTGAAGACTCAGGAAGTACCCTCCGGCCACGATCCTGAGGACTATGTCACCCGCCGCGTTTTCGCCCCGGCATGGGACGGCGAGACGGTGCCGGTTACCCTACTCTATCGCAAGGATACGGCGCTCGACGGCAGCGCGCCCTGCCTGCTTTACGGCTACGGCGCCTACGGCATTACCATTCCGGCCGGCTTCAACACCAATTGCCTGTCGCTTGCCGACCGCGGCTTCGTCTATGCCATCGCCCATATCCGTGGCGGCAAGGACAAGGGCTTTGCCTGGTACGAAGACGGCAAGATGGACAAGAAGACGAATAGCTTCAAGGACTTCGTCGCGGCGGCGGATTATCTGAATCAACAGAAGTTCACCTCTTACGCGAAGATCATCGCCGAAGGCGGATCGGCCGGCGGCATGCTGATGGGCGCCGTCGCCAACATGGCGCCGGAGAAGTTCGCCGGCATCATCGCCGCCGTTCCGTTCGTCGACGTGCTCAACACCATGCTTGATGACACGCTGCCGCTCACCCCGCCGGAATGGCCGGAATGGGGCAACCCGATCGACAGCAAGGAAGAATACGAGCAGATCGCCGCCTATTCGCCCTATGACAATGTCGAGGCAAAGGCCTACCCGCCGATCCTGGCGCTAGGCGGCCTGACCGATCCGCGCGTCACCTATTGGGAGCCGGCCAAGTGGGTGGCGAAACTGCGCGACAAGACAACGGGCGAGGCGCCGATCCTGCTGAAGACCAATATGGACGCCGGCCATGGCGGGGCGTCGGGGCGCTTCCAGCGGCTGGAAGAGATCGCGTTCGAGTATGCGTTTGCGATCAAGGTGGCGGGGAAGATGTGAGGTTGGATGTGGTGGGGCTGAATGGGTAAGGCGTGCGCGTGGCACCCCCCTCTGCCCTGCCGGGCATCTCCCCCACAGGTGGGGAGATCACAAGTGGCCAAACCTCCGCACCCGTCTATCGTTTCGCCGGGATGCGACACTAGTTGTTTGAGGAAGCCAGCGAGCCCAGCCAATCTCCCCCCTTTGTGGGGGAGATGCCCGGCAGGGCAGAGGGGGGTGCCCCACGGCACGCCGTCCACGGAGAGAGAAATGCCCGTCTACATCGCCCTCCTCCGCGCCATCAATGTCGGCGGCACCGGCTCTTTGCCGATGACCGAACTCAAAGCGATCTGCGAAGGCCTCGGCTTTACCGACGTGAAAACCTACATCCAGAGCGGCAATGTGGTTTTCCGCTCGGATGAGGCGGAAAAGACGGTGGAGGAGCGGCTCGACGAAGCGCTCGGCCGCAAGATGGGCAAACGTCCAGGCGTGATGGTGCGCAGCCGTAAAGAGCTTGACGATATCGTCGCCAACGCCCCTTTTCCCGATGCCAAGCCGAATTTCCTGCTCGTCTACTTCCTGCCCGAAAAGGCCTCCGCTGATGCGCTGGAGAAAATGTCTGCGCCCGATGGCGAGGAGGCGAAGCTCGCCGGCCGGGAGATCTATGTGCATTATCCCAATGGATCCGGCCGCTCGAAGCTGAAGCTGCCGGCGCTGAAGCCCGGGACCTCGCGCAATCTCAACACCGTCCGCAAGCTTGCGGAACTGGCCGCTGACATGGAGGGCAAGGACCGAGCGCAGCGCGCATAATTTGATTCAAGCGACGCGCGTCAAGCCTTTGTTTCTCCAGGCACCTTCATCCCTCTGGCCTTATAGCCGCTGATCTCCTCGCCAGCGGTCGGCGAGAAACGCAGATTCCAGACGGTCGCGGTGATCGAGATGAGGGTGACGACAATGAAGGCAGTAGAGAAATCGTCCAGCGACGGCGTTTCGACATTGTTGAAGGCCATCGAGCCGTGCAGCGCCAAGGCCCCGACGCAGATGCCGAGCGACAGCATCAGCTGCTGGAAAGTGGTGTAGAAGCTGGTGGCCGAGCTCATCCGCTCCTTTTCGATCTCGTCATAGGCAATGGTGTTGTAGGCGGTGAACTGGAAGGACAGGAAGAAGGCGCTGAGCACCAGGACGACGAAGATGAGCGGCATCGGCCAGTCCGGCCGAAAGGCGGCGCAGAGGGCATAACCGGCCGTGCCGAGGATGCCGTTGAGAACGAGACTTCGGCGGAAACCAAGCCGGCTGAAGACGAACCGCGCCATCGGCTTCATTGCGAGAGCGCCGAGCGCGGTGGCGATAACGATCTGGCCGGCTGCGGCGGCCGACAGCCCGAAGCCGATCTGGAACAGCAGCGGCAGCAGGAAGGGCTGGGCCCCTTGCGTGATGCGGGTCAGCGAACCGGCGATGACCGATGTGCCGAAGCTCGGCACCTTCATCAGCGAAAAATCCATGATCGGCGAGGGATGCCGGCGGGCATGCTTCAAATAGGCAATGCCGAAGATGAGGCCGACGGAGATCAGGAAGATCGAAAAGGCGCCCTCGCCCTCATGGCTCGACATTTCGAAGCCGAAGAGCAGCGAGCCGAGCGAAATGCCAGAGAGAATGAAGCCGATCGTATCGAAGGGGCCGGCCGCCTTGCCCTTGACCTCGTCGATATAGATCGAGACGAAGATCATGCCGATAATGCCGATCGGCACGTTGATGTAGAAGATCCAGCGCCAGTCGAGATAGGTGACGATGAAGCCGCCGAGCGGCGGACCGACGATCGGGCCGATCAACGCCGGCACCAGCAGCCAGGACATGGCGCTGACCATATCCTTGCGGGCGACGCTGCGCATCAGCACCAGACGGCCGACCGGCATCATCATGGCGCCACCCATTCCCTGCAGCAGCCGCGCCAGCACCAGGAAGGGCAGCGTCGGGGCCAACGCGCAGAGGACGGAGCCGATGACGAAGACGGCGATCGCCGCCCTGAACACTGTGCGCGAACCGAAGCTGTCGGCCATCCGGCCGCTCGTCGGAATGAAGATCGCCAGGCTGAGGAGATAGGAGGTCAGTGAGATCGACATGGCCGGCGCGCTCACAGCGAAATCGCGCGCCATGGTGGGCAGCGCGGTCGCCAGCACGGTCGCGTCGATATTTTCCATCAGCATCGCACTTGCGACGATCATCGCGATCACCCGAAAATTGGGCGCGGCGCGCCGAACCATCGGCGCCTGGCAAATCTGATCCGACATCGTCCGGAATCACTCACGGTGGCGCGGCGGAGCAGAGGAAGCAGCAAGGCCGCGGGGATGACATGGCACAAGGCCAAGGGGAGATGATCTGCTATACGCCCGAGATCATGGCGGGGCTATGGCCTTTCTGGCAAAGCAGCTTTGACGAGAGGTAAAAGCAGATCACGATTCCTTGCATCGGCATGATCTGCGTGACGGCCGACCGACCGGGCGCGCAAGACCGGCTTGCGCGCGGGCCACCCCGGCCCTACCTATGAACAATGACCTCGACCCCTCAGAAAATCCGGTCCGGTGCGGCCTTTCCGTTCGACAACAGCTATGTCGGCTTGCCCGAGCGCTTCTTTGCGCCGCAAATGCCGACGCCGGTGGCCGAGCCCCGCCTGATCAAGCTGAACGAACCGTTGGCCGCCGAGCTCGGCCTTGACGTCGAGACGCTACGCCGCGACGGCGCGGCGATCTTTTCCGGCAATCTCGTTCCGGAAGGGGCCGAACCGCTGGCGATGGCCTATGCCGGGCATCAGTTCGGCGGCTTCTCGCCGCAGCTCGGCGACGGCCGGGCGATCCTGCTCGGTGAGGTGGTCGACCGCAGCGGCAAGCGTTTCGATATCCAGCTGAAGGGCGCCGGGCCGACACCTTTTTCGCGCCGCGGCGACGGCCGGGCGGCAATCGGGCCGGTGCTCAGAGAATATATCATCAGCGAGGCGATGTTCGCGCTCGGCATTCCCGCCACCCGGGCGCTGGCGGCCGTGACAACGGGCGAACCGGTCTATCGCGAAGAGGTGCTGCCGGGCGCGGTTTTCACCCGGGTGGCGGCGAGCCATATCCGTGTCGGCACTTTCCAGTATTTCGCCGCAAGAGGCGACACAGACGGCGTGCGGGCGCTCGCCGATTATGTAGTCGACCGCCACTATCCCGAACTGAAGGCTGCCGAAGAACCCCATCTCGCGCTGTTTTCGGCTATCGCGGAGCGCCAGGCGGCGCTGATCGCCCGCTGGCTGCATGTCGGCTTCATCCATGGCGTGATGAATACGGATAACATGACGGTATCTGGCGAGACGATCGACTTCGGCCCTTGCGCCTTCATGGATGTCTATAACCCGGCGACCGTCTTCTCGTCGATCGACCAGCATGGCCGTTATGCCTATGCCAATCAGCCGGCCATCGGCCAGTGGAACCTTGCCCGGCTCGGCGAAACGCTGCTGCCGCTGATCGGCCCCGAGCCGGACGGCGCGGTCGACAAGGCCAATGCCATCATCCGCGCCTATGGCGAGCGGTTCCAAGCCGAGTGGCTTGCCGGCATGCGAAGAAAAATCGGCCTTGCCGGCGAAGAAGATGGCGATCTCGAGCTTGTCCAGGCGCTGCTGTCGCTGATGCAGGCACAGGGCGCCGATTTCACCCTGACCTTCCGGCGGCTCGCCGATCTGGCGGGCAACGACGGCGCAGAGCCCGCCTTTGCCCGGAGCTTCCGGGAACCGAAAGCCTGCACCCCCTGGCTCACGCAGTGGCGCGAGAGATTATCGCGCGATCCGCAGACATCGGCCCAACGCGCCAGCGCCATGCGCCGCGTCAACCCAGCCTTCATCCCCCGCAACCACCGGGTCGAACAGGCGATCGAGGCTGCGGTCGAACACGGCGATTTCTCGCTGTTCGAGGCGCTGCTCACCGTGCTGTCGAAGCCGTACGAAGACCGGCCGGAATTTGCCGCTTATATGGAACCGCCGAAGCCGGAGGAACGAGTGCTGCAGACTTTCTGCGGGACCTAAGCGGCTTCAATACAACCGTACCGTGACATCCACCTGCGGCAAATGCAGCCGTTGAAAGGCATCTCCCTCGCTCTATCTGCCTGACCGGCGGACCTTTTCCGCTGATCCCCCACCGGCTAACCCACGCGGGAGACAGCCTTATGGCGCTCGTCATCACCTCCATTCTCTTCATCATCATCGGCGTTGCGCTCGGCGGCGGCGGGCTCTGGCTCATCACGCTCGGCGGCAGCATTTTCTATCTGTTTGCCGGCCTGATGTTCCTCGTCACCGCAGCGCTGCTGCTGATGCGCAACGCGGTTGCGCTCTGGGTCTATGCGGTGCTCGTGGTCGCCGCACTCGCCTGGGCGATCTGGGAGGTGGGATTCGACTGGTGGCAGCTCGGCCCGCGCGGCGGCGTCATCATCCTGCTCGGCCTCTGGCTGCTGACGCCCTGGATCCGTCGGCCACTCGGCTTTCGCAGCCCGACCGGCATCGTCTACGGCGCTAATCCCTGGCCGCTCGCCGTGCCGGTCATTCTCGCTATCCTCGTCGCCGTCTATTCGATGACGACGGATCCGCATGATTTGGCCGGCGATCTGCCGAAGGATGCGGTCGCCGCCAATCCAAGCTTCGGCGGTAGCGTGCCGGACGGCGAATGGCACCAATATGGCCGCACGCCGTTCGGCCAGCGCTATTCGCCGCTCGACCAGATCAATGTCGAGAATGTCTCCACCTTGAAGGAAGCCTGGCGGTACCAGACCGGCGACGTCAAGCGGCCGGAGGATATCAGCGAGACAACCTATCAGGTGACGCCGCTGAAGGTGAAGGACACGCTCTATCTCTGCACGCCGCATAACTGGGCGATCGCACTCGACGCCAAGACCGGCAAGGAGAAATGGAAATACGACTCGAACTCGGGCATGAATCCCAACCGGCAGCACCAGACCTGCCGCGGCGTCACCTATTATGCCGATCCTGATGCCGCCGCCGGCGAGCCCTGCGCCGAGCGCGTCTACCTGCCGACCTCAGACGCCCGGCTGATCGCGCTCGATGCGGCCGACGGCAAGGTCTGCACCAGTTTTGCCGATCAGGGCGTGCTGCATCTCGAAACCGGCATGCGCTTCAATCCGGCCGGCTATTATTATTCCACCTCGCCGCCGGTCGCGGTGGCCGGCAAGATCATCATCGGCGGGGCGGTGAACGACAATTATTCGACCGAGGAGCAATCCGGCGTCATCCGCGCCTTCGACATCAAGACCGGCGCACTGATCTGGAACTGGGATTCCGGCAATCCCGACGTGACGACGCCGATCGCCGACGGCCAGACCTACACGACCAACTCGCCGAACAGCTGGTCGGTCTTCAGCGTCGACGAGGCGCTCGGCATGGTCTACATCCCGCTCGGTAACCAGGTGCCCGATCAGATCGGCATCGGCCGCAGCGACAATGTCGAGAAATTCTCTTCTTCGATCGTCGCGCTCGATATCGCCAGCGGCCAGCTGCGCTGGGTGCGCCAGACGGTGCATCATGACCTCTGGGACATGGACGTGCCGGCCCAGCCGGCGCTCATCGATCTGACCAAGCCTGACGGCAGCGTGGTTCCCGCCCTCGTCGGCCCGACCAAGCAGGGCGATCTCTATGTGCTCGACCGGCGCAGCGGCGAGCCGATCATCCCGACCAAGGAGATTCCGGCGCCCGGCGGCGCAGTCTCGGGCGATCATACGTCGCCGACGCAGCCGATCTCCGACCTCACCTTCTCGCCCGAGCCGCTTCGGGAAAAGGACATGTGGGGCGTATCGCTGTTCGACCAGCTCCTCTGCCGCATCGACTTTCACCGCTACCGCTACGAGGGCCGCTACACGCCGCCGTCGCTGAAAGGCACGATCGTCTATCCCGGCAATTTCGGCACCTTCAACTGGGGTTCGGTGGCTGTGGATCCGGAGCGGCAGATCATGTTCGGCATGCCGACCTATCTCGCCTTCACCTCGCGCCTGGTGCCGGCCGCCGACATTCCGCCGCGAGGACAGGACGAGAAGGGCAGCGAACAGGGGCTCAACCGCAATGACGGCGCACCCTACGGCGTCTTCATGGGTCCCTTCCTCGGACCGCTGCAGATCCCCTGCCAGGCGCCGCCATGGGGCTATGTCGCCGGAGTCGACCTGCGCACCGGCGAGATCGCCTATATGCACAAGAACGGAACCGTCCATGACATGACGCCGCTGCCGCTGCCCTTCAAGGTGGGCGTGCCCGGCATCGGCGGGCCGATGCTGACCAAAGGAGGACTCGCCTTTCTCGGCGCGGCGGTCGACAACTACCTGCGCGCCTATGACGTGACCAACGGGCGCGAGCTCTGGCGGGCGCGCCTTCCGGCCGGCGGCCAGGCGACGCCGATGACCTATACGACCGACGACAACAAGCAATATGTCGTCATGGTCGCCGGCGGCCACGGCTCGGTCGGCACCACGCCCGGCGATTACGTGATCGCGTATACGCTACCGTGATGGGAAATCTTCTCGCGAGCTCCATGCGGCCGCCGCATGAGCCCCACGGAAAGTGGAGCGTTTCGATCACCCGCGTTTCCCTCACATTCCGTCATCGGCGGGCCTGACCCGGCGATCCATGCTGCGGGCGCCGACTGGAGAGGTGACGTCCGGCGAAACCCACCCTGAAGTCAGGTGCATGGATGCTCGGGTCAAGCAAAAAGCGGATGCCGGGAGCCTCTATCGCCGGCCTCGGCGACATAGTCGGCGGCACGACGGGCACCAGCGGAGCGGAAAGCGAATGGGGCAGAGGTCTCCTTCGCCGCATGCCTACTCCGGCAACCCCGCCATACGAAGCGCCTCTATATAGCGGTTGCGGTCATCCGGTCGCCGGAACGGTGGGAGAATATCGGCGAGGTTCGAAAGCCGAAGCGCCGGATCCAGCAAGCGCAGGCGCGCAATCGTTTCCCCTGCTTCCGCTTTCCGCCCGGCCATGGCTTGGCCCGCCGCCATCACCCGCATCGCGCTCGGGTAATTCGGCTGATGGCGCAACGATTTTGCGGCCCAGACGGCGGCGTCCTCGTAACGACCGGCGCAGAAGTGAGCCAGGCCGGTGTTGAACTGCCAGGCAAACAGGCGCGGATCCACGGGGCTCAGCCTCATGGCGAGGGCAGCATGTTCGACGGCCTTGTCCGGCTCGCCGAGGCAGGCTCGCACCCAACTGCTGACGCCCAGGGCAACGGCCAGGTACGGGTTGAGGAAGAGCGCGCGATCGATGCAAGCCGCGCTGTCATCGAGGTCGCCGCCGACATAACCGAGCACATATCCGCCATAGGTGAGCGCGACTGCATCGTCCCAGCCGAGTTCGACGGCTCTTCTCGCCAGTTGGGTCGCCTCGGCAATTTCGTTGGCCGGATCGATCATCCAGCCATTGCTCTTGCGGGTCGCGTAGCATCGCGCCGCCCGGGCGTGGGCGATGGCAAAATCCGGATCGCGGTCGATTGCCTTCATGAATAGCCGCAGAGCCTCGTCGACGACTGATCTATTGGTCACCGTCCGGTCGAAGGCCGCCAGCCCGCGGAGATAATAGTCATAGGCGTCGAGGCTCTCGGTCGGCTTGCGTTTAGCCCGCTCGATCTCCGCCTCTTCCACTTTCGGCGTTATTGCGCCGACAATGCTGGATGCGACCTGATCCTGCAGATCGAACAGGTTCGCCAAAGTTCCGTCAAAACGGTCTGCCCAGAGATGCGCGCCGGTCGAGGTGTCGATGAGTTGTCCGGCGATACGAAGCCGGTCGCCCGCGCGGCGCACGCTTCCCTCGACCACATAGTCCACGTCCAGCTCGCGCCCGACCCGCTTTATGTCGACGGCCTGCCCCTTGTAGGTGAAGCTCGAATTGCGGGCGATGACATAGAGGTGACGGAACTGCGCAAGAGCGATGGTGATATCCTCCACGATGCCGTCGGCAAAATATTCCTGCTCCACATCGCCGCTCAAATTCTGAAACGGCAACACCTCAAGGGATGGCCGATCATGATGTTTCGTCGGAGCGGAGAAGACCTGCAGCTGCGGCTCGACTGCGGCCGCGGCCCGCCGATCACCGGATCGCTGCCGCGGTTGCAGCGAGGCAGCCAGGGACGATGTCTCCGCTTCGGGTTCGACATCCAGATGCTTCTTCAGGAGAGCTCGGCAGGTCTCGAACTGGCGCAAGGCCATGTTCTCGTGGCCGCGGAGAGTGTGGATCCGCATCAACGCCCTGTGAGCACCCTCCGCCGTCGGGTCAGAGGCGAGAAGCCTCTCGGCAAGCGCTTCACAGGGCGGTTCTTCCGCGGAGCCTGCTTCCAAGAGGGCAAGGCTCAAACGTTCCACGAGCTGCAGCGCCTTGCGCTGATATGTGCTTCGGTACGGTGCGAACCACTCAGCCAATTCATCCGGAATGGACTCGCCTTCAAGCAGATCGCCGCGGTAGAGATCCGCTGCGGAGGCGAGATCTGCGCTCGCCCCCGTCCCCAGCTTCCGGTCGAAGAGCGAAATGTCGGCTTGATCGGGATCGACGAAAAGCGCCACCGTCTCCTGATCCCCTTCGATAGAGACGGTGCCGTCACTGCTCGCCGGGAACGACCGCCTGATGTCGACCAGCGCCTGCCGCAAACTATTGCGGGCCTGCTCATTACCTCGTCCCGGCCAGAAGGCTTCGGACAGCACCTCCCTGCGGCAGCCGCGGCGGCCTGCCAACACCAGGGCAGCAAACAGCAGCGACGTCTTGCGCGTGGCGAAGCGGACTGGCCGGCCTTCTCCGGAGATGACCTCGAGACCGCCTAGCAACCTGATGCGCATAGAAAGCCCCCAGACTTTGAACCGCCGCTCGCAGAATAGCATTTGGGAAGACGGATTTAACACCGATTTAGCGGCGGCTTGTCGAAGTTTTCTTCCCGGTTCACGCTCAGCCGAACAGGCCGAAAACGCTCGTATGGCAGATTTCCACCCGCACATCACAAGTGGAGATCGGAAATGGCTCATACGGAAACACAGCCCATCGTCAGCGCGCCGACAAACCAGGTGGCTGGCCCCATGAACATCATCGCAAACCTGATCGCTGGCCTGCAGGCGTGGCGACGGGCGGTCGTGAGCCGGCAACGACTGGCCGAGCTGACACCCGATCAGTTGAGAGACATCGGTCATCCGGAGGCCAATCGGCCCGTGCTCGAAATCAAAGCGGGCCTGATCACGAACTTGATGTCGATGCGGTAATCAATTGCTTCTGAAGCGATTTAACACATCACACCATCTCGGTGATCATCCTGCCGACTTCGGCAAAGATCGGGTTGAGATCCTTCATCGGCGCCGTCGCTTCGGCGATATAGACGGCAGCGACGATCGGCCCACGGTCCGGCGGCCAGATGACGGCGATGTCGCCGAGGGAGCCGTTCGGGCCGGTGCCGGTCTTGTCGCCGACCTTCCAATCGGCAGGCAAGCCGGCCCGCAGCCTTTCCTTACCCGTGGTGCTCGCCACCAGCCAGGCGATCAGCTTGTCGCAAGAGGCCCCGGTCAACACCGAGCCGAGCGTCAGATTGCCGAGCGTATCGAGCATCGCATCCGGTGCCGTGGTGTCGCGCGGATCGTCCTTGCGACCCTCGTTCAGTGTCGGTTCGGTGCGGTCGAGACGCGTGGTGCCGTCGCCGATCGAGCGCAGCCAGTCGGTCAGTGCCGGCGGGCCGCCGAAACTTTCGAGCAGCAGGTTGCCGGCGGTGTTGTCGCTGACCGTTACCGCCGCCTCGCAGAGTTCGGCGATCGTCATGCCGTCGGCACCGGCGTGTTTTTCGCTGAGCGGCGAATAGTCGACGAGCTTGTCCCTGCCGTAGGTCACCCGGCGCTCGAGGCTCTCCTGCCCCTTGTCGACGCGGGCAAGGACGAAGCCTGCCGCCAGCGCCTTGAAGGTGCTGCACATCGGAAAAGCTTCGCTGCCGCGATAGCCGAAGGAAATGCTCGTCTGGGTGTCGAGCACCGAGACGCCGAGGCGTCCGCCGGTGCGCTTTTCCAGCGCGGCCAGGCGACGCTCGATATTGTCGTCGCCCTCCCCCGCAGTTTCCTGTGCATTGGCCGCAAGCGCCAGCGTGGACAGGCCCAAAGCAGGCAGGCAGAGTGCCGAGCCGATCAGCATGCGGCGAGTAAGGCTGGGATCCATGAATTCCTCCGACGATTCGGAGAATAGAGCTAAGGACCGATTGCGGCGGCATCTCGTCCCCGCCGCAACTTGTTGTCGGCCGCTGCAACCTTGTTGTCAGCCGCTGCACCCTTGTTGAGTAGCAGCGATTTCGTTCTCCGCCCGCAGCAATCAGGCGGCGCGCGTGACCTCGACCGTCACATGCGACAATTCTTCCAGCGCCGAAAGCCTGTCCTTGTAAAAGGCCGGATCGCGCGGCTGCGAGGTGACGACCGCGACGATCGCTGCATGATGGCCGGGGCCGACCTGCCAGACATGCAGGTCGGTGATCCGATCCTCCTCTGTCTCGATCGCCTGGCGGATTTCGCCCGGCAGGCTCTCGCCTTCGGGCATGATGTCGAGAAGGACGCCGCCCGACGATTTCAGCAGGCTCCAGGACCAATTGGCGATGACCAGGCCGCCGACGATGCCCATGATGGGATCGAGCCAAAGCCAGCCATAGAGGCTGCCGAGGGTGAGCGCCGCGATGGCGAGCACTGACGTGAGCGCATCGGCCATCACATGCAGATAGGCAGCGCGGATATTGTTGTCGCCGGCCTCTGCGTGATGGTGGGCATGGTCACCGTGACCGCCATGGCCGTGATGGTGTGCGTGGTGCCCATGCGCGTGATGGCCATGCGCGTGCGCATGATGTCCATGCGCGGCATGACCGCCGCCGGCCAGCAGCCAGGCGCTGGCGAGATTGACGGCAAGGCCGATGACCGCGACGGCGATTGCCTGGGCAAAGCCGATCGGCACCGGATTGGAGAGGCGCAGCAGGCTCTCCCAGGCCATCAGCAGGGCGATCAGGGCAAGGACAATGGCGCTGGCGAAGCCGGCGAGATCGCCGAGCTTGCCGGTGCCGAAGGTGAAGCGCGGATTGCGCACCTGCCGGCGGGCAAAGAGATAGGCGAGCGCAGAAATCAAAAGAGCGCTGGCATGGGTCGACATATGCCAGCCATCAGCGACGAGGGCCATGGAGCCGTAGACGGTGCCGGCGGCGATTTCCGCCACCATCATCACCGCCGTCAGCGCAATCACCAGCCAGATGCGCCGCTCGTTGCGCAAATGATCGGCCCCGAGGAACACATGATCGTGTTCGAGGGCTTTCACTTCGACTTTCCCGATCCCGGCATTCATTCCCAGGGTCCTTCTCTCATCAGCGGATATAGGTTCTCAGCACTTCAGATATTTCTTCGACCGCCTCGGCCCGGGCTCTGTCGTCCTCGGCATTGAGCACGTGCTCGCGCAGGTGATCATCCAAAACCTCGCCGGTCAGCCCGGTCAGCGCGCCCCGAATGGAGGCGAGCAGTTGCAGGATTTCGCCGCAGGGGCGTTCAGCCTCGAGCGCCCGCTCGACCGCTTCCAGCTGCCCCTTCAGGCGGCTGACGCGGGCAACAAGCTTCTTCTTCTGCAGGGTGGTGTGAGACATCGCGGACCTTCATGTAGCATAGGGGGGTATCCTATTGAGGTTCTCGGCTGGATTCAAGGTCTGAGATGTTTCAACGTCACGCGCTCACGCCATTGACAAATGCCGCATTTGCGGCGATGGATGCTGCATGATCAAGAACGTGCACCAGAGCCGCTCGTATTTTTGGCTGTACCTGTAAAGGGCGGCCGGACAGATCATATTGTCAACAAGCCGCCGTCAGGCGGCTTTGTTGTATCGGCAGCGTCCTGACGGCAGATTATCAAAGGACGCGAAAACCATGACTGAAATCGAAGACAGCGAAATTTCACTGATGCGCCCATCGGTGGTGACGATCCGCGCCGCCAAACCGCGCGACCTGCCCGAGCTCAACGAGATGATCGCGCTGCTTGCCGCCCATCATGGCGACGCGGCCGCGACGACGCCGGAGCAATTGGAGCGCGACCTGTTCGGCCCGCTGCCCTGGATCACCGCACTTATTGCCGAAACCGGCGAAGGGCTGATCGGCTACGCGATTCTCGTGCCGCTCTACAGGGCGCAGGAAGGCAAACGCGGCATGGACCTGCACCATCTCTTCGTGCGCGACGGCCATCGCGGCCACGGCACCGGTCAGCTGCTCGTCGACCGCGCCCGCGAGACGGCGCGCAATGCCGGCTGCGGCTATCTCTCCGTCAGCGCCGCGACCGGCAATGTGCTCGCCCACCGCTTCTACGAACAGATGGATTTCACGCCGAGACCGGTGACCGGCATGCGTTACATGCAGTCGATCGCTTAACCCGCGTCGCGGGTCTAAGTCTGTGTTGATGAGGAGATTTCATGCCTGACTTCAAACTCCATTGCTTCGCTCTCTCGGGGAACGCCTACAAGGTCGCCCTCTTCTTCGCCCTTGCCGGCATCGAGTGGGAGAGCATTTTCGTCGATTATCTCGGCGGTGAAACGCGAACCGAACAATGGCGCGAAACCATGAACGAACAGGGCGAGGCGCCCGTGCTCGAACATGGGCAAACTAAGATCAGCCAATCGGGGGTTATCCTCGACTACTTGTCAGAGGTGACGGGGCAGTTCGGGGCGCAGTCAGCCGAAGAACGGCGCGAGATCATGCGTTGGATCCTTTTCGACAACCATAAATTCACGAGCTATTACGCGACGTTGCGGTTCATCTATGGCCTTCAGAAGAGCGGCGAGACGCCGGTCGTCGAGTTTTTGAGGCTGCGGGCCAAGGCTGCCTATGCAATTGTCGACGGCCACCTTGCCCACCGAGCCTTTATGGTCGGCAACCGGCTGACAATCGCAGACCTCTCCTTGGCAGGCTACGTCTTCATGCCGGAGGAAACCGGGATCGATCACAGCGCCTATCCGGCGATCGCAGCCTGGAAAGACCGGATCAGCAGCATGCCAGGCTGGCGCCACCCCTATGATCTGATGCCGGGTCCCACCTCGCTTTAAACAATTTGAACAAGCGTCCTCGTCCGTCCCAATGGACGCACCGCCGCTTTAACGTCCCGGCACGGCCTTGAGATAGGCGGCGATCGCCTCGCGGTCGGCAGCCGGCAGGCGGGCGATATTGTGCTGCACATCGACCATCGAACCGCCGACGGAATCGAAATCGGGCGTGAAGCCGGTTTCGAGATAGTTGGCGATATCCGCCTCGCTCCAGTTGCCGATGCTCTTCGAAGTTGGGGTGATATCAGGTATGCGCCCCTTCCCCTCCGGATTAGGCGCGCCGGCGAGCCACAGATCGGCCTGGAAGCCGCCGAGCGCGTCGCGCGGCGTGTGACACTCGCCGCAATGGCCGGGGCCTTCGACGAGATATTGCCCGCGCTTGATCTTGTCGTCGCTCTTGGCGAGCGCGACGCGCGGCTGATCGTTAAAATAGAGGAATTTCCAGCCGCCGAGCGCAAGGCGGATATTGTAGGGAAAGGGCAGTTCATGCGCGGGGGCGACGTTGGCGCTCCTCGGCAGGGTCTTCAGGAAGGCGAAGAGATCGTTGACGTCCTTGTCGCTCATGCGGGAATAGGAACCATAGGGAAAAGACGGGTAAAGATGCTCTCCGTCCGGACCGACGCCCCGCTTCATCGCATTGCCGAATTGGGCGAGCGTCCAGGCGCCGATGCCGGCCTTTTCATCCGGCGAAATGTTCGGCACGTGGAAGGTGCCGAAAGGGCTCTTCAGCGCCAGACCGCCCGCCAGCGTCAGCCTGGCATCGCCTTCGGAACCGGGTGCTGAATGACAGCTGACGCATCCGCCCGCCCAGAAGACCATCTCACCGTTTACCGGATCCGGCGCGCCGAGGCCGGCCCAATGGCTCTCCGGCAGCGGATCGGGCGCGGTAACGACATAGACGGCGCCGCCGCCGAGAAAGGCGACGCCGATCAGACAGAGCAGTAACCGGATGAACCTGCGGACCATGCGCCGCCTCCCCTGTTGCCGACGTGACCCGCCGTCGATCGCAAATCAGACGATCCGCGCCGGCGGAAATTGCTCAGGCCGGGCTATCATTCCTTAATACGATAGGCCTTGTGACAGCCACCGCAATTGGCGCCGAGCGTATTGAGCGCGGCACCGACACCGGCGGCATCGGCCGGGAGCTGAGCGAGGGCGGTTTCCGCGTCGGTCGAGAGCTTTGCGGCGCGCGCCTTGAAGTCGTCCATGTTTTCCCAGACCTTCGGGCTGACCTCGGGATCGTTCTTATCGCTGCCCGGCTTGAACTGATCGGGGAAAACCTTGGCGGTGGCGGCGATCGTCGTCAGCGCCGACTTTACCGTCTCGGCATCATAGGGCTTCTCGCCCTTGGCGATGGCGGCCATGGCGCCCGCCGAGCCGCCGATCTTCTTCATCAGCGCAATACGCGAATCATGGGTACCATCGGCGGCGGTCACCGAACCGAAGGCGATGGCGGCGATCGCTGCGGCGGCAGCTACTGCTTTCCAATTCATATTTCCTCTCCGTTTTCTTGAGGCCAGGGCGGCCGCTGGCCAATCTGCACCGGCAGCATGACAAAATCCATGCGTCCAGGCAGTCACGTTTTGCCGGAGGGTCATAAAAACAATGTGATAACCGGCGGCTCAGGCGGTTTTCCAGCCTTGCCACAGGCTGAAGGCGGAGACCGCAACCAACAGCAGTCCGGCGCAGCGGCCGACAAAGGCCGTGGCGTCGGGATTTGCCACCAGCAGATCGCGGCTGCGGCCTGCCGTCATCGCCAGCGTTCCGTAAACGGCAAACTGCGTGACGACGGTCATGGCGCCCATGATCAGCCCCTGCAGCCAGATCGGGCCATATTCAGGCTTGAGAAACTGCGGGTAGACGGCGAACATGAAAATATAGGCCTTGGGATTGAGGAGACATGTTACGGCGCCCTGGCGGAAGGCGCGCCAGCCGGAGCGCGCCGTCGCCGGTCCGACCGCCCCGACGGTGATCGAACTGCGCATCAGCGAAACGCCAATCCAGATCATATAGGCGACGCCGGCAAAGAGCAGCAGGTTGAAGAGCTGCGGCAGCATGGTGACGAGCACGCCGATGCCGGCCGCACCATAGGCCGAATGCACGGCACCGCCCGCCATGATGCCGCCCGTTGCCGCGAGCCCCCGCCTGATACCGCCGGTCAGCGCGTTGGCAAGCACGAAGAGCATGTCCATGCCCGGCACGATGATGATGCCGAAGAGAAGGGTAAAGAAGAGCCAGAGGTTTTCATGGTAATTCATGTCAGTTGCCACCTTCAGTTCCACGGGCCATTTTCAAAAGACACCGATTGATTTCAATCCGATAGGCGGCTCTATACGCAAACCCAACTGACAGTGTATTGTCAGGAGCGTGAGAAATGGAGTGGCAAAATGCGCAAGGCCTCGCGGCTTTTCGAGATCATTCAGATCCTGAGGCTCGCCAGAAAACCGATGACGGCCGCTGTCATGGCCGAGACGCTCGAAGTGACCGTGCGCTCGATCTATCGCGACATTGCCGCCCTCCAGGCAATGCGGGTGCCGATCGAAGGCGGTCGCGGCATCGGCTACATCATGCGGCCGGGCTTCGACCTGCCGCCCCTGATGTTCTCGATCGAGGAGATGGAGGCGATCGTTCTGTCGCTGGCGCTGCTCGAACGCACGGCCGACGAGGAGCTGAAGCAGGCCGCCCGCAGGGTCAACCAGAAGATATCAGGCGCCGTGCCGGGGCCGCTTCGTGAGGCGATGAACAGCAAGGCGCTTTATGCCTGGGGCTCGACCGCGCAGCCGGCTGCCATCGACCTTGCGGTCGTGCGCCGGGCGATCCGCGACGAACGCAAGCTGATGCTCGCCTACCGCGACGAACTCGGCCGCGCCAGCGAACGGACGATCCAGCCGATCGCGCTGATCTATTATTCGCAGACCGCCAATATCGTCGCATGGTGCGAGTTGCGACAGGCGATCCGCAATTTCCGCAGCGACCGGGTGGAGGGTTGCGAGGAGGCCGACGATTTCTTCAAGGGCGACGGCGACCGGCTGCGGGATTTGTGGACGAGCGGGTGGACGGAGAAGGCTGTGTCTGCGTGAATCAGCCGCATGGCCGATCATCGACGCTCACATGCGCGTCGACGTGCCCCTCATCCGCCTGCCGGCACCTTCTCCCCGTAAACGGGGCGAAGGGGATATGCCGCGGCCCCTCCGTTCCTCATCAACCTCTGGTATGGCACGTCCCCTCGCCCCGTTTACGGGGAGAGGGTTAGGGTGAGGGGCAGCTATTGCACTGATCTGACGGCAGAGTGGCACAAGCCTGAGCAGGATGAAAAGACGTGCCGGCCCCGGTCGCAGTCTAATAAACCAGCGTGCGGCTTTCCTCTCGGCCGAAACCGCGGATCTCGATGCGGTTGGGGTGCAGCTCGACGATGGCGAAAGCGTTCTGGTTCTCGGTGTCGACCACGCCCTTGAAGTTGACGAAGTGACAGGCGCCGGCCTTGCCGTAATTGCCGACATGGTCGTGGCCGTTGAGATAGGCGACGACATGGGGCTGCGAGGCGAGCAGCGCGACGACGCGCTCGCTGTCCCACATGCCGTGCTCACCCGGCGGATACACCGGATAGTGGTTCATGACGATGACCTTCTCGCCGGCGGCAGCCGCGTTGGCGATCTCATCACCGAGCCAGGCGAATTGCTCGTCGCTCAACGCACCGTTCCAGTGATGGGCGTTCGCCGCCTCTTTGGCCTGCAGCTCCGCCAGCATCCGTGCGGCAAGAGCGCGATGAGGATGGTTTTCCGGCGGCGCGAAGGTGCTGACCTCGTTGCCGTCGAGGACGATGAAGCGCCACCCGTGACGGGAGAAGCTGTAATAGGGAGACGGCATGCCGAGACGAGCGGCTATTTCGGACAGATGCCCCGCGGAGACGGAGAAATCGTGATTGCCGAGCAGGAAGAGCGCCTCGTGCCTCAGCTTGCCGTAGACAGGCAGGATGTCGTCGAAGCTGGCGAAGCTGCGGTCGATGACGTCGCCGAGCGTCATGACGAAGCTCAAGTTCTCGCCGTTGAAGATCTCGATCGCCTCGGCGACTTTGGTCAGGCTGTTGGCGTAATAGCGCTCCATGGCCGCGTGTGGGGCGACCGCCGCATATTGCGGGTCGGCGATGATGCCGAAGCGGAACAGGGGAACAGCAGAGGACGACATGGGGCGTGCTTAAGAGCGGCCGATGACAGGGCTGTGACGGCTTTATGCAAAAAGAAAACACCCGGCGTTTGCGACGCCGGGTGTCGAATTGGGCGAAGTCGCTTACTTCGTGGCTGCTTCATAGCGCTCCAGGACGTAGTCCCAGTTGATCAGGCTATCGATGAAGGCTTCGAGATACTTCGGACGCGCGTTGCGATAGTCGATGTAATAGGAGTGTTCCCAGACGTCGACGCCGAGGATCGGGATGGCGCCGTGAACGAGCGGGTTTTCGCCGTTCGGGGTCTTGGAGATTTCGAGCTTGCCGTTCTTGACGGAAACCCAGGCCCAGCCGGAGCCGAACTGGGTGGCGCCGGCATTGGCGAAATCGGCCTTGAACTTGTCATAGCCGCCGAGATCGGAGGCAAAGGCCGCTTCGAGCTTGCCCGGCAGCTTGTTGCCGCCGCCGCCCTTCTTCATCCACTTCCAGAAATGGATGTGGTTGTAGTGCTGGGCAGCGTTGTTGAAGAGCCCGGCATTCGTGCCGAAAGACTTCTTCACGACCTCTTCGAGCGAGAGATCCGAAAGGCCGGCTTCGGCGGCGAGCTTGTTGCCGTTGTCGACATAGGCCTTGTGGTGCTTGTCGTGGTGAAACTCCAGCGTTTCCTTCGACATGAAGGGGGCAAGCGCTTCGTAATCATAGGGAAGTTCAGGCAATTCGAAAGCCATGTCAGATCTCCTCTTGGCAATAGATTGCGTCCTCGGCAGGTGAGGCGGAACATAGGAGGGGAAAGGAGGAGAGGCAACCGGCGAAATATCAAAAAACGATCGGACGGAGGAAAATTTGCCTCAGTTTCAGGGCGAGATTCAAGCGCGCAAATCGCCCGCCATGCCGCCGCCAAAACCGCTTACACCGGCAACAGACACAATGGAGATCAGATATGAAAAGGAATATAATCCCGCATCTTGCCATTGCCGCGCTTCCGTTTCTTGTCACTGCGGCCCGTGCCTCTTCGGACGAGGCCTGGGAACAGCTGGCAGCCGACGTGGAAGCCAAGTGCAGGAAGGCCGCGGTCGCGATCGAGAAGCCGAAGGCCGCCGTCGATCCCTTCGGCACCTCGCATTACGGGCTGGCCCTGGTGACGGGAAAGCCGAAAGGGGCCAAGGGGCTCATCGTCCAGATCTGCGTCTATGACAAGCAGGAGAAATCGGTCGAGATCGGCAGCGCGATGGATGCTGAGAAGCTCGGGTTCACGTCAGTGAGATAGCCGGCCACCGTGGCGGTTGGTGACTTCAGTCACATTCCGAGCGGAACCCAACCCCGCTCTCAGGAGTTGAAGTTCTCAGTTTTTGGAGCGCCGCGCCTCTGTGAGAGGCGCTCAGGCGCTCTATGTTTGCGACAAACGCATGATTTACTCCGAAAATCGATTCCGATTCTCAGGTTCATGCGCAGGGAGGGTCAGGCATGTCGGAGCGTCGCAACAGGGCGGAAGATCAGCAGAAAATCTATCAGCGCTGGGCACCGGTTTATGATCGCGTCTATCGCGGCATCCTGCGCGACGGCCACCGCAAGCTGGCCGCATTTGCCGCCGCGGCCGGCACCGATATTCTTGAAATCGGCGTCGGCACCGGCCTGACGCTCGCCCACTATCCCAACCGATGCCGGGTGACAGGCATCGACATTTCCGAACATATGATCGCGCGGGCGCGCGAAAAGGTGCGGCGCGAAAACCTTCAGCATGTGCAGGCGCTCGAGGTGATGGATGCGCATGCGCTGCGCTTTGCCGAGAATTCCTTCGACGTGGTCTGCCTGCCCTTCGTCATCACCCTCATTCCCGAGCCCGAGCGGGCGCTGGACGAATGTGCCCGGGTGCTACGGCCGGGCGGCGAGATCATCCTGGCAAGCAAGCTCGGCGACGGCGCGGGTCTGCAAGGTGTGATCGAGGCGGCGGTGGCGCCGCTGGTGCGCCACATCGGCTGGTCGTCCGCCTTCCGAATCCACCGCATCGTCGCCTGGGCCGAGCGTCGCGGCGATTTTTCAACAACCGATATTCTGCCGGTTTTTCCGAACGGCTTTTTCAAGATCGTCCGCCTGAAGCAGCGCGGCTTTTCCTCCTGACACCAGAAGATTTTTCCGCATCGCCGATCCTGATGCTACCGTTCACCTGAGGGGACCGCATGACATCGGATATCTTCTTCTTCATCGCTGTCGGCTTCTGCGCGCAGATCGTCGACGGCGCGCTCGGCATGGCCTTCGGCGTGCTGTCGACGACGAGCCTGCTGGCTTTTGGGGTGCCGGCGGCCAATGCCAGCGCCATGACGCATGTCACGGAAATGTTCACGACGGCGGCATCAGGCCTGTCGCATGCCTATCATCGCAATGTCGACTGGCGGCTGGTGGCGCGTCTCGCCCCGGCCGGCATGATCGGCGGCGCGATCGGCGCCACTCTGCTTGCCAATATCGACGGCAAGGTGATCGAGCCCTTCGTGTCGGCCTATCTGATCGCGATCGGCCTCCTGATCCTCTACAAGGCCTTCCGACCGCAGATCAGGCGCGAGGTGCGCGACTGGGCCGTGCCGCCCGTCGGCTTTTGCGGCGGCCTGCTCGACGCGATCGGCGGCGGCGGGTGGGGTCCTGTCGTCACCAGCACGCTGATCGGGCGCGGCCATGATCTGAAGCGGGTGATCGGCTCGACGAATTTCACCGAATTCGCGGTGACGCTGACGATTTCGATCACCTTCGTCGTGACGCTCGGCTGGTCTGAGCTCAATTCGGCAATCGGCCTCATCATCGGCGGCGTCATCGCCGCCCCTTTCGGCGCCATCCTCGTCAAGCGCCTGCCGGTGCGGGCGCTGATGGTGGCGGTCTCGATGGTCATCATCACGACGTCGGCGTTGCGGATCTTCTAATGCCGTTTCGGCGGGTCAGAGATTGCGGCCGAAATAGACCTCTACGGCGGCGATCCTGTCGCCGCTGAAACGAAGGCTTTCCATGTTGGCGAAGCTTCCGCCGTCCAGTTTTTCAGCGCGGTAGCGGACAGCAGCCTCATCGCCGTTTATCGCCAGGAACTCGATGTGGATCGCGCGGAAGAGCGGCTCCTTTGGCCAGCAGCGCTCGAAATAGGCGGCTCGATCGATATGATCGTCGCGCGGGCTGGAAAAGGTGAAATCCTCCGTCAGCATCGCGCCGGCAATATCCTTGCGGTCAGCGAGATAGGCGGCGTAGAGATCACGGACGGTCTGCTCCCGTGTCGGGATCATGGCGTTCATGGCATGTCCTCCGATTGACTGATTGCATTACGCAATCGGATATGTCCTAGCACTTTTCCGAGAAATGATCCAGATTGCGGCGCGATTGCGCTACAGGATCGATGCAAGGAATGACAGACACACAATGGGGCGCCGGGGTTAAGCTTGGCTCGATCTACTGGAAGCGCAACCTTGCCGTCTCGCTGATCGGCTCCTTCACCACGATCGTGGCGATGACGCTGCTGCTTCCCTTCCTGCCGCTCTATGTCGAGGAACTCGGCGTGACCGACCATGCGGCGATCGTGCAATGGTCGGGCATCGCCTATGGCGCCACCTTTCTTGCCGCGGCCCTCGTTGCGCCGCTCTGGGGGCGGCTCGGCGACATCTACGGCCGCAAGCTGATGCTGGTGCGCGCCAGCCTCGGCATGACGCTGGCGATTTCGCTGATGGGCATGGCCGGCAATGTCTGGCAACTGGTGGCGCTACGCCTGTTCGTCGGGCTTGCCGGCGGCTACTCCTCCGGCTCGATGGTGCTGGTGGCGACGCAGACGCCGAAGGACCGCTCCGCCTGGGCGCTCGGCGTGCTCTCCTCCGGCATCATGGCCGGCAATCTCGTCGGGCCGCTGATCGGCGGAGCTCTGCCGCCGATCATCGGCATCCGCGGCACGTTTCTCGCCGCCGGCGGCATGATCTTTTTCGCCTTTCTCGCCACCACCTTGCTGATCAAGGAGGAGAAGTCGCCAGCCCGCAGCCGGGCGGCCAAGGCGAGCGGCGGCTGGAAGTCCATCGCCGACAGGCGGCCTGTTATCGCCATGCTGGCGACCGGCATGCTGCTGATGCTCGCCAATATGTCGATCGAACCGATCATCACCGTCTATGTCGCCGAGATCGTCCCCGTCGAAGCGCAAGTGACGATGATATCCGGTCTCGTCATGTCGGCTGCCGCCCTCGGCAGCATTCTTTCAGCCTCCTGGCTCGGCAGGCTCGCCGACAGGATCGGCCACTGGCCGGTCATAGCAGGCGCGCTCGCCGTCGCGGGCCTGCTACTGATCCCGCAGGCCTTCGTCACCAGTTCCTGGCAGCTAATCCTCCTGCGTTTCCTGATGGGGGCAGCCCTCGGCGGGCTTCTGCCCTGCATCACCGCCGTCATCCGCCATAGCGTGCCCGACAGCGCCGCCGGCAGCATTCTCGGGCTTTCCGTCTCCTCGCAATATGTCGGCCAGGTGGCCGGCCCTGTCCTCGGCGGTTTCGTCGGCGGGCATATCGGCATGCGGGCAGTTTTCCTCGGCACCTCGCTGCTGCTTCTGGCGGGTGCCGCCTATGCCTGGGCGGTACGGCCGAGGGATACGGAGACATCAAACATGCGTGCTTCCGCAGATCAGCTCGACGCCTGAGCGGGCGATCGCCTCCAGCGTTTCGCGGCTGTCGCCGGCGCGGGCGCGCACGGCGAGCGAATGCATGACGGCGGAAGCGAGCCTTGCCAGCGCCAGCGGGTCGGCGCTTTCGGGAAGCTCGCCCCTTTCAACGGCAATGCGCATGCGCTTTTCGATCTCACCGTCGAAATCATTCAGGCTGCGGCCGAGCACCTCGCGAACACGCTCATGTTCGACAGCCTCGACCGAAGCGGTGCCAATCAGCAGACAGCCGCGGGCGGCGGTTTCGCCATGCAGATAGATCGCCAAAGCACCGGCATAGACGCGCGCGAGATTGTCGCGCAGCGGCAGCGACGGATCGAGCGCCTGCTTCAGGACGTCCATGCCATCCTGCCGATAGGCCTCCAGCGCATCGAGATAGAGGGCCTCCTTATCGCCAAAGGCGCCGTAAAGGCTTGGGCGGTTGAGGTTGGTCGCGGCACTGAGATTGTCCAGCGAGGCGGCGGCAAAGCCCCTGTCCCAAAAGACATCCCGCGCCTTGCCGAGCGCTGCCTTGGCGTCGAAGGCCCGTGGGCGGCCGCGCTTCTTCTCGTCCTTCATATTTTGTACCGCTTCGCATTAAATTCTTGACGAAGGTTATTTTATGCGAAACAGTACAAATGTTCAAATATCAACCGGCGGCGGCATTTCGCCACCTTCGGAGAAAGGGAACCGACGATGAAACTCTATATGCACGCCGCGGCCTGCTCGCTTTCGCCGCACATCATCTGCCGGGAGCTGGGACTCGACATCGAGCTCGTCCAGGTCGACCGGAAAACCCACAGGACAAGCAAAGGCGAAGACTACCTGGTCATCAATGGCAATGGCTATGTGCCGGCGCTGATGCTCGACGACGGCAAGGTGCTGACCGAGGGACCGGCGATCGTGCAGTTTCTGGCGGAAGGCTCGGCCCTGCTGCCGGAAGTCGGCGACATCAGGCGCAACGAGGTTCAATCCTATCTCAATTTCATCACGGCCGAACTGCACAAGCCGATGGTGCTGCTGTTCAATCCGATTTATGCCAGCGTGCATGAGGAGATCCGCGCGCTGATCTCGAAACGGCTTGCCTGGCTGAACGATCGTTTCAGTGCACCCTACCTTACCGGCGATGCCTTCACCGTGGCCGACGCCTATCTCTTCGTCTGCCTCAACTGGTCGCCCTGGATCGACATCGATCTGAAACAATGGCCTGATCTGCACGGCTTCATGGCTCGTGTCGCGGCGCGTCCCAAGGTGCGCGAGGCGCTGCAGGCGGAAGACCTTCAGGCCTTCGATGCCGACGGCGTCTACTTCGCCCCGCAAGCCTATCTTGCCTCGGCCGGACGGGTGGGCGAGCCGGTACGGCCGTAGCGCCGGCCGCTATCAGAGTGCGTTGACGGCGACCGGCAGGGCGCGCTTATGCGCCGTCGCCCGATAGGCGGCAAGGATCCGGCGGCGAGCAATCTCGCCGACCGGCTTGCCTTCAAGAAAATCGTCGATCTCATCATAGGTGACGCCATAGGCCTCCTCGTCGGGACGCAGCGGCCGCTGATCCTCGAGATCGGCTGTGGGCACCTTGAACACCAGATCGTCCGGCGCGCCGAGCCGCTTTGCCAGCAGTCGGACGCGGCGTTTGTTGAGCCCGGCAAGCGGCAGGATATCGGCCGCACCGTCGCCGAACTTCGTGAAGAAGCCCATGACAGCCTCGGCGGCATGATCGGTACCGATCACCAGCGCACCGAGCGCGCCGGCCAGCGCGAACTGGGCGATCATCCGCTGACGGGCCTTGATGTTGCCGAGGATAAAATCCTGCCGGCCGGCATCGGCGAAAGCGAGGCCGCCGTTTTGAGCGGCGGCCAGCATCGCATCCGCCGCCGCCTTGATGTTGACCACCATTGATCGGTCGGCGCCGATCGTGGCAAGCGCCCGCTCCGCATCGGCCTCGTCCACCTGGACGCCATAGGGAAGGCGCACGGCAATGAATTCTGCAGAGTGGCCGCTGTCGCGCAGCTCCCGCACGGCCTTCTGAGCGATGAGCGCCGCCGTCAGCGAATCGACGCCGCCGCTGATGCCGAGCACATAGCCGCGCATGCCGGAAGCGACGAGATAATCCTTGAGAAATTCGGTTCGCCGCTCGATCTCGTGCTCGGGATCGATCTCGGCGGCAACGCCGAGCTCGCGGATGATCTCGCCTTGTTCGTCGGACAGCACGGTCATGGGTCGTTTCCTCGGTGTTATGGAGTTCGCGGGCACTATGGCGGAAAGATGTGGGAAGGGTAAGTAAGAGGCCTCCTTCGCAGCTGCCGACTGCCCCTCTAACCCTTTCCCCGTAAATGGGGAGAAGGGACGTGCCCTGCGAGAGGTTGGTGGGGATGGCGAGATTGCGGCATGGTCCCCTTCGCCCCGCTTGCAGAAGGTGCCGGCAGGCGGATGACGGGCGGACGCGCCAACCTTGCGATCGTAAACAGCTCCACCGGCTCAACAAATCCCTTCAGCCGATGGGCTCCGACGGAGACGGCGTCCACTGCCCCCGCCTCTGTGCGGAACGGCGCCGACATCAGCATGGCCTCTCCCAACTCACTGCAGCCGGTCTGGATGCGGCTGAGCAGATTGACGTCGCGCTGATCAGGGTGAAGTCGAGACGGTTGCCGGAGCCGATATTGCCGTAGCTGACCTCGCCGTATTGCAAGGCGATGCCGGCCTCCACGCCGATGCCTTCATATTGGAACGGTCGATCTCATCGAGAATGGCGCTGGCCGAGGCGAGAGCGGCGCCGCAGGACGACTACCGGCCGGTCGAATTCAGCATCAACGCCGTCTATCCCAACCGCAGCCATCTGGCGACGAAAGTACGACTGTTCATCGATCTGCTGGCGGAGAGATTTGCGGAGAATCGGAAGTAGATGACCTGAGGGGCAGTCATCGGGGCTATGGCTGCCCTCACAGCAAGAAAATTGCCCCTCACCCTAACCGTCTCCCCGCTCGCGGGAGAGCGGATGTGCCAAGCGAGAGGCGGGCGGGGAACGGAACGGTCGCGGAATATCCCCTATCATCTCGGCGAATGGTTCGATTGCGGGAGCTGCACATTTGCGGGCGATCTGCATTCACCGGCCCGCAACGCTTCCGCAAGGCGGAAATGACGATTGGCCGCTTCCGCGTCGCCTTTTGCCTGAGCGAGCAGAGCCAGATTGTAGTTCGTTCCCGGGTCGTCTGGTTTCAACTGGAGAGCGGCGAGGTAGTGGCGCTCTGCCGCGGGCAAGTCCCCGATCTCGTGAAGCAGGACGGCGAGATTATTATGGGCCTCCACATAGTTCGGCCTCGCACGAATGGCGGCGCGGTACTCTTCCTCCGCCCTACGCTGATCACCCGGTTCGAGCAGCATGGCATAATTGTAATGCGCCTCTGCGTAATCGGGCTGATGCTCCAACGCTCTCACATAATGGGCTTCTGCACCTGCCGTATCTCCCATCCGCTCCAAGAAGACGCCGTAGTTGTTATTGGCCTCGGCGAAGGCGGGTCGGAGACGAAGGACTTCCCGGTATTGGCAGTCGGTCTGAACCGGATCGTCATTCGCCTCGAGAAGGCCCGCATATCGCAGACGAGCATCCACAAAGTCGGGACGAAGGCGAATGGCGTCACGATAATGCATTTCCGCGCAGCCGATATCTCCCATTTCCTGCAGCAGGATCGCATAATTATAATGGCCTTCGGGATAATTCGGCCAAAGGCGGAGCGCCTCCTGGTAATGCTCGGCGGCTTCGACGGCGTCACCCAGCCTTTTCAGAAGAATTCCGAGATTGTTGTGAGCCTCCGGGTATGTGGCGCGGAGTTCCAGTGCCCTGCGATAGCAAAGCAGTTCGTCCTCCACCGCACCAGCACTTCGCGATCCGAACCCGACCCCTCTCAGGAACCAGTCCTCCGCGGTCATTTTGTCCTCGGGCCTTGCGGCAAGTGCGGCCTGGTCGACGGACACCATCCTGTAGAGCTGGCGACAGGCCAGAAAGTCGCCTTTGAGCTCGAAACTTCCAGCATCCTGGAAATTATAAACGGGAAGGTCGATAAGCTCGAGAATAGTCTGTGAGATAAACAACGAGTCCGGGTCGGCGCTCGCTTCCACACGCTTCGCGATATTGATAGCCCGGCCGATCCACGCGTCGTCGTCTGAAATCCGGTAGCATTCGCCGAAGTGGCAGCCCACGCGGATGGGAAGATCATGCCCGTACTGAGATGCGGCCAGAGAACGGCGGCGTTGCTTCCAATACGCGATAAGCTTCAGCGAGAAGTGAACCGCGACGTCCGCGGATTCGAAAAGAAAAAGGTGACCATCCCCCGTGAAGTTTTCATGCCGCCTGCCGTACTGGCTGGCCAGGGACTGCGACAGGTAGCGATATTCCGTGACGATTTCCGCTGCCGCATCCCGTGAGACATTGTTCCAGACCGCGGAGTGGCGGACGAGATCGGTGAAGATAACGGCGAAGTAGATACTCATTTCGTTTACCGCCGATCGGCGCTATCATCTTACAAAGTGAGCGCATCGAGGTTGAACTTCATCCAGTACACAGAAGGAAACCCATCATGCCACAGTATATGGTCGAAAGACACTTGCCCGGCATCACTCCGCAGCAGCTTTCAGCCGCCGCGGCACGCGCAAAGGTCGTCACTGCTGAAATGACCGCACAAGGCAAGCCGGTCAGGTATCTGCGCTCGACCTTCGTGCCATCGGAAGAGAAATCTTTCTGCCTATTCGATGCGCCTTCTGCCGAGCATGTCGAGGAAGCAAACCAGATCGCGCAAATTCCTTTGCAGCGTATTATCGAAGTCCAGCACATTGCTGCCGACGATCTCGCCTGAGATACTATTTTCAAAGGATCGACGGTCGCGACCTGCGAAACGCGGTCCAACGGGTTGAGACCCGTGGCTCGACCCACGCCAAGGTATTGGCAGGCGGATGAGGCGCAGACTTGAAACTTACCAGCTCGGACCTCCCATGCCCTACGCTTGCGCTTGGGACGTTCGCGGCTGCAATCAATTCACTGGATCGATTGCTCCCGCTTCGCCGGACCTCTCCGGCCCTGCGCTTGCGCTCCGGGCGTTCGCAGTTGCAATCGATTCACCGGATCGATTGCTTCGGCTGCGCCGAACCACTGCTCACTCCTCGCTCTCACTCCTTCCATGGGCCCAGTCCATGTAGAGTTCCAGCGCCTTGCGGGTGACGGGACCTTCCTGGAAATTGCGGTCGTCGAGGCGAGTGACGCCGACGACCTTGGAATAGTTTCCGGTGGTGAAGATCTCGTCGGCCTGCATGAAATCCTCCACCGAGAGCGTGGCTTCCACAACGTCGAATCCGGCCTTGCGCAAGAGGCCGATGACGCGGGCGCGGGTGATGCCGGCGAGGAAGGTGCGGTTGGCGGCCGGCGTCATTACCACGCCGTCGCGCACCAGGAAGACGTTGGAGGAGGCGGTTTCGACGACGTTGCCGTTGAGGTCGCGCACCAGCGCATTGTCGAAGCCGCGGCTGCGGGCCTCGGCGATCATGCGGCCGCTGTTCGGATAGAGCGAACCGGTCTTCGCCTCGGTCATCGCCGTTTCCGGCGAGGGACGGCGATAGGGCGAAACGGTGAGGCTGGTGCCGCCATGGCCGCCCATCGGCGCCTCGAACAGGCAGAGCGCGAAGCGGGTCGATTCGGCATCGACGGAGACGACGCTGCCGGGCGAACCATGTTCACCCCAATACATCGGCTTGATGTAGATCGCCGTGGCGCCATCGAATTTGGCAATACCCTCCCAGGCGAGTGCGGCGATTTCCTCGGCCGATTTCACCGGCTTCAGGCCCATGGCGAGGGCGGAACGGTTGACACGCTGGCAATGCAGGTCGAGATCCGGCGCGATGCCGTCGAACCAGCGGGCGCCGTCGAAGACCGAGGAGCCGAGCCACATGGCGTGCGAGGTCGGCCCGATCAGCGGCGGATTACCGGGGAGCCACTCCCCGTCGACATGAGTCCAGGTGGTTGAACGCGGTGATGTATCGACGGCCATGCTGCCCTCCCTATCAAATCGGGAAAGCAAAAGCCGCAGCGGCAAGCCCGGTCAAGGACAAATCCAGGTGGGAAATGCGGAAGCAAGAAAATGCCGGACCACACCGCCGGGCCGCAATATTCGTGCGCGGCGACGCGAGCTTCGGCGATGGGTGCATCAGCAAAAATGATGGAATGAATGTTGGATCGGCCAGCTGCCGCATGCGATGATGATGAACCGCGGATAGCTGCAAGGAAGACGCCGATGAAAGCCATGTTCTACGAAGCCTTCGAACAGGCGCCCGAAATCCGCACCCTGCCCGATCCCACGCCTTCCGAAGACGGCGTCGTCATCGCGGTCGGCGCAAGCGGTCTCTGCCGCAGCGACTGGCACGGCTGGATGGGCCACGATCCCGATATCCGCCTGCCGCATGTGCCGGGACACGAGCTTGCCGGGCGGGTCGTCGCCACCGGCCGCGGCGTCATGCGCTTCAAGGTCGGCGACCGGGTGACCGTGCCCTTCGTTTCCGGCTGCGGCCATTGCGCCGAGTGCCATTCCGGCAACCAGCAGGTCTGCCCGAACCAGTTTCAGCCGGGCTTCACCCATTGGGGCTCCTTCGCCGAATATGTGGCGATCGATTATGCCGACACCAATCTGGTGCACCTGCCCGATTCGATCGAGGACGCGACGGCAGCAAGCCTCGGCTGCCGCTTCGCCACCTCGTTCCGCGCCGTCGCCGACCAGGCGCGCACCGGGCCCGGCGAATGGATCGCCGTGCATGGCTGCGGCGGCGTCGGCCTGTCGGCGATCATGATCGCCACCGCACTCGGCGCCAATGCGATCGGCATCGACATATCGGAAGAGAAACTCGCCTTCGCGCGCGAATGCGGGGCGGTGGCGACGGTCAATGCGTCTGAAGTCACCGACGTAGCCGAAGCGGTGCGCGAGATCACCAAGGGCGGCGCGCATGTCTCGATCGACGCGCTCGGCCACCCCGCCACCTGCTTCAATTCGATCAAGAATCTGCGCCGGCGCGGCCGGCATGTGCAGGTGGGGCTGATGCTCGGCGAATACGCCACCCCGCAGATTCCGATGGCGCAGGTGATTGGCCACGAACTGGAAATCTACGGCAGCCACGGCATGCAGGCCTGGCGCTATGACGCGATGCTGGCCATGCTTTCGGCCGGCAAGATTGCCCCGCAGAAACTGATCGGACGCCGCGTCAGCCTCGAGGAGGCCGTGCCGGCGCTGATGGCTCTCGACAAGGCTGAGGCGACAGGGATCAGCGTGATTACGCGGTTTTCATAGGGAGCGTTTCCCCCTCCCGGCTGGGACGAACACGAGAGGAAGCGATAACTTTCCCGGAACGACCAATGACTCCTTTGGGGCCGCTCTTTGACCGGAAAGTCGAGAATGCGGAACAAAATTCGGAAGCACCCCAACAAGCAGAAATCGGATGAGCTTGATCTCTGCTATGGAACCTCAGCATAGCGGATGATGCTCTGATTTTGGACGTTGGCGACTAGTTCATCAGAACGAGACAAAAATCGGCGGAGCAAAGGCGAGGAATTTGAATCGTTGTATCCTAAGGCGAGATCAATTGTCGGAGGCACACCCTCAAGTGCTCTAGCAACGACATTTGGCGTCAGCATATTTTGCGCATAAAGCGGAATAAGCGTTATTCCACCTGTAGACACGACGAGCGACATTGCTGATGGTAGGCCTTCGCCTTCGTACTCTGCCTTGAGTGTGATCCCAACGTTCGACGCGTAATCTTGGATCACGGATTGCAATACGGGAGAAATTCTAGCGGAACTGACGTAAGTTTCGCGGGCAAGGTCCTGCGGCCGGATCTTTTTGCGCGACGTCAAGCGATGGTCCGCCGGCAGCACGGCGATCAATGGCTCCTTTGCTAAAAACTTGAAGGACACACCAACACTCTGCGTCTCGGGGCGAAGGAAAGCGACGTCCAGCTTGCCTCGCATCAGTGCCAGAGCAAGGTCCGGGGAAGACTGACTGGACAATATGATTTCAACCTCCGGCGCTTCCTCACGAATTATGCGCAATGCATGGGGTAGCCACACGACCTCTTGCCCTGCGAGAAAACCGATAATGAACGACTGCTTTTCCGGCCGTTCTGCCCGCCGGGCCCCTTCCGCAGCCGCCTCGACTTGCAATAACGCCAGCCGCGCGTGATCGAGAAAAACTTTGCCGGCGGCGGTGAGCGTCACGCCGCGCGACTGCCGTTCCAACAATTTTACACCGACTTCCGTTTCCAGATCGCGAATTTGCCTGCTGAGTGAGGGCTGGGAAGTGTGAAGCCGCCGCTCTGCTGCGGTCAGCAAGCTTCCCTCCTCCGCAACAGCAACAAAATAGCGCAAATGCCTGAGTTCCATTGGGCCCTCGCTATACCTTTAAGGCATAGCTCGAACGTAGAAGGTATTTGTCTTTGATAAAAGGGGAATTTAACTATCGTCGCAATTTATGGATATAATCGAACCCGCCTCACCGAAGTACTTCTCAACCAACTCTGTCCAATCGGAGAGGAAACGCTAAATGTCGAAAGAGCCTATTGCAGTAGCTCGTCGATGAATGGCTCTAATTGATTGATTATTATCTTCAAATTAATGTTTAACCACGCAGATGGAGCGACGCGATGCCTACAATTACAACCACGGATGGCGTAAACATCTTCTACAAGGACTGGGGCTCAGGCCAGCCGATCGTTTTCAGCCACGGCTGGCCGCTGTCGGCGGACGACTGGGACGCCCAGATGACCTTCTTCCTTCACCACGGCTACCGGGTAATCGCCCACGATCGGCGCGGCCACGGCCGGTCCGAGCAGCCCGGCACCGGCAACGACATGGACCACTGGGTTGCCGACCTCGCGGCCCTGACCGAGCACCTCAACCTGCGGGACGCGATTCACATCGGCCACTCCACAGGTGGCGGTGAGGTGGCTCGCTATGTCGCCCGCCACCCAGAGCGCGTCGCGAAGGCAGTACTGGTCGCTTCCCTGACCCCGAACATGTACCGGAGCGAGGACAACCCATCCGGTCAGCCGTCGGAGTGGTTCGAAGCGATCCGCGCGGGCGTGCTGGGCAACCGGTCGCAGTTCTTCCGGTTCGTCCCTGAAAACCCGTTCTACGGCTACAATCTCGACGGGGCCGAGCCTTCGGAGGCGATCATTGCGAACTGGTGGCGCCAGGGCATGGCCGGTGGTGCCCTGGCTCACTACGCGACCGTCGACTCTTGGCTGGAAGATTATACCGAAGACCTCAAGAAGATCACCGTGCCAGTGCTGGTGATGCATGGTGAGGCCGATCAAGTCGTCCCCTTTACAAGTTCCGTGCCGCGTGCGGTCGACCTGCTCAAAAACGGGTCGCTGAAGACCTATCCGGGCTACCCCCATGGCATGCTGACCACACATGCAGATGTCCTCAACCCCGACCTGCTCTCGTTCATCAGGTCTTGACGACATCGACCGGACCGCGGCCGTCACCCAACGTCGGCCGGACGATCTGTCACCCGGAGTGCCGGGTGGCACCTGTCGCCATCGACATGCCGGCATCGCTGGTCTCATCGACCAATCGCTCGGTTCACTGCATAGGCATATGATCTGTCACTGCCTGAGGTAACGGAACGGTTCTGCGGTTGGTGGACAGTTTCCGGTATTTTGACGGTGTTAGGTTGTGGTGGCGGAGAAACACCCGGTTGAAATTTGACAGATTGCGATAGCCCACCTCGAAGCAGATGTCCGTTATCGGCATAGAGGTATCGGTCAATAGCTGGCCCGCCTTCCAGATACGAAGCTTGTTGACGTGGTCGGTGAAGCTGTGGCCGCTGTTTTTTTTGAAGAATCGCGAGAAGGCGCTGTCGCTCATGCCGACCATGCGAGCCATATCAGGCAACCGGATATCCTCCGACAGGTTGGCGAACAGATATGCGAAGACCTGTTGCAGGGCTTCGAGCGAACCATAGCTCAGGTCCGGCACGTAAGCCTCCGAAGACAGTGTATCGAACTCGTCGGTGTCCCGCAGCAGCGAGAGCAATGACAGGAAGGTCGAAAGCCGCAATGAACCGGACTGGAACTCCATGTCGAGTATCAGCGCCTCAGCCTGTTCCCGCGCTCGGCCCCTGAAGGAGAGCCCCCGCTTTGCGCGGGCGAAAAAGTCACGCAGCCCCGCCAGTTCCGGCAGGAAGGCCGAAGCCTGCTCCAGCTTGGCCGGCAGAAACTGGATGACGATGTCACGTCCTGGAATGCGCTCATCCGGCCCGAGCGGCGTCACCCAGTCGTGCGGCAGGTTACTTCCGATGACGGAAATATGGCCCGGGGTGAACGCGCCGACATGATCGCCTGCAAGTAGGACGCCGCTGGCGTTGGGAATATAGTGGATTTCCACCTCCGGGTGGAAATTCCAGACGTTGCGTTCCCACGGATAGTCGTCGCGGCGCCAGAGGAACGACTCGTCCGCGCCGGTCAAGACATATTCAAATCTCGCGACCGTCGGCGAAATAACTGACATTGCGCACATCCTCCCGTGCCTCCCAGCATGTCCCATACGCCGACAATCAATATTAGATTGTGCAATGCACACAAGAAAGCATGAATAAATTCGGTATTTCGCGCATGAGAGTATCAGTATTGCGCAACGGCCGCGCTTGTGTCTACCCGTTCTTTCTACAACTATTGTGGTCCGTTGGGCGTCTTGGAGGAGAGTTTAGACGCACGACCGGACCGACTTTGCGATCCAAATGGAGGAGAACAATGAACAGTTTCGTCAAAGCCGTGGGCGTCGGCTTCATTTCGCTTGGCCTTTGGAGCTCGACCGCTCTTGCTCAGGATTCCTGGTGGAAGACTGCCGCCCAGCCCTATCAGGGCGCAACCATCCGGGGCATCTCGGAATCGACCCCAGCATCGAAATATGTCGAGCAGGTGCTCGGTCCGAAGTTCACCGAAGAGACCGGCATCAAGGTCGAATTCGAGGCGACATCCTGGGACCAGATGTACGACAAGGCGATCAAGGACATGGAGGCCAATACCGGCATCTATGACTTCGTCTATATCGAGCAGGACATCGTATATACGTATCTGGCCCGGAACTTCCTGGTCGATATCACCAAGTCGCTCGCCGATAATGCGAAGATCGCTTCGCCGGACTTCAAGCCGGAGAATTTCACCACTTTCCTGAACTATTTCAAGGATCCGAAGTCGGGCAATGTCATGGGTGTTCCCATGGAAGCATTCATCAAGCCTTATCTCTACCGCAAGGATCTTTTCGATGATCCGGCGATCCAGAAAGCCTACAAGGATTCCACCGGTGCGGATCTGAAGCCCGCGACGACGCATGAAGAGTATACCCAGATCGCCAAGTTCTTCACCGAATACGGCGCAGACAAGGAGCTCTGGGGAACCACCGTACAGGCCTCGTCGAGCCACCCCGCCGCCTTCTACGAATTCTTCGAGTCGGTCGCGCCGACCTTTGGCGTGTACAACTGGGGCATCGATGGCACGACCTTCGCGGCCACCGAAGCGAATGGCGGCCAGATGAACTCCGCCGCCGCGAAAAAGGCGCTCAACTACTGGATCGGCCTGCTGAAATACGCGCCGCCGGAATCGACGTCGTCCACTTGGGACGAGGTTGCCGGGACATTTGCCGCCGGCCGCGCAGCCCAAGGTCTCGTCTACGGTGAAAACGCTGCCTGGATCGCTACCGACGAAAGCAAGTCGACCGTCGTCGGGAAGGTGGGAGTGGCATTGCCTCCGGTCGAGGCGGGTGTCATGGAGGCAGCCGAATCAGGCAAGGGATATATCGGCTATTACGATGGTGGCGCGTTCGGCATCCCCCATTCGTCCAAGAACAAGGACGCGTCGCTGCTATTCCTGCAGTATATCGGTCAGGCTTCAGTGCAGACCGACTGGGCGCTGGCCGGCTCCCGCATCGTCATGAACTCGACCTACGACGATCCCAAGATCGTCGATCAGGACAAGAAGATGAACGGCTACTACACGCTGATGCGTGAGGATGGAAAGCTGTTCGCCGGAGCGCCGCCGTTCCCGTTCCACGCGCAAGTTCTGCAGGTAGTCGCGCCGTTCATCTACAAAGCGATCGTCGGTGAGATCAAGCCGGACGATGCGTTGGACCAAGCCGCCACCGCAGCCGAAGCTGAACTCGTGAAGCTCGGCTACCGCAAGTAAAAGACCGCACCTCCCAAGCGGTTGGCGGCCGCCTTCAGCAAGGTGGCCGCCCCTTTCCTGACTGCGGTTTTCGGGCCTGCCCGCGACGCTGGTAGTCAGGCGAATTAGTTCAAGGACGATCTGACGGAGCGCAGGATGAGACAATCCAACATCGGATGGCTGTTTCTAACACCAGCCACGCTAATCCTGTTCGTCGTCGGGTTCGTCCCCTTTATCTACATTCTCTATGTCGGCTTCTTCGACTGGAACACCAACGCAGTCGACCCAACCCTGCGCTGGGCCGGCCTTCAGAACTATCGCAGCCTCGTTTTTGACACGACATTCCTGAACTCGCTTGCGCGCACGCTGGTCTTCGCATTCTTCGTCGTTGTGAGCGAACTGTTGTTAGGCTACGTCCTGGCCCGCGCGCTGATGGCGGACCGCCTGTGGGGCCGGCAGTTCTTTCGCACGATCCACACACTGCCGATCGTTGTCGCGCCCATTGCAGTCGGCGCTACCTGGCGGCTGCTTTGCGTTCCCGGCTTCGGCATCGTGCCCTATTACCTGAAACTGTGGTTCGGCATCGACTACAACATCTCGACCAATGCCTATCACGCCTTCGTCACGGCGATCATCATGGACCTGTGGCATTGGACGCCGTTCGTTACGCTGTCGCTCATGGCGGGACTGACCGCCTTGCCGAAAGAACCGCTCGAACAGGCGCAGATCGACGGCGGCAACAAGCTGCAGATTTTCTGGTACGTGATCGTTCCGATGTTGAAGCCGGTGCTGCTGACAACCGTCTTCATCCGGCTGATGGACGCATTGCGCTCGGTCGACGAAATCTGGATGCTGACCAAGGGTGGCCCGGCTGAGGCGACCCGGTTCATCGGCCTTCATATCTGGATCAACGTCTTTCCGAAGACCGATTACGGCTACGGTGCGGCCATGTCGCTGCTGACGCTATACGTCACGATCGTTCTGAGCTGGCTGCTGTTCGTTGCCATGACCGGCCGCAAGGGAGGCGCACAATGAGACGTTCCGGTATAGCGTCCCTCGTCCTTTGGATCTGTCTGACCATTCTGACACTGCTTCCGGTCTGGTGGATGCTGGTCGTTTCCATGCGCCCCCGCGTGAAGCTTTATTCGAAGTCGTTCCTCATCGACGATCTTTACTGGAACAATTTCCTGGCGGTGCTGAACAGCTCGACCTTCCTGCAGTATCTCTGGAATTCGCTGATCGTGGCGACATCGAACGCAGCGCTGGTGTGCGCGCTCGGCCTGCTCGCGGCGTTCGGGCTGTCGCGTTATAAAATCGGCGGCGGTGACAACGTGTTTTTCTGGCTGATCACCAACCGCATGGCGCCGCCAGCCGTGTTTCTGCTGCCGCTCTTCCTGCTGTTTACCAAGTGGTTCGTGTTCGGCGATTTCATGCTGTTCGACACGAAGATTGGCCTAATCCTGCTCTATTGCGTCTTCAACCTGCCCTTCGCCGTCTGGCTCTTGAAAGGCATGCTCGACGGGATCCCGCTGGAGCTTGACGAAGCGGCGCGGGTCGATGGTGCGACAACCGGCCAGGTGCTGTCCAACGTCATCCTGCCGCTGGCGCGGCCGGGGTTGGCCGTCACCTTCATCCTGACCTGGATTTTCGCCTGGAACGAGTACCTATTCGCAGCGACCCTAACGTCGTCGGCTCACGCCAGGACCGTGACGACAGCGCTTGCAGAATATGTCTCGGTGACCGGAACGAACTGGGGCGAGATGGCAGCGATGGCGTTCCTGACCACGCTCCCGGCCCTCATCGTGCTCGGCTTCGTCCAGAAGCACATCGTGACCGGCCTCACGTTCGGCGCATTGAAAGGGTGAGATGATGGCTGGCGTTCAACCCCAGAAAACCCAACGCGACGGATTCCTGCCTATCCGAACCAACGGCTTCGACAGGGGCTTCATCTCGGTCGTGATCCTAATCCTGGTGCATCTTCTCTGGATGCGCTTCCTGGAGGGCGTATTGCCCCTATGGGTGGCGACGGTGCTCTGCCTGGCGCTCGCCGTGTTCATTATCCGAAAGGGCTGAAGACATGAGATCACTCGTCCTCGAACGCAAAGACGAACTGCGCATTCGCGACCTGGACCCGAAGGAGGCGCTCGGTCCAACCGACGTGCGCATCGCCATCAAGACCGTCGGCGTCTGCGGATCGGACGTTCACTATTACACCCACGGCGCGATCGGCCCGTTCGTTGTGCGCGAGCCAATGATCCTCGGCCACGAAGCCGCCGGCATCATCGAAGAGGTCGGCAGCGCGGTGCAGAACCTGAAAGTGGGCGACCGTGTTTGCATGGAGCCCGGCATTCCCGACCCTCAAAGTCGCGCGTCGCGGCTGGGTCTCTACAATCTCGATCCCGCGGTGCGCTTCTGGGCGACGCCGCCGGTGCATGGCGTACTGAGACCGAGCGTGGTCCACCCGGCGGCCTTCACCTTTAAGCTTCCGGACAACGTTTCGTACGCCGCTGGCGCTATGGTCGAGCCGCTGGCTGTAGGCTTTCAAGCAGTTTCCAAAGCGAGGCTGACGCCCGGTGCGATCGCGCTGGTCACGGGCGCCGGGCCGATCGGCATGGTGACCGCGATCGCGGCGCTGTCGGCTGGTTGCGCCAGAGTTATCGTTACCGATGTTGTCGACGAAAAGCTTGCCGTGGCGCGCAAGCTCGGCCCTGCCATCATGACCGTCAACGTACGCTCGCAGGACCTGAAGAGTGTCATAGCCCGCGAAACCGACGGCTGGGGCGTCGATGTCGTCTTCGAATGTTCCGGCGCGGCCGACGTGATCGCCGACACGGCGCACCATGGTTGTCCCGGCGGCGCCATCGTCCTTGTCGGCATGCCCCTGAAGCCGGTCCCGCTCGATGTCGTCATCGCCCAGACCAAGGAGCTGCGCATCGAACACGTGTTCCGCTACGCACATGTCTACCCGCGCATCGTCGCGCTGTTGGGATCGAACCAGATCAATGTCGACGCACTGATCACCGATACCTACGCTTTCGAGGATTCTGTCGAGGCGTTCGATTACGCCGTGCGACCGAAGCCGTCCTCCGTGAAGATCCAGATCGAGCTTGGGAGGTAGCATGTACCTGCGGAAGTTGGATCTCAGTGGCGGATGCAGGACACACCTCGTGGTGAAGCTGCCCGTGGACCCGTCCCGAATGATCGGCGGCCATGCCGCCACAACTGACTAAGGATTGACACATGGCGACGATCGAGCTCGACCAGGTCGACAAGCATTACGGCTCCTATCACGCACTGCGCAACATCTCGTTCGACATAGCCGACGGTGAGTTCGTCGTGCTGGTCGGTCCCTCCGGTTGCGGCAAATCCACGCTGCTGCGGTCGCTTGCCGGCCTTGAGGAGATCACCGGCGGCACGATCAAGCTTGGCGGACATCGCGTCGACAACATCGCCGCCAAGGACCGTGACGTGGCGATGGTGTTCCAGAACTACGCGCTCTATCCGCACATGACCGTTCGGGAAAACATGGCCTTCGCACTGAAACTGCGCGGCGAGAATCTTGCGGATCGCAATACCAAGGTCGACAAGGCTGCCGAGATGTTGCGACTTACGCCCTATCTCGACCGATATCCGAAGGCGCTTTCCGGAGGCCAGCGGCAGCGCGTTGCCATGGGGCGTGCGATGGTTCGCCGCCCAAAGGCGTTCTTTTTCGACGAGCCGCTGTCAAACCTGGACGCCGCGTTGCGCGTAGATATGCGTTCGGAAATCAAAACTCTTCACCAGCGCCTCGGCGCGACTTCCGTGTATGTCACGCATGACCAGATTGAAGCCATGACAATGGCGGACCGCATTGTCGTGCTTCGCGACGGCAAGGTGGAACAGATCGGTGCGCCACTAGAGCTTTACGACAGGCCGGCAAATATCTTCGTCGCCGGCTTCATCGGATCGCCGGCGATGAACATGCTGCCGGCCACAATCGATCTCTCCTTGAACTCAGCGCGGCTCGCTGACGGGTCGACCCTTCCCCTTCCACAAGGCACGCGGGCGAGTAACGACCAGGAGGTTATATACGGCGTACGTCCAGACCAGTGGATACTGTCGAATGGCGATGCGGGCGTACCGGCAACTGTCGAGTTGATCGAGCCCACGGGGGCCGAAATTCTGCTGGCAGTCCAATTGGCGGGCAAGCGGGTCTTGTGCGCCTTTCGCGAGCGCCACGCGCTGAAGCCGGGCGACAGGATACGGCTCGACGTCGATCCTGCCGCGGCTCATGTGTTCGACAGGCAAACCGAGCAAAGACTACCGTTCTGAGCAACAGGCATCGGAAGGATCAACCATGTCGGACTTTACAGGAAAAACGGTCATCATAACCGGTGCTGGCAAGGGTATCGGTCGCGCCTGCGTTGAACTGCTCACCCACCGTGGCGCTCGAATCGTAGCCTTGTCGCGTACGCAGGCCGATCTGGATGATCTTGCGGTAAAGTTCGGCGCGACGGTAATATCAGTCGATCTCGCCGACAATGCAGCAGCACGCGCCGCCATGAAGAAGGCGGGATTGGCAGACGCGCTGATCAATTGCGCGGGAACCAACGTGCTTGAAAGCGTCATCGATATGACGGAGGAGGGCTATGAGCAGGTCCTCGGCATCAACCTGCGGGCCGCGCTGATTTGTGCGCAGGAGTTCGCGCGGGCTCGCATTTCAAACGGCGGCGGCGGTACGATCGTGAATGTGACCTCGATCGCCGGACATCGTGGTTTCGTGGATCACGTGGCTTACGCCGCTTCGAAGGCGGGACTGGAAGGCGCGACACGTGTGATGGCCAAGGAACTCGGCGCCTATGGAATCCGGGTCAATGCAGTGGCGCCTACGGTTACCATGACGGAGCTTGCCGCCAAGGCGTGGTCCGAGCCTTCCAAACGTAACCCGATGATTGTTCGCCACCCGATGGCGCGCTTTGCAGAGGTCGACGATGTCGCGCGCTCGATCGCACTGCTTATTTCAGAGGACGCAGCCATGATCAGTGGCGCAGTCCTGCCAGTCGATGGCGGCTTCCTTGCTGTCTGAAAATCAAAAGGCGAGACAAGACGATGACTAAATCACTCGAAGGAAAGATCGCTGCGGTAACCGGCGCAGCTTCCGGTATTGGCCTGGCGACGACCCGTGCCCTGGTCGATGCCGGCGCCAAGGTCGTGATGGTCGACTACAACAGACAGGCGCTGGAAACCTACGCTGCCGAGTTCGGCGACGCTGTAGTCATGCAGGTCACCGATCTTCTGGACGCCGCAAGTTGTGCGGCCATGGTGCCGGAAATCCTGGCAAAGGTCGATCACCTCGACATCATGCACTGCAATGCAGGATCCTACATCGGCGGGGATCTTATCGATACCGATACCGCGGCAATCGATCGGATGCTGAATCTGAACGTGAACGCCGTCATGAAGAACGTCCGCGATATCGCTCCGCATATGATCGAGCGCGGGACCGGGGACATTTTGGTCACTTGCTCCGTAGCCGGCCATGCGCCGATCCAGTGGGAGCCGGTCTATTCCAGCTCCAAATGGGCGATTACCAGTTTCGTCCAGATCATGCGCCGGCAGTTGAAAAACCACGGGATCAGGGTCAGCCAGGTCTCGCCCGGCCCGGTCGTTTCCGCTCTGCTTGCCGATTGGCCCGCGGAAAACCTTGAGAAGGCAAAAGCCAATGGGAGTCTGATCGAGCCCTCAGAGGTCTCCGATGCCATCATCTTCATGCTGACCCGCCCGCGAAACGTTACAATCCGGGACATGATTGTCTTGCCGACAAATTTCGACATCTAGGTATAGCCGCAGTGTTTTCCTCCGCTGGCGTCGTGTTGCTCTCGACCACCTCAGTGATCTCCACCCGGCTCTTCAGGGCGTGTCTCGTCAACAGCGTGAACAATCCAGCGAATAGGACTCTTGTGACCTAATCAGAACGTCGGTCGCATGGCCGCCGGAATTGGCCGGGACACCTCGAATCTAAAAGCCGGCGGTCTCGCGCACCTCGATCGCCCCCATCCGAGCGAGCGGGTCCCGCACCGCGATCGCCATTACCTCGGCAAGGTTCTTCGCTTCGATGAGCAGGAAGCCACCCAGATGCTCCTTGGTCTCTGCGAAGGGCCCGTCGGTCCAACTTGCCTTGCCGGCCCGAACGCGCAATGTCTTTGCGGTCTTTGGGTCGGCAAGAGCATTGGAGGCGAGATAGTGGCCTGATCGTTGGAGTTCTTCATTGGAAGCCAAGGACTGCCGGTCGATCTCGGCCCATTCCTCCTTGCTGGCGGCATCAGCAAGTGTTTGATCGATGTAGAAGAGACAAAGGTAGCGCATCCGTTTCCTCCATGGTGCTGCCGATACTAGTCGCATTTGGATACCGCGAATCGAGAAAGAGCAAAAAATGCTGCCAGTTACGCTTTCCGGTGAGAGCGGCTTGCTGCTCTGCGAGACCAGTGCCTCATCGTGCCTTTTGTTCGCTTCGCTGTCAGACATCGTGGACGGTTTCTGGTTCCAGCACTCTGATCATCTGGGTGGAGAGGTCATTCTCCGATCTTTCAAGTGGAGACTCTGGGGGCGCCAAGCCGATGTCACGGAGCAGGCGAGAGTTAAACCGCGAGAGTTCGCTCACGCTTCGGCGGTACCTTCGCTGATGTTTCAGCAGCATCCAAACGGCTTGCAAAGTGCGCACGGCACTGAAGCGCGGCGACTGTAGTTCGACTTGCTCGGAATACATAGTGGCAGCCATACTTGTCTCTCCTTTGACGGGCTCACGGCGCTCCGTCTTAATCGAACAGGATCGGCTGAAATCGACACGCTGGATTCAGGACCTTCGTCCGAGCGGGTGACAAGACGGTGCGCGGACATGGACGTGTTTGATGAGACACGATCTTGAGGGAATAGCGCCGGCCGACCCGCAGGACTTTGTGATGGCGATTTTCATCATGAAGGCAGCGGGCGTACCCACGGTGGTTCTGTCGAAACTTCACACCAAACGATGTTCCGGCAAATTTTCGGGTGGCGGAGGGACGGCTAGAACGGGCAAGAACAGCCGCCGCATTCTATGGGCCCTTTCTGTGTCGGCGGTATTACAGGTGGAGAGTCCTCGGAACGCGGCAGGCCCGTGTCATTTTCACGCAGGCCGCCCTGGATCGGGGACCTTGCGGAAGCGGCCCGCTGCACCGATATCCGCCGCGACGCTTCATCAGGCATTATCGGTGCCGAAGCCATCCGGCGATCTTGCCCCGGCAACGGGGCGGTTGCCAAAGGCGGCGCAAAGGTCTAACGGCTGCGCCGGCAAGAAGGCGCCTACAAGAAAAGCCTCGTTAAGAAGAAGAAAGAGACATGATGTCCAACTCGTTTGTGAAAATGCCTGCCGAAAACACGAAGCGATATTTCGTGCTCGGCGAACGGATCGAGCGGCGGCTTCGGCTCCGCGGAACCTGGTTCAACATCTTCGACGTCACCGTGCCATCCGGCAGCCGGACGCCGAAACACGCGCATGCAAGCCCGGAAGTCTTCCGCATTCTCGAGGGCCGTTTGACGATCTGGCGGCTGACCGACAGTGGTCCCGAGGAGATCGAGGCCGGTGCTGGCGACATCGTCACGATCCCGCCTTTCACGGTGCACGGCTATGCCAACCGCGGGACCGTTCCGGCAGTCTTTTCGGCCGTCGTCGATCGCGAGATGGCAGAGTTCATCGAAACGGAAGGCACGAGCGAGCCGCTGAAAGCCCCCTCGCCTGAGACCATCGCCCGGATGACGGCCGCTGCCAATGCTTATGGGATCACCATTCTGGCGGCCTGACGTTTTGCGAGCGTGATGCCTGAACGTTCTTGCGTCTTCGGCATCACGCATGAATGCGAATCCCCCGGAAATTCTCCGCCGGAAGGCATGCTTGCCGCCGTTTTTCGAAACTGTCACATCAAGGCGCTATAAGGAATTCGCCCAGCGCCTCTTGCACCGGACCTGTTTCACCGCCAAAATTGCGCCATGCCTGATAGCGACCCATCCAGTACAAGCTCCGCCCGTTCAAACCGGAAAGCCGCCGCAGAAGATGGCGGCGCCTGTCGTAGACGGTATGACGACGTCTGCCTGACCTCGCATCCAGCCGAGCTCACAGAAAGCTTTGCCGATGGGTGATGCGCATATATAGCGTCTCTGCGAAAGCTCCGCCGCCTCGCCTTATGCGGCATCAAAACCTCAACGAATAGGGTCCCTGTGTTTCTGGAAATTGGAATTGTGGCGCTTCTCACCATCCTGAATGGTGTGCTCGCCATGTCTGAGCTCGCCGTGGTGTCTTCTCGAACGGCCCGCCTGAAGGTCCTCTCCGACAATGGGAGCAAAGGTGCAGCTCAAGCCATCAAACTTGCCGAAAACCCCGGTCGCTTTCTTTCCACGGTTCAGATCGGCATCACGCTCGTCGGTGTTCTCTCCGGCGCTTTTTCCGGGGCCACGCTTGGCGGCCGCCTGACGGCATGGCTGGAGGCGCAGGGAATGTCATCGACGGCCGCTGACGCCATTGGCGTCGGCTCCGTCGTCGTGGCGATCACCTATCTTTCCTTGATCGTCGGCGAACTTGTGCCAAAGCAGATCGCATTGCGAGAACCGGAAGCGGTTGCGGCGAGGGTCGCGCCCGCCATGGCGCTGCTTTCACGAATTGCGCTGCCGCTCGTCTGGCTTCTGAACGCGTCGGGAAATCTGATGCTCAAGCTGCTCGGCCAGACAGGAAAAGCCGGCGACAACGTCTCTGACGAGGAGATCAAGACCGTTCTGGCCGAGGCGCAGTCGGCGGGCGTCATCGAAAGCGAAGAGTCGGCAATGATATCAGGCGTCATGCGGCTGGCGGACCGCACCGCCCGGGCGCTGATGACGCCGCGGCGGGACGTCGAAATTATCGATATCGACGACAGTCTCGATGAAATCCGGGCGCAGTTGCACCGGACGAAGCGGTCTCGACTGCCGGTCCGCAAAGGCAGTTCGGATGAGGTGATCGGCATCCTGCCGGTCAAGGATTTTTACGATTCGATATCGGAACACGGCAGCGCCGATATCAAGGCTCTGACGCAGGACGTCCCGGTCGTATCAGACCTTGCAACCGCGACCAGCGTGATCGAGGCGATCAGGAAATCGCCTGTTCATATGGTGCTGGTGTTTGACGAATACGGCCATTTCGAAGGGATTGTTTCGTCAGGCGACATTCTGGAAGCGATCATGGGCGCGCTGCAGGAGGGACCGGTCGATGAGCAGGCCATCGCGCGTCGAGACGATGGTTCCTATCTCGTCTCCGGCTGGGCGCCGATAGACGAATTCGCCGAGTTCCTGAACCTCAAGCTCGAGGACGATCTCGAATATCAGACCGTGGCTGGCCTGGTGTTGGAGGAGCTGAAACATCTGCCGGAATTGGGGGAGAGCTTCACGAGAGATGGATGGCGCTTCGAGGTCATTGATCTCGATGGCAGGCGCGTGGACAAGATCCTTGTCTCTGAAGTTCGCGACTGAGCTCTACGGGCGCAACATCGAAACGATCCGCATCCGCCACAGGCAAGACGTGGCCCGACATCAGGAGGTATCGCCATGGCATGGTCCGCCAGCCAATATGTGAAGTTCGAGGACGAGCGCACGCGGCCGGCGCGCGATCTTCTGGCGCAGGTACCGCTGCAAAGCCTTCGCCGCGCTGTCGACCTCGGCTGCGGCCCGGGCAATTCGACAGAGCTCATCATCGAGCGTTATGGGGCTGCCGGCGTCTCCGGCCTCGACAGCGACATCAACATGCTGGAGGCGGCCCGCAAGCGGCTGCCGGGCACAGCCTTCGTCGAGGCGGATCTTGGCAGCTGGCAGCCGACGGAGCCCGCCGATCTGCTCTTTGCCAATGCCGTCTTCCAATGGCTGCCCGATCATCTCGACATTTTCGAGCGGCTGATGGACGGGCTTTCCGAAGGCGGCGTTCTTGCCGTGCAGATGCCCGACAATCTCGGCGAACCCTCGCATCTGGCGATGGAAGAGACTGCCCATGCCGGCCCTTGGAAGGCCGCCTTCGAGGCGAAGAGCGTGCGCCGTCAGCCGCTGGCACCGCCGTCCACCTATTATTCCAGGCTGATTGCCAAGGCGGCGCGCGTGGATATCTGGCACACCATCTACAATCACCCGATGGCCGATGCGGGGGCGATCGTCGAATGGGTCAAGGGAACCGGACTGATGCCCTATCTCGCCCATGCCGGCGAGAGACATCGCGAGGCTTTTCTCGCCGATTATCTGGAACGGGTGGAAAAGGCCTATCCGAAGCTGTCGGACGGGCGGGTGCTGCTGCGGTTCCCACGGATTTTCATCGTAGCGGTGAAGAAATGACCGACTGCGAACGACGTGCTTTATTTGACGGCGGCCAGTCCGCCAGCCAACAGCCCATCCAGTTGGGCGATCTCCGCTGCGGTGAGGTTGATCCCTTCGGCTTCCGATTTGATGCGCGCGGCGAAGCGGCGCTGCGACGGAAGCCGCGCGCCTTGCCCGACGATCGTTTCGAAGAGCGCTTCGGCGCGCGCGAACGGATCGCCGGGGCGGCCCTTGGCGAAGGCTTCGGGTGACATCGCAATGATCAGTTCGCCATGGAAGGGCGCCAAGGTCGTCGTGCCGAGGTAGTCTAAGACCTCGGGACTGGTGAGATCGCCGATCATGATGCCGGCGAGCAGCTCTATCATGGTGGCGATGGCGGACCCCTTATGGCCGCCAAAAGGCATCATTGCGCCTTCAAGCGCGGCCGCCGGGTCAGTGGTCGGATTGCCGTCAGCGTCGATCGCCCAACCCTCCGGCAGTTGCTTGCCGGCGCGCCGGTGCAGTTCGATCTCACCGCGCGCCGCCACCGACGTGGCAAAATCGAACACGTAGGGCGGCTGGTCTTTGCGAGGCCAGCCGAAGGCAAGTGGATTGGTGCCGAGCAGAGGCTTGCTGCCTCCGGATGGGGCAACCGTCGCATAGCTCGGACACATCACCAATGCCGCTAGGCCGTGCGCGGTCAGCGCCTCGACCTCGGGCCACAGGGCCGAGAAGTGCGAGCAATCGTTGATGACCATCGCGGCGATGCCAAGCCGCTTGGCGCGTTCCGCCAGGGCGGGTACGCCCAGTTCAAACGCCGCGCTGGCGAAACCGCCCCGCGCATCGACCCTGACGATGGCGCTGCCGTCATCCGGTGCAACGACGGGAGCGGCATCAGGCATCACCTTGCCCGCCTTTACCGTGCGCAGCGCACCCTCGATGCGGTATATTCCGTGCGACTTGCAGGCATCGCGTTCTCCGGCCACGATGACATGCGCCAAAGCCGCCGCCTGCACCTTGTTCAATCCTGCGCGCTCGAAGATGGCAACAACTCGATTTTGCAGGGCTTCGATGCTCATGGTAACGGCTTCAGTCACGCAATTCTCCATCCAAGATCAAGTTCCGCTTTCGCCCGCCCTGCTTTTGGCCGCCAGTGACACGCTGGCAAGTCCTCCACTGCCTTGCAGCCCAGCTGCGCCATCGTTGCCGTCAGTTCGGCTTTCAGTACGTTCATCAAATGATCGCCGCCGCGACGCCCGATGGCGGCGCAAGCAAACAGGAACGGCCGGCCGATCAGGACAAAATCGGCGCCGAGCGCCAGCATCCGGGCGATATCGACGCCGGAGCGCACGCCTCCGTCTGCGAGCAGCAAGGCCTTGGGGCCAAGTCGTGCGCGGATTTCACGGATGACCTCCGCCGCCGACGGCGAGGCGTCGAGTTGGCGTCCCCCATGATTGGAGAGGATCAGACCATCGCCGCCCAAGGACATATATTCCTCCGCTTCGTCGGCGCGAAGCACACCCTTGACCAGGATCTTGCCTGGCCATGCGTCTCGGATTTTCTTGAAGCGCTCGCGCGTGACGTGACCCGTCATCACCCTGCCGACAAATTCGGCCGCTGCGGCAAGGCTCGCGCCCTTCGGGTAGTAGGGCGAGAGATTGGCAAAGTCGGGAGCGCCGTTTTGCAGAATGCCCATCGCCCATGACGGACGCATCGCCACCTGCATGATCGTCGAAAGGTCATAGACCGGCGGGATGCTCAAACCATTGCGGATGTTGCGCTCGCGCCGCGTGGACGCTGGAATGTCGACAGTCACGACAAGAACGTCGTAGCCCGCTCTGCGCGCCCGCTCCACCATGTCCTCTTCCATGGCGGGATCATTGGGTGGATAGAGCTGGAACCAAGTGTGATCACCGCCTGCAGGGCGGATCGTCTCAAGCGAGGTGTTGGCGAAAGTGCTGAGGATATAGGGAAGGTTATGCTGCCTGGCAGCCTGTGCCAGCGGCAGCTCCGACCCGGGCCACAGAAGGCCGGCCAGCCCAAGCGGGGCGACGGCAAATGGCGCGTCGAAACGATGACCGAACAGGCTTGCGCCGATATCGGGCTCGTCAGCGTCGGCCAGGTAGCCCGGCATAAGCACCACCTCTTCCATGGCCGCCAGATTGCGCCGAACGGAAGCTTCGCGCCCGAGTCCGCCGGCGAGATAGTCCCAAGCGAAACGCGGCATGCGTCTTTGGGCGGCTTTTTCCATGTCGGCGACGCAGGGAAACCGTCGTTCTAGCGCTAGGTCCATCTCGGGTGCTTCGATGTTGAGGAGGTAGGGACGGCTGACGCCCTCCGTTCCGTGGGGGACTGGTTGCTTCGATCAGGGTTCGTTTGACGTCATCGCGCCAAGCAGTTTCGGCAGGTCGCCGAAGCGCGCGACGAGGCTGAAGACGATCGCTGCGGTCGCCACGAACAGGATCGTCACCGCCGCCATGGTCGGCGTGTAGCCGTATCGCAGCGAATTGAAGATCTTGATCGGCAGCGTTTCCAACGTGAAACCGACCGTCATGTAGGCAACGATGTATTCGTTGAGCGACAGCACAAAGGCAAAAGCGTAGCCCGACACGATGTACGGCGAAATTAGCGGCAGAACGACGGTTCGGAACACAGTACGGTCGTCGCCTCCCAAGGTCGAGGCGGCCTCCACCAGCGAGCGGTCGATCGCCGAAAAGCCGAGCGAAATGGTCACCAGCGGCAGCGTGACGAAGAAAATGGCGTGGCCGATCACCGCCGTCCAGGGTTGCCCGTAGAATCCGGTCGTGGCCCAGAAAGTCAGCAGTCCGAGCGCCGTGATAACCGGCGGCAAGGTAAAGGGCGCCACGCCAAGCAACTGGAACATATTGGCCCAGGGAGCGTGGCGGCGCCAGAGGAACCAGGCGAGCGGCAAGGCGATCAGCACCGCAAGCGCCGCCGACGACAGCGCCAGCACAAGCGACGCGATCAGCGCGTTGCGCCATTCCATATCGAGAAATATCTGGCCATACCAGCCGAGCGAGAAGCCTTGCGGCGGGAAGGTCAGGCTCTGCTTGGCATTGACCGAAACGCCGGCGACAATGATCAGCGGCAAAGCGAGAAACAGTCCGACGACCCCGAAAAGAACGTTGCGGAGAATGGTCATTTAGTCGCTCCTCCTCGGCGGCCAACGAGCAGGGTGAGCGCTACAAGGGCCAGTGTGACCAACACCAGGAAAACCGCCATCGCAGCCGCGAAGGGCATGTTCGACTGATAGATAGCCTGGTCGGTAATGTGCACGGAAAGCGTCCAGTGCTGCGGGCGGCCGAGCAGTTGCGGCAACAGATAGGACCCGAGCGCGAAGATGAAGACCATGATCAGCGTGGCGAGAATCGTGTCGCGCAACGCAGGCACGACGACGGTGAAGAAGGCCTTGACCGGCGAAGCGCCAAGCGTACGCGCGGCCTCCGAAAGCGTCGGATCAAGCCGCACCAGCGCGGGGTAGAGCACCAGGACCGTGTAGGGAAAGGCCTGATAGACCATGCCTGTGACGACGGCTCCGATGCTTGGCGTCAGGGCGACTGCCTGCTGCATGAGGCCGAGCCATACAAACAGGTTGGTGATGCCGGCCGTGCGCGAAAACAGCGTCGACCAGGCGAAACCGATGATTACCTCAGACAAAGACAGGATCGAAAGGAGTGCGACCAGCCAGGCCACCTGAGTGCTCCGCTTCATGCGGATCAGCAGGTATGTGAAAGGCAGGGCCAGAACGACACAGGTCGCGGCCACCGCGATCGCAAGCAGCAGCGAGAAGCTGAGCACTCCCCCGAAGAAGGCTGAGAGGAAGCGGATATAATTGTCGAAGACGAAATCAGGCGTGTAGAAGCCGCCCTGCTGGCGTTTGAAGAAGCTGACGGAAATCATCGTGCCGAAAGGCACGACGAAGAAGACGATCAGCATGATCGCCGGGAAAGCAAGCGGGGCATAGTCGCCGAGCGTCTGCGGGGGTTCGCGTCTCATTGCTCGAGCACCACGCAATCCTTGTCGGTCAGCGCAATGCCCACCCTCTGGCCCACCGCCACGTCAGGGCGCTCGCGCGGCGTCGAGACCGCAATGAACTGCTGACCGCCGACATTGACAAAGGTTTCGACGACGCCGCCGAGATCGCGCACGAAGGTGACCTCGCCCGTCAATGCGCCGGCCTCGGGCGGCCCCAGGCGCACGTCTTCCGGCCGGATCGAAAGCGTGGCGCGCTCGATACCTGCCGACAGCGACAGGGCTGCGACCGGCTGCCCCAATATGATGACTGCGCCGCCCTCCCGCCTGGCTTCGACCAGATTTGTCTGGCCAATGAAATCCGCGACGAAGCTGTCTGCCGGCCTGCGATAAATCTCCGTCGGCGACGCCGCCTGCCGTATCTGACCGCCGTTCATGACCACGACCGTATCGGCCATGGTCATCGCCTCGCGCTGGTCGTGCGTGACGGCGATCGTGGTGATGCCGAGCCGCTGATGAAGCTGGCGAAGCTCCACCTGCATGGCTTCGCGCAGCTTGGCATCAAGCGCCGACAGCGGCTCGTCGAGCAGAAACAGTTTCGGCGAAATCGCCAGTGCCCTTGCGATTGCGACGCGCTGCCTCTGGCCGCCGGAAAGTTTCGACACGGAGCGGTCAGCGTAGCCCGGCAAATAAATCATCGCCAGCAGCTCTTCGACGCGCTTCGCCTGCTCGTCCTTGGGACGGCCGCGAATGCGCAGTGGATAGGCGATATTCTCGCCTACCGTCAGGTGCGGGAACAGCGCCAGCGACTGGAACACCATGCCAAGCTCGCGCTGGTGCGTCGGCGTCCTGGTGATGTCTTTCCCGTTGAGCGTGATGCGGCCCGAGGTCGGCAGATCGAGACCTGCGATCATGCGCAACAAGGTCGTCTTGCCGCAGCCGGAGGGGCCGAGCAGACAGACGAATGCCCCGTGCGGCACCGTCAGGTCGACATTGTCGACGGCGCGAATGACGCTGAAGTCCTTGACGATATTCTGAAGCGTGAGTCCCGACATATGCCTCTTCCCGACCGAAAGGCAGGCCCCTGAACGGGGCCCGCGAAAGCACGATGAGCGTCAGCTGGCGATCATTTCCGTCCACTTCTCGTTCAGCCAGTCGGCCTTGGACAGGTACATGTCGTAGTGTGGAATGATCGGTTCGATGTCGGAGGAAACCGCCGCAAATTCCTTCTCGTTCAGATCGGTCGTTTCGCGCTTGACCGTTGGCGACGTGCCCACCTTGCGTGACAGCACGGCCTGGATCGTAGGCTGACACATATAGTCGATGAAGATATGCGCCTCTTCCGTCTTCTTCGACGCCTTCGACAGCGCCCACGAACCCGCGTCCTGAATGCCGCCCTCCTTCGGGAAGGTCGAGCGAACGGGCTGGCCGTCCGCGGCGGCGAGGCCGGTCACGTCGTGATAATACTGTCCCATTGGGATTTCACCCGACTTCAGCGCCTGTTCGAACTGCGCCTCGTCGCGATACCACAGTCGTACATTCGGCTTCAGCTCGGCCAGCTTGGCGAAGACCTTGAGGATGCTCTCCTCAGTGTCGAGGGCCTGGGCGCCGCCGAAATAGGTCTTTGCCGTCACGTCGAGCAGGAAGGAGTTGGACACGAGCGCCAGCAGACCGAGCTTGTCGGCATTGGCAGGGTCCCACAGCGCTGTCCAGCTGGTCGGCGCTTCCTTGTAAACATCTGTGTTGGTGACCAGGGTGATGAACCATGAGACCGCGCCGATGCCGGCGACGCGGCCATCCGGGTATTTGTTGATGAAGCGCTCAAGCAGGTTGCTGGAATTCTTGATCTTGGCGAGATCGAGCGGAGCCCAGAGCTCTGTGGCCTGGCCCTTGCGCATCGACACCTGCGACATCATCGAAACGTCAGCCGGCGCCTGGCCCGCCTGGGCTGCCTGCTGCATCTGCACCAGCCAGGCCTCGCCGGTCGGCTCTGCGACGGATTCGACCGCGATGCCGGTCGCCTTGGTGAACTCCGGAAAGATGTTCTTGTCAAACGAGTCCTTGAAGTAGCCGCCATAAACACCGACCTTCAGCGACTTGTCCTGGGCGCGCAGCACATTGGGCATCGCCAACATGGCAACACCAGCACCTATTCCGACGCCGAGCACGGTGCGGCGGTTCATTGTCAATTTCGTCATCGTCTTTCTCCTAACCGATGCGGCACGCCGCTTCCCTCTTTCAATGTATTCGAGGCCTTTGCGGCCTTCTTGTCGTTCCTGGCCTTGAGCTGCGGCCAGGCCCGTCAGGCGGTACGGCGGATTGCCGGGCTGAACGCCATCAGGCTCAATATTTCGAACAGCATCTGCGCGCCGGCATGGGCTGTGTTGGTGGTAGCGTCATACTGGGGCGCAACCTCGACGACATCGCCGCCGACCAGGTTCACGCCTTTGAAGCCGCGGATGAGCTCCAGGACCTCGCGGGTGCTGAAGCCGCCAATCTCCGGCGTGCCGGTGCCCGGCGCGAAGGAAGGATCGAGGCTGTCGATGTCGAAGGAAAGATAGGTCGGCCCGTCACCGATGATGGCCTTCGCCTTCTCGATGATTGCAGGGATGCCCATTGCCGAGATCTCCTCGGCATGGATCACCGTCATGCCCGAGGCATAAGAAAACTCCCAGAGATATTCAGCCGAGCCGCGAATGCCGATCTGAATCACGCGCGTCGGGTCGAGCACGCCGTCGAGCACGGCGTTGCGGAACGGTCCGCCGTGGTGGAACTTGGTCAGGTCGTAAGCACCGCCGGTGTCGCAATGGGCGTCGATATGGATCATACCGACTGGCCGCTCCTTGCCGACAGCCCTCAGAATCGGATGGGTGATCGAGTGGTCGCCGCCTACCGAGAGCGGCAGCACCCCTGCGGCAACGATCTGCGCGACGCGTTTTTCGATATCCTCATGTGACAATTCCAGCCGGTAGCGGCTCTGAAACGCTACGTCGCCAATGTCTGCCACGCGCAGTTCCTGAACCGGCGCGCAGCCGAGCACATGGTTGTAAGGACCGATGCGCTCAATGGCTCGCAACGCGCGCGGTCCAAAGCGCGAGCCCGGGCGGTTCGTCACGCCAAGATCCATGGGCACGCCGAGGATCGCCACCTGCAGATCACCGAAATCCGGATTCTCGTTGTCGACCTGCATCAGCGGGGCGGAGAGGAATGTCGGGATTCCCGAATAGGGCGCGAGCCGGGTGCCGCTCTTGTTAAAAATCTTCTCCGCTACCTTGCGGAACTCCGGATGGTGCAATTCACCGCCGTGGCTGTCGCCATATCTGGTTCGGAGTTCGGAAAGCTTGGTTTCATTCCAGGACATGACGGCCTTCTTGAGGATGACGATGCTGCGATCAGGATGGCAAATCGGTCCTCGGCTGCAGCTCTGCCGCAGAGGCCGATGGCTTCTTCAGTGATTGAACGGCAAGCTCGCTGGAAAATCAATTGATATTAATCTACAGTTTCATGCGATTTTTTCTCACAGGTCGTTGTCTCATGTCCAGCCGTCTGCCGCCCCTCAACCCGCTGCGCGCGTTTGAGGCCACTGCTCGCCATGGATCGGTTTCCGCCGCAGGCCGCGAGTTGAATGTCACCCACGGCGCGATCAGCCATCAGATACGCACCTTGGAGGAATCGCTCGGCGTGCGCCTGTTTGAGCGCGGCGGCAAATGGTTGAAGCTGACCAGCCAGGGCGCGTTGCTGATGCCGGTCGTCTCCAACGCATTTTCGGAGATCGCAGCAGCGAAAGCCGCGATGACCCGGCCGGCGACCGGCGGCACGCTGCGGATAACCTGTGTTGCGGCGGTGCTGTCGCTCTGGCTGATGCCACGGCTGCAGGAGTTCACCGATCAATACCCCGATATCCAACTCGACCTGCGCGCCTCGAATGACCCGAAAAATCTGAGTTCCCCGAATGTCGACCTGTGCATTCTCTACGGCGGCGGCAACTGGCCCAATTGTTGGTCGCGCCTCTGGAGCCGGATGGAGCTCTTCCCCGTCGCCAGCCCGGCCCTCATGAACAGGCGGCCGTTGCGTTCCCTGCGCGATCTGCGCGACCACATGCTCCTGCATGCCGATCGCGGCAATGAGTGGAACACCTGGCTCACCGCAGCCGGCGTTGCGATGCCGGCGCGCCAGCACATGATGAGCGACGCGCGCCTGTCGATCGAGGCCGCCATGTACGGCCATGGCATTGCGCTCGGCGACAACATCACCACCGCGCACATGATTGCACGGGGCGAGCTGGTCGCGCCATTCGATCTTACGGTTCCGGCCAATGACGCGGTCTATGTGGCCTGCCGATCCGAGGCTCAGGCGACGCCAATCGTCCGCGTCTTCATCGACTGGTTTTATGCTTCGCTAGTCCGCAACTGAGCATGGGTTGAGGCTGCTTGGCTGAGCGCCAACCTTGACATCGCCACGCCCGCTGCAACTCACCGGCTCTCGGCACTCCCGCCGCCCCAGTGTGTCAAATGGGCGTTACATCTCGCCACTTATGTTGCCGCGAAACCGGCAGGCAGTATAGTCGGCGGCAAAATCGGAGACGACACACAATGCACGCTGCCCCTACCCCGCCGGTCACCCTTGTCATCTTCGGCGCCACGGGCGACCTGACGCGCCGCCTCCTGGTGCCGGCGATCATCAACCTGACGCGCCAGGGCCTCGTTGGTGAGGACCTCAGCATTCTCGGCATCGGCATCGAAGCGGGCGACGACGAATTCCTGCGCGGGCGGCTCGATGCCTTCCTCAATCATCTGAACGGCGACGAGCAGACGGTCAAGGACCAAGCCTGGGAGAGCCTGCGCCGACGGATTTCCTACATGCCCGGAGATTTTACCAAGGACGATATTTTCCTCGAGATCGGCAAGCGGCTCGGGCCGAACGCCAATGCCGCCTTCTATCTCGCGGTGCCGCCATCCTTCTTCGGCATGATCGTCGAGAAGCTCGCCGCCCATGGGCTGACCGATGAAAGCGAGGGCGTCTTCCGCCGCATCGCCATCGAAAAGCCGTTCGGGACCGATCTCGCCTCGGCGCGGGCGCTCAATGCGCAGATTCTTGCCCAGGTCGCGGAAAGCCAAGTCTACCGGCTCGATCACTTCCTCGGCAAGGAGACGGTGCAGAACCTGATGACGGCGCGTTTCGCCAACATGATCATCGAGTCTCTTTGGAACAGTCGCTATATCGACCACGTGCAGATCACCGCCGCCGAGATCGTCGATGTCGGCGGCCGCGGCAAATTCTACGATGCTACAGGCGCGCTGCGCGACATGGTGCCGAACCATCTCTTCCAGCTGCTGGCGATGATCGCCATGGAGCCTCCGAACAGCTTCGATGCCGAAGCGATCCGCAATGAGAAGAGCAAGGTGCTGAAGGCCCTGCGCATCTATACGCCCGAGGAGGCAAAGACGCATGGCGTGCGCGGCGCCTATACGGCAGGCCAGCTGAACGGCGTTGACCTTCCGGCCTATCGCGATACCAAGGACGTTTCACCCGACAGCCGGACCGAGACCTATGTGGCGCTGAAGCTCTATGCCGATACCTGGCGCTGGGCGGGCGTGCCCTTCTATTTGAGAACCGGCAAGGCGCTCACGGCGCGCGACACCGAGATCGTCATCACCTTCCAGCCGGTGCCTTTCGCGCAGTTTCGCGAGACCGAGGTCAATCGCCGCCTGCCGCCGAACCGTCTGGTGATCCAGGTGCAGCCGGACGAAGGCATGAGTATGGAGATCTCGATCAAGTCACCGGGGCTTTCGGTCGATACGGTGCCGGTATCGCTCGACTTCCGTTATGCCGACAAATTCGACATCGGCAAGACGACGGGTTATGAATCGCTGCTCTACGACCTCTTCATCGGCGACCAGACGCTGTTCCAGCGCGCCGACGGCATCGAGGCCGGCTGGGCGGCGGTGCAGCCCTTCCTGGACATCTGGGCTGGGGATACGAGCACGCCCGAAGCTTACGCGCCGGGCAGCATGGGTCCCACCTGTGCCGACGAGCTCATCGAGCGCGACGGACGCAAATGGCACGAACTCGGGGTCATCCTGCACCGCGACAGCCAGAACGGCAAATAGGGTCTGCGTGGATCATTGACCTTCACGGCATGCCGGGCTGACGGAGGCGCCGCTGTTGCCGCCCTGCGTGGCAAGCGCGCCGCGGGCCTTGCGCGGCGGGCAGCGCGCCCAGTCGACGCGGCCGCTCGGAACGGCGTTGTCGACGCTGCCTGTTTCGATCGAGTCGAGCGGGATGACCAGCCCGGCTTGCGGCTCCGCGCCCGGCGCCGTGCCGAGCGGCGGCGTGCCATCGAAGCGGCCGCTAGCATCCATGCCCATGTTCGATTGGGCAAGAACCGGACCGGAAAGGCTGAGGAGAGCGATCGTCGTTGCTGCAATGAACCTGCGCATGATGCTGTTCCTTCTGATGTCAACGATGCGGCAGAAACAGCAATTCTACTCCCTTGTTCCCTCTGGAGCGAGTACGGGCGATCAAAGTTTGGCGAGCAGATTCGAAACGTCACTAAGGCTCAATCACGCCATCGCGAGAGAACCGTCTCGAGGCCCGTCGGATAGAGATCGAGTCCGGCGTCACGCAGCATGTCGCGGCCGAACCAGCGCGCCGTCGCCGCCGTTTCGTCCAGTTCGCAATAGCGGATCTCGTCGCGCTCGTAGAGGCCTTGATCGGCCAGTTCGACATCGGCGGCGAAGATGATTTCGTGGCCGATCGAACCATGGTGTTCGAAGATATTTTCGAGAACATGCCAGGGGCCGACGATGCGGATTTCCGTGCCGAGCTCCTCCCGGATTTCGCGGTGCAGGGCCTGTTCGCGCGTCTCGCCGAATTCGATCGAGCCGCCGAGCGGCCGGACACCTTTGATGCGGCCACTGTCATCTTCCACTTCCGCGGCGAGCAAGCGGTTCTCTCGCCAGGCAAGGCCGATCACCTTCACCCTGATCTGCTGCGGCGGGCGCCAGACGGTCATGCAGTTCGTCCATCTTGAGAGCTTCAGGGAGCGACAAAAGTAAAGCCCCGCAGCGGCGCCGCGGGACTCTTGCCGTTCTGTCGTCGTTCAGACGAACTGGCTGAGGCCGGGGACGGACGCGACGACTTCGTCGACGACCTCTTCGCCGGCATATTGCTTGGCGATCGCAATGGTCTCCTTGGCGAGCGAGGTGATCTCGCCCATGCCGAGGCCCTCGCCCATAAGCTGCTGGCCGAGCCCCATGATGCCGCCGCCGCCGAGCGAGCTCATCAGCCCGCCGAGCAGACCGCCGCCGCCGGCACCCGCGCCATTGAACTGGGCGACGAGATCGGCGCCGCCGGGGATGGCCTCGATCATCCGGGCGACCGGGCCGTCAGCGGCCTCGCGCTGCAGGAAGCCGAGCATCATGCCGAGCGCCTTCTCCGCCTGCTCCGGGGAAATGCCCACCCGATCGGCGATTTCAGTCACAATTCCATTCATCGTCAGCCTCCTCATATTTTTTGACGTTAACGTCAACGTTAATCGAGATTCAAATGCAACTCAAGCCAGCGGTTTCGCTTTCGATGCAAACAGTTGTCCGCATTCACCTGCCTGCTTATAACAGGGAAACAATGGTTCGATGAAGGCGGCGGAAGCCGGACCTTCTCAACAAACGGCGGCAGGGCCGAAGGGAGATTGCGATGATCGAGGACGGGAAGATTTTCATCGGCGCGAGCCGCAATCCCGACGACAGCATCAACAAGCCGGAATATCTCGACCTGAAGTTCGGAAACCGCCATGGTCTCGTCACCGGCGCCACCGGCACCGGCAAGACAGTGACGCTGCAGGTGCTGGCCGAAGGTTTTTCGCGGGCCGGCGTTCCGGTCTTTGCGGCCGATATCAAGGGCGATCTTTCCGGCATCGCCGCCAAAGGCGAGCCCAAGGATTTTCTCACCAAGCGCGCCGAGCAGATCGGTTTCACCGATTACGAATTCGACCAGTTTCCGGTGATCTTCTGGGATCTGTTCGGGCAGAAGGGCCACCGGGTGCGCACCACCGTCGCCGAGATGGGGCCGCTGCTGCTCGCCCGGCTGATGGACGCTTCCGAGCCGCAGGAAGGCGTTATCAACATCGCCTTCAAGATCGCCGATGAGGCCGGCCTGCCGCTGCTCGATCTGAAGGATTTCACCTCGCTTTTGAACTATATGGGCGAGAATGCCACCGAGCTTTCCAGCCAGTTCGGCCTGATCTCCAAGGCCTCGGTCGGCTCGATCCAGCGGGCGCTGCTCGTGCTCGAACAGCAAGGCGCCGAGCATTTCTTCGGCGAGCCGGCGCTGAAGATTTCCGACATCATGCGCACCCACACCAATGGCTACGGCCAGATCTCCGTGCTTGCCGCCGACAAGCTGATGATGAACCCGCGGCTCTATGCCACCTTCCTGCTGTGGCTGCTGTCCGAGCTGTTCGAGGAACTGCCGGAAGTCGGCGACCCCGACAAGCCGAAGCTCGTCTTCTTCTTCGACGAGGCTCATCTGCTCTTCAACGACGCGCCGAAGGTTCTGATCGAACGCGTCGAGCAGGTGGTGCGGCTGATCCGCTCCAAGGGCGTCGGCGTCTATTTCGTCACGCAGAACCCGCTCGACGTGCCGGAAACGGTGCTCGCCCAGCTCGGCAATCGCGCCCAGCATGCGCTGCGCGCCTATTCGCCGCGCGAACAGAAGGCGGTGAAGACGGCCGCCGATACGTTCCGCCCGAACCCGGCCTTCGACTGCGCCACCGTCATCACCAATCTCGGTACCGGCGAGGCGCTGGTCTCGACGCTGGAGGCCAAGGGCGCGCCGTCGATCGTCGAGCGCACGCTGATCCGCCCGCCGTCGGGCCGCGTCGGCGCGCTGACCGATGGCGAGCGCCAGCAGGTGATGGACAGGAGTCCCGTCCTCGGCGTCTATGACGAAGACGTCGATCGCGAATCCGCCTTCGAAATGCTGGCGGCGCGGGCAAAAAAGGCGGCGGAAGCAGAGGCCGCCAAGCGGGCGCAGGAAGAAGCGGCCGAACAGCCGGGCACGACCTCCGGCTGGAACCTGCCGGGCTTCGGCAGCGATGACGACAACCGCCAGGGCCGCGGCCAATCGCGCGGTCGATCCGGCTACCAGCGGGAAACGGTGGTGGAAGCGGCGATGAAGAGCGTCGCCCGCACGGTTGCCACCCAGGTCGGCCGGGCACTGGTGCGCGGGATTTTGGGGAGCTTGAAGCGGTAGGCATTTGCCGCGGTAGCGCGCTTGAGCCCCTCATCCGCCTGCCGGCACCTTCTCCCCGCTCGCGGGGCGAAGGGACCAGGCCGCGACCTCTCGGTCCCTCACGAAGCTCTCGCGTGGCACGTCCCCTCGCCCCGTTTACGGGGAGAGGGCTAGGGTGAGGGGCAGCTATCAGGTCTGCTTGAAAGAATGCAGAATCGCCACTTTGCCTTGAACCCAACGCCTTCCTCCCCTAAATTCCCCTCATCGACCATTTCAACAGGATGTGTGCCGCAATGGATTTCAACCCGATCGCAATGCCAGTTCGCCTTGCCAACGGGGAAATCCATAACCATGCCTGCATCCATTACTCTCTCGCAAATTTCCTGGGCGACGCCTGACGGGCGGCCGCTTTTTTCCGATCTCGATCTCAGTTTCGGCAGGGACCGCAGCGGTCTTGTCGGACGCAACGGCGTCGGCAAGACGACGCTGCTGAAGCTCATCTCCGGTCAGATCCGGCCGCATTCGGGATCGATATCGATCAACGGCAGCCTCGGCGTGCTGCGCCAGAGCGTTCAGGTTGCGGCTGACGAAACCATTGCCGATCTCTTCGGCGTGGCCGGGGCGCTCGCACTTCTGCGTCGTTCCCAAGCCGGCGCAGCAACGGCCGACGAGGTTGCCTCAGCGGACTGGGCGCTGGAGGCACGCATCGCAACCGCGCTCAACCGAACCGGGCTCGACGCGGAGCCGGAGACGCCGCTTGCCGCACTCTCCGGCGGGCAACGCACACGCGCGGCGCTTGCCGCGCTCATCTTCAGCGAGCCGGATTTCCTGCTGCTCGACGAACCCACCAATAATCTCGATCGCGACGGCCGCGCGGCGGTGATCGCGTTGATTTCAGGCTGGCGGGCCGGCGCCGTAGTCGTCAGCCATGACCGGGAACTGCTCGAAAGCGTCGACCAGATCGTCGAACTGACCTCGCTCGGCGCGACGCGCTACGGCGGCAACTGGAGCCATTACCGCGAGCGCAAGGCCCTCGAGCTTGCCGCCGCAGAGCATGATCTTGCCGATGCCGAAAAGCGCGTGACGGAAGTTGCCAGGAAGGCGCAGGCGAATGTGGAGCGTCAGGCACGCAGGGACAGCGCCGGGCGGAAGATGGCCGCCAAGGGCGGCATCCCGCGCATCATGCTCGGCGGCATGAAGGAGCGAAGCGAAACCACCGGCGGCGACAATGCGCGTCTTGCCGAAAGACGGCGCACCCGGGCGCTCGAAGACGCAAAGGCGGCGCGCGAGAAGATCGAGATCCTGCAGCCATTGTCGGTGAGCCTGCCGGCGACGGGGCTGCCGGCCAGCAAGATCGTGCTGAAGATCGACGGCGTGACGGCAGGCTATCAGCCGGATGAACCCGTCATCGAGAATCTGTCATTCGACGTGACGGGACCGGAACGTATTGCCATCACCGGACCGAACGGTTCGGGCAAGACAACGCTGCTCGCGCTCATCACAGGCGAGCTCAAGCCCCGGGCAGGCACCGTCTCAATAATGACCGGTTTCGCCATGCTCGATCAGAAGGTGAGCCTTCTCGATCCGTCAGCCTCGATCCGCGACAATTTCCGCCGGATCAACCCGCAAGCCGATGAAAACACCTGCCGGGCGGCGCTGGCCCGCTTCATGTTCAGGGCCGATGCGGCGCTGCAGACGGTCTCGGCGCTCAGCGGCGGCCAATTGCTGCGCGCTGGACTTGCCTGCACACTCGGCGCCGCACCACCGCCGCTGCTGATCCTCGACGAGCCGACCAACCATCTCGACATCGACTCGATATCAGCGGTCGAGGCGGGTCTCATCGCCTATGACGGGGCGCTGATCGTCGTCAGTCACGACGAGACATTTCTCCAGAACATCGGCATAATCCGGCGGCTGGAATTGCCGGGCGATGCGGTTGGGTGATTGCGAGGTAACAGCAGCGCCCGCCGCCGGCACCGCTCCATTCCCCACCCGCTTATGAAAGCGCGGCATCCTCCAACGTCCCTCATGCTGAGGTGCGAAGCCCCAGAGGGCGCAGCCTCGAAGCACCCGCAACGCTGCTTCTTACATCCCTCTGACGCCGGCGCACCCGCCTCGTCCTTCGAGGCCCCTACGGGGCGCCCAAGGATGAGGCTCTCTTGGGCTCCGCGGCTCACTTGCCTCATCTTGCGCGCAATGGTATTTCCATCCTGCAACCCTTTCGAGAAAGGAGGATCACGCTATGCAGTATTATTTCCGGCATCATCGCCAGCGTGGTCCCGTCGACGCCCTGCAAATGCGTTTGCAGGGCTGACCAGAGACGCTTTTACATCTCTTCCTGGTCTGCCCTTCGTGGCCGATGCGCCGCCGTCAGATGACTGCGCGCATTCCCTTCATTCCGGGCGCGAAAGACGCAATCCGTGATGGCCTGATGCCACCGATTGCGTCTGCTCCCGGTCAGGACCAGAGAACGAACATGACCCTCATCAATATGCGCAATCTTGGCGTGACGCTGAGCAAGCCGCTGTTTTCCAACCTCAATCTCGTCGTCAATTCAGGCGACCGCATTGGCCTCGTCGCCGCCAACGGGCGCGGGAAATCCACCCTGCTTGCCTGCATCACCGGCGCGCTGGAGCCGAGCGCGGGCGAGATCACCAAGGCTCGCGGGCTGACGATCGGCCACGTCGCGCAGAATGTGCCGGCTGCACTTTTCGATACGCCGTTCTATGATGCGGTGCTGCAGGCGCTGCCGGCCGATCAGGCCGAAAGCGAGAGCTGGCGCGTCGGCGTCGTGCTGGAATCGCTCGAGGTGCCGGAGGCCATGCGCAGCCGGCCGCTGAAGCATTTGAGCGGCGGCTGGCAGCGGCTGGCGATGATTGCCCGCAACTGGGTCAGCGAGCCCGACGTGCTGCTGCTCGACGAGCCGACCAACCATCTCGACCTCGAAAAGATCGCGCAGCTGGAAAGCTGGCTGAATGCGCTGCCGCGCGAGGTGCCGGTCATCCTCTCCAGCCACGACCGCGCCTTTCTCGATGCGACGACCAACCGGACGCTGTTCCTGCGGCCGGAGCAGTCGCCGGTCTTTGCGCTCCCCTATAGCAGGGCACGCGCCGCCCTCGACGAGATCGACGCCTCGGAGGCACGCCGGTACGAGCGCGACATGAAGGCGGCGGAGCAGTTGCGCAAGCAGGCCGCCAAGCTCACCAATATCGGCATCAATTCCGGCAGCGACCTGCTCGTCGTGAAGTCGAAGCAGCTGAAGCAGCGGGCGGAGAAGCTGGAGGATGGGGCAAGACCGGCGCATCTTGAACGTTCGGCCGGCGCCATCCGGCTTGCCAACCGCGGCACTCACGCCAAGGTGCTTGTGACACTGGAAGACGCGGCGGTGACGACGCCGGACGGGACGCTGCTGTTCAAGACCGGTCGTCAGTTCATCTGCCAAGGCGACCGCATCGTGTTGCTCGGGCTCAACGGCGCCGGCAAGTCACGGCTGGTGTCGATGCTGAAGCAGGCGATCGAGAGACCGGGGACCGGGCCGGATGGGATCAAGGCGACGCCATCACTGGTTCTCGGCTATGGCGACCAGGCGCTTGCCGATCTTGCCGACAAGGATACGCCGATCGGCATGATCATCCGCCGCTTCGATGTCGGCGACCAGCGGGCGCGGGCGTTGCTCGCCGGGGCCGGCATGACGATCGATATGCAGGCGAAACCGATCGGGCAGCTTTCCGGCGGCCAGAAGGCACGGCTCGGCATGCTGGTGCTCAGGCTGACGGAGCCGAACTTCTATCTGCTCGACGAGCCTACCAACCATCTGGACATTGAAGGCCAGGAGGCGCTGGAAAACGAGTTGATAGCGCAGGAGGCGAGTTGCCTGCTGGTATCGCACGACCGCAGTTTCGTGCGGGCAGTGGGAAACCGCTTCTGGCTGATCGAGAAGAAGCGGCTGGTGGAGGTGGAGAGCCCGGAGGGGTTTTTTGCTTCTGTCGTGAGGTGATTGTGGGATGCCTCGCAAGAGGCTGCCCCTCACCCTAACCCTCTCCCCGTTCAAACGGGGAGAGGGGACGTGCCCTGCGAGAGGCCGGTGAGGGAACGAGAGGTCGCGGCACATCCCTTCTCCCCGCAAGCGGGGAGAAGGTGCCGGCAGGCGGATGAGGGGCCCATTGCAGATCGCAACTGCGAAAACCTACCGCTTCGGCGCCACCAGGCAGAAGAAGGCGCCCTGGGGATCGGTGGCCTGGATGATCCAGCTGCCGCCGGGGACTTCCATCGGGCCGTTGACGACCTTGCCGCCGCCCGATGTGACGCGTTCGATCGCCGCGTCGATGGCGGGGACGATGAAATAGTAGCTCCAGCAGGGCATGGGCACGCTGTCGGGCTTGGTCATCATGCCGCCGATCTGCCGGCCGTCATGGGAGAAGAGGTAATAGACGCCCATCGGCCCCATATCCATCTCGCTGTCCTTCGTCCAACCGAATCGCTTGGAATAGAAGTCCAGCGCCTCTTTGCCGTTGCCGGCATAGAGTTCGTGCCAGCCGATGTTGCCGGGCGCGTCGGGGGCGAGTTCCGGCCAGGTCTGTTCCATCGGCGCCGGCGTCATGATGCAAATGACGGCGCCGTGCGGGTCGGCGACGACGGCAAAGCGGCCGACGGTCGGGATGTCTTGCGGCGGCCGGCGCACCGTCCCGCCATTGGCGGCGAAATCCTTTGCCATCTGGTCGACGTCGTCGACGCCGACATAGCCCGTCCAGTTCGGCGGGATGCCTTGGCCTTCGAGCTCGGCCGGAAACTCCATCAGGCCGGCGACCCCGATGCCGTTCGCCTCGAAGATCGTATAGGTCGGCATGCCCTCCACCTGCATGTCCGAGGTGGTCCAGCCGACGACGGAGCTGTAGAATTTTGCGGCGGCTGAGGTGTCTGATGTCATCAGCTCACACCAAATGAACTTTCCATGCGTCTTGGACATCATGCTCTCCCTCTTCTGACGCCGCCTTTTCGCTTGGGGCGTCGTGATTGTCAGATTTTGCGGATGTAATGCGCTTCCATGAACTGCTTCCACGAGCCGTCCTCCTGCTTGGCGCTGGAGGTGAAAGTGCGGTGATTGTCGTCGATGAAGGTGATCTGCTCGCGGTAATCGGCAAGGCCATCGCCGCTGAAGTCGGGTCCAGTGGTATAGAGGTCGAGAACATTGCCGGAGGCGTCGACCTCGCCCTCATAGACCCACATATAGTCCATCATGCTGCCGATCCAGCTGCCGACATATTTGCCCTTCTCGGCGTTGTAGCCGAGCGTCAGGATCGTGGTGGCCGGCTTACCGTCGGGCATATGGCCGGTCCCTTCGGCGACGAACCAGATGCCGTGAAGGGAGCGGACGGTCTCCGTCCAGTCGTGGCCGTCGGACATCTCGGGTGCGGTGACGCTCCAGTCGCCGACAAGTCTTTCCAAAAAGGAATGCTCTTTCAGTACTTCGGCGGCCTTCATCATGCTCTCCTCCCTTCGAATGACGATATCCCAGATGTTTGATGGCTCAGTGACAGCAGGACGATGTCTTCGGAGCATCCTCATATTCATCATGGCGGCGTACGAAATTCATCGTGCTCTCCTCGTTGCGGCCCTTCGGCGCGCGGTCGAGGATCATCAGGGTGCCGATCAGTTCCTCCGGGCCACGGGCGTAGCTCGAATAGGTATGAAAGACCTCGCCCTTGTCGTTGCGGTAGAAGGCGCTGAGGCCCGGCAGTTCGTCATGCGCCTCAGCCGGCTCGATAGAAGTGAAATTGTAGAAGACCTTGTCTTTGGCAAGGTCCTCCGGACTGAAAGAGACGTGATAATCGAAATTGAAATCGCTGCCGAAGGACGAGACCCAGGGAAATTTCCAGCCCATGCGCCTTTTGTAGGCGGCGATCTTGTCGAGCGGAGCACGCGAAACGGCCACCCAGGTGACGTCGTGATGGTTGAGATGCGGCAGCGCGCCATCAACGTGATCCGACAGGAAGGAGCAGCCGGGGCAGCCGGCCTGCCAGTCGGGACCGAGCATGAAATGATAGATCAGAAGCTGGCTGCGGCCATCGAAGAGATCGGCGAGCGATTTCTTTCCCTCGGGCGTTTCGAAGACATAGTCCTTGTCGACCTTCACCCAAGGCAGCGCCATGCGCTCGGCGTTGATGCTGTCGCGCAGCTTCGTCGCCTCTTTTTCCTTCAAGAGCAGGGCACGCCGGGCCTCCAGCCATTCCTCACGGGAAACAACTTCGTTCTGCATGAAATGCGCCCTCCTCCGGCGCTGCCGGCGAGCCGGCTCATCCCCTTCTCCTTGACTAATTACATTGATATCAATATAAAATGAGCATGTCAAATTCGATCGAGATTCCCTTTTCGACGACGCTGATGGTGCGCGACACCTGCCTCTGTCTGCATGTGCAGCGCGCGGCACGCGCGCTTGCCCGGCTGTTCGACGATGCGCTGCGGCCGGCCGGCCTCACCAACGGGCAGTTTTCCCTGATGATGTCGCTGAACCGGCCGGAACCGCCGCCGATGGGGCCGGTCGCCGCCCTGCTCGCCATGGACCAGACGACGCTGACGGCGGCGCTGAAGCCCTTACAGCGCAGGGGCTGGGTGGCAGTGGTGGAGAACCCCAAGGATAGGCGCGGCCGGCTGCTCAGCCTTACCGCAGAAGGCAAGGCGGTACTGGCAAGAGCACTGCCGATCTGGGAAAGCACGCATGCGGCCCTCGACGATGAATTGCCGGGCGGCGGCGTTCTACGGCTGCGGCAGGATCTGCAGGCGCTGTCGGGGGTGACGGTGGAAGCGCCGAAGCCGGCTGAGGCATCGGGCCGGCCGCGTCAAAGTGGACGGGCGACGGGCGATTAGGGCGACCTGCCCCTCATCCGCCTGCCGGCACCTTCTCCCCATTTTGACGCGGAGAAGGGATATGCCGCAACCTCTCCGTCCCAAGCCGACCTTTCGCAGGGCACGTCCCCTCCCCCCTTCAGAACGGGGAGAGGGTTAGGGTGAGGGGCAATTCCAAGGCGCTGAATCGCCGTGATCAGGCGACGGTGACCGGAACTTCGGTCGAGGTGCGCATGGCGTGGCTGTAGGGGCAGACGATGTGGGCCGCGGCAGCAAGTTTTTCGGCGGTTTCGCGGTCGAGGCCGGGGATATCGACCGTCAGCGCTACTTCGATGCCGAAGCCGGTGCCGTCTTCGCGCGGGCCGATGCCGACCTTGGCGGAGACGGTCGTCTCTTCCGGAATCTTGACCTTCTGCTGGCCTGCAACAAATTTCAAGGCACCGAGGAAGCAGGCGGAGTAGCCGGCAGCGAAGAGCTGTTCGGGATTGGTGCCGGTCGCGCCATCACCGCCGAGTTCCTTGGGAACGGTCAGTGTCACGTCCAGAACGCCGTTTTCGGAAACGGCACGGCCGGCGCGGCCGCCGGTGGCAGAGGCTTTGGTCGTATAGAGAATAGGCATGACGATCTCCTTTGGTTGGCCCTTCGATCGGGTTGGAGTTTTACTATCGCACAATTAAATTGCACGCAAGTTAATTTTGCAAATTGCATTTCGCAAATGGAAAGAGGACAATCGCGGCCTCGGGGATGACGGATATGAATGCGCAAACGGTAAAGACGATGGAGATACCTGAGGAAGAGAAGCGGCTGGAAAAGCAGCTGTGCTTCGCCGTCTACGCGACGGCGCATGCTTTTACCCGCGCCTATAAACCGATCCTCGACAGGGTCGGCCTCACCTATCCGCAATACCTGGTAATGCTGGTGCTGTGGGAACGCAGCGCCCTACCGGTGAAGACGATCGGCGAGCAGTTGGACCTCGATTCCGGCACGCTGTCGCCGCTGTTGAAACGGCTGGAGCAGAGCGGGCTGATCAAGCGCATCCGCGATCTGCGCGACGAGCGACAGGTGATCGTGTCGCTGACGCCGAAAGGCGAAGCGATGAAGTCGGAGGTCGATACGATCATGACGGCGATCGGAAAAGCCGCCGGCTGCACGATCGAGGAAATGGCCGAGATGCGCGACATGCTGCATCGGCTGCGGGCCAATCTCGGCCGGGCCGGCGACGGCTGAAAGCCCCTGCCCCAAGCCGGTATGACGTCTGCGGCGGGATCAGGACCGCCGAGTGGCGGCCTTCGCCGTCGTGCGGCGCTTTTTTGCAGGCGCAGGTGCGGCATCCGCGTCCTCGGCCGCCTGCTGCAGACGAAGCGCCCTCAGCTTCTCCGTCTTCTTGTCACGCGCCGATGCCTCGGCGGCAATGATGGCGCGGGCCGTGTGATCGGTCGCTTCGGCCTTGTCGCGAGACGAAAGCTTGGCGGGGTTGAAGAATTCTCCCTTGGTGGCGGTCATGTGCCCCCTTTCTCGGGTAGTGTCGGCGTTTGATCCTTGCATTTCGGATGCCAACATCATTTTACGGCCGGGACGTACTTCCACAAGGCCGAGATGTGTCGACCGGCCCGTGACATTAGGGCCGGCATGCCACGGCCGGATCAGCGAGCGCGGACAGCCTTCTTCGGCGCCGGCAACAGGCCCTCGCGCTGCAGCTTCTTGCGGGCAAGTTTGCGCTGGCGGCGAACGGCCTCCCCCTTTTCGCGGGCACGCTTCTCCGACGGCTTCTCATAAGCGCTGCGCGCTTTCATTTCCCGAAAAAGCCCCTCGCGCTGCATCTTTTTCTTAAGCACGCGCAACGCCTGATCGACATTGTTATCCCTAACGAGTACCTGCAAACGAATATCCTTCCTGTCGGCGGCGAGGCCGCTGTCATATGATAAAAAACGGCGGGCTACTTGCCCATGCGGATTCCCGAAAATTTCAGCCACGGCTCGGCATCATCGGCTTTGGCGGCCGCCTCAAGTGACGCCGCCCGTGGCGATTCCCCGATGTCGATATCGTCATCGGTGATGCGGCGCTCGAAATTCTCGCCGGTGAACTGAACGCGATATTGCACGTGCCCGTGATCGTTGGGCAGGATGCTGGCGATCCGGCACCGCTTGTCTGCCTTTGCCGTGCGGGTCAGGCCGGACTTCAGCACGATCATGTCGCCGACCTTGTAGCTTGGTCTGCTCATTCTGCGTCCCTCGACTCTTCGGCTGCTCAACTTCAAAACAAAAGGCCGGGCTTGAACCCGACCTCTTCCAGTCATTCCAGCCACCAAGCTGCCTTTGATGGTCAGCGCGCTGCCAGTACATCCGTGGTCAACGCGCCGCAATCTGTGGTCAGCCAAGGCGAATGACAATCATGCGGCCTGAAGGTTGTCGGCCGCGCTCTTGCCGGAACGCTTGTCGCGGACCAGATCGTAGCGGACCTTCTGGCCTTCGGTGAGTTCGCGCATGCCAGCGCGCTCGACTGCCGAAATATGGACGAAAACGTCCGTGGAGCCGTCATCAGGCTGAATGAAACCGAAACCTTTGGTGCCATTGAACCATTTGACTACGCCTGAATTCATAACGATTTCCTTTTCAACCGTTTGAGTGCACCCGTGGCAGAATATCCGCGGGAAATATCGATGCTGAGAGGAGATCTGACGAAGCGCGCGTTGGCGCATGGACAAAGGTCACGAGCATATTCGATAGGCACCATGTAGGCCTTTTACCGAATTAAGCAATGCTAAATCGAAAATAAAACTTTTCCGAGCGGTGAGCAGAGGCGGCCGACTGGCGACCGCCCCGGCGGCGTCACTGCCAGACGACGATCGGCGCCTTTGTCGGAACGCGGTCGTAGAGATCGATGATATCCTGGTTCAAGAGCCTGACGCAGCCCGAGGAGACGGCCTTGCCGATCGAGCGCCAGTCGGGGTTGCCGTGCAGGCGATAGAGCGTGTCCTCGCCGTTCGAGAAGATATAGAGGGCGCGGGCGCCGAGCGGGTTCTTCAGGCCCGGTTCCATGCCGCCGTTCTCGATCGAATATTTGACCAGTTCCGGCTGGCGGGCAACCATCTCGTTCGGCGGCTTCCAACGCGGCCATTTCTGACGCCACTGGATGACGCCCGATCCCTGCCAGGCGAAGCCCTCACGACCGATGCCGACGCCGTAGCGCATCGCCATGCCGTCGGCCTGGACGAGATAGAGGAAACGCGACGGCGTATCGACGACGATGGTGCCAGGCGGCTGGCCGGTGGGATCGAGGACACGCTGGCGATAGTAGCGCGGATCGATCTCCTCATAGGGAACGGCGGGAATGAGGAAGCCGCCGTCCTCGACGGGTCCGTACATGACGGCAAGCTCCGGACCGCTCGGCACGCTCGACGCTCCCGGTGACTGGAACAGGCGCATGGGCGAGCGGTAGATGATCGACGTGTCGCCGGATGTCACGGTGTTGGCGGAGGAGGCGCAGCCGGTGAGCGCGGAGGCTGCCGTCAGAGCCGAAAGGGAAAGAAAGCTGCGGCGGGAAAGATGTCTATCGGAACTCATGACGCGGGACTGATTTCCTTTTGATGCGGGAATGCTGGAATAACGACATCAAGAAATCTATCGGCTTGCGCCAAATAAACCATAGCTTCACGCAGACGTGTTCCGGCCGGAGCCGACGATATGAAGAGCGCTGTTGCAGCGCTACATCACAACGATCTCGGCCTTGGCAGGAAGCCGGTCGTAGAGATCGACGACATCCTGGTTCAGCATGCGCACGCAGCCCGACGATGTCGCCTTGCCGATCGACTGCCAGTCGGGCGTGCCGTGGATGCGATAGAGTGTATCCTGGCCGTCCTTGAAGATATACATGGCGCGCGCGCCGAGCGGGTTCTGAAGCCCGGGATTCATGCCGCCGTTTTCCGCCGAAAAGGCGCGGACTTCCGGCTGGCGCGAGACCATTTCGACCGGCGGCGTCCAGCGCGGCCATTTCTGCTTCCACTGAATGACGCCGCGGCCCGACCAGGCGTAGCCGTCGCGGCCGAGGCCGACGCCGTAGCGCATCGCCTTGCCGTTAGCCTCGACCAAATAGAGGAAACGCGCCTTGGTATCGACGACGATGGTGCCGGGGCGCTCGGTCGTCTGATAGTCGACCTCCTGACGCAGGAATTGCGGCTGGATCCGGCTGACCGGGATCGCCGGCAGAGTGAAGTCCTCGGCGCGCTGCTCGCCATACATCGCCATATGCACGGGATTGGTGAGCGGCAGGCCGTAGGTCTGGTGGAACTGGGTCTTGTAAAGCTCGCGCGTCTGCGGCACCGGCTGATCGGGAATCGGCCGCACCCGGCGCGGATCGACGCCCGGCGGCTGATAGAAGACCGGCGAGGTTTCCTGGACGAAGCGGGCGGGCGAATCGGCAGCGACATCGGGGATCAGGATGTTGCAGCCGCTGAGCGGCGCGACAGCAATCATAAGCCCGGCAATCGGGAAAACCCGGTGCAGAAAATTCATGGGACCACCCTAGTCAACGATCGGCGAGACAGCGATATTCTGGCGCGACGATTGCATTCGCGGCTGGTGCGAGGCTGGCGTTCGTCGCAATGCACGACTATGGCTGTTCCGCCGGCGGCAGAGCTTACGCCGCCACCCCGTGGAAGAAGCGGATGCTCTGTTCGATCTCGGCCGGCAACGCCGAGGTGTGGTTGCCGGCGACGGTGTCGGTCTCGATATGGACGCCGGCGGCGCGGGCGCGGCGGGCGAGCAGATCGGCGCGGTCGTTGAAATGCGACTCTTCCGTACCGTGGACGACCCGGATGGGGCATTTGAAGCTGTGGGCGTAACAGAGCGCCGAGCGCACCTCGAATTCATGCGCATTGCTGTCGTCGAAGCGGATGTCCTGCGGATAGCGGCTGAAGAAACGGAAGGCGTTGGGATTGCCCGAAATCGGCGCGGCGGCGCGGAATTTTTGGCTGCTCATCGCCGTCAGCATGGTCAGCGTGCCGCCGATGCTATGGCCGGCGATGAACAGCCTCCCGGAATCGACGCCCGGCAGATGCGCCAGGCGCTCGGTTGCGGCAAGCACATCGTCGACCTCATCGTAGAAGCCGGAGAAATTGCCCCTCTGGCCGTTTTCGCCGCGCAGCGACGGCATCATCACGACATAGCCGGCATCCATGTAGGGCTTCATCAGCTGCCAGTGACCGATGCCCATGGCATTGCCGCCATGCAGAAAGAGCACGGCCGGCTTGGCAGTGCGCTCGCGTTTGTACCGGGAAACCCATGCCACCAGTTCGAGCTCGCCGCCATAGCCGGAGCGGTAGAAAATCTTCTCGGCGTCGGCAGGCGCGGTCAGCGGTTCGTATTTATCCGGCGCCGGCCCCTTCTGCAGGAGTTTCGTGCGGAAGCGGCGGCGGACCGCGGCATAGTCGTGCTTGGCAAGGCGCGGCTCGTCGGGGACATCGAAGGCGGTCGCCATGCGCGGCAGGGCGAGCGCGCCGGCAAGCCCCGCCAGCACGGCGCGGCGTTGGCGGAAAAAGGAATTTTGTTCATGCGAGCTCATGACGCGGCACCCAAATCATTTCCCCGGCACGCCAGATTTGCATCGGAAAACCGATGCCGCCAATACACATGATGTTGAAAATATTGCCCTGCGTCATTGTTGCACAGGTTGCAACGCAAAGCCTATCGCAACAATCTGCACCGGAAGTCCGATCGTAAGCGAAATAGGGAATCAATGCCGAAGCCGCAGATGGAACTCCAGGCCATCATTTCGAAGAGTCCGCTGCTCTCGACAGTGCTCGAACGCTGGGACGAAATCGACTTGCCCGATGGGCGCCTTGTCGCCGGAGCGATCGCCCAGACGGTGTGGAACCACGCCTTCGACTTCGTCCACGATCACGGCATCGATGACATCGATCTTGTCTATTTCGATGACAATGACCTGTCCGAAAGCGCGGAAGCAGACCACTCGGCCCGTATCCGGAGCTTATTCTCCGATCTGCCTGTCTGGATCGATGTGAAGAACCAGGCGAGAGTTCATCTTTGGTATGGGCAAAAATTCGGGCATGTGATTATGCCCTACACATCCACGGATAATGCGATCACCACCTTTCCGACAACGGCTGCCGCCGTCGGCATTCGGCCGGTGGACAAGAGGCTGGATCTATACGCGCCCTACGGCTTGTCCGATCTATTAGCGCCGCTCGTCCGCGCCAACAAGAAACAGATTGGCCGGGAGATCTATGAAAGGAAGATCGCGCGCTGGCGTAAACTGTGGCCGGATCTTCAAATCATCCCCTGGGACGAGTAGGTGGGCCGGCCGATGACTTTCCCAAGCCGCTGCAAGCGTTGGGGACATGCCTCGGGTCACTCCGGCTTCGCATCGATCATGGCGATCAGCGTGCGCAGCCGGTCGGCCTCGTAAGGAGGTTTGTCGGGGCGAAGGCGGGCTATGCGCGGGAAGCGCATGGCGACCCCCGATTTGTGCCGCGTCGAGCGGTTGATGCCCTCGAAGGCCACCTCGACGACGAAGCCGAAATCCCGGTCGGCGCGGACGGCCCGTACCGGGCCGAAACGTTCGGTGGTGTTGTTGCGCACGAACTTGTCGAGCAGTTCGAGTTCGGCATCGGTGAAACCGAAATAGGCCTTTCCGACCGGCACCAGCTGTTCGCCGTCCGCGTCATCGGCCCAGACGCCGAAGGTGAAATCGGAATAATAGCTGGAGCGCTTGCCGTGGCCGCGCTGGGCATACATCAACACCGCATCGACATTGTAGGGGTTGCGCTTCCACTTGAACCAGGGGCCTTTCATGCGGCCGGCCTGGTAGATGCTGTCGCGCCGCTTGATCATCACGCCCTCGATCACCGGATCAGGCGGGGCCGCACGCAGAGCATCGAGCTCCTCCCATGAGGAGAAAGGCACGAGCGGCGAGAGGTCGAATCGGTCGTGGGGGGCGCGGTCGATGATATCGGAAAGGCGCTCGCGGCGATCGACATAGGTTCGGCCGCGAATATCCTCGTCCTCGTCGAAGAGCAGGTCGTAGGCGCGGATGAAGGCAGGATAATCGTCGAGCATCTTCGCCGTCACCGTCTTGCGGTTCAGGCGCTGCTGCAGGTCGGAGAAGGTGCGGGTCGGGCTGTTGGAGCGGGCGGTGCCGCCGACAAGCAGCTCACCGTCGACGACGCCGGAAAAATTGATCGCCTCAAGAATATCGGGAAAAGCGCCCGAAATGTCGTCGCCGGAGCGGGAATAGATCTTCCGCCTGTCGCCGGAGCGCGACAGCTGGACGCGGATGCCGTCCCATTTCCACTCGGCGGCGTAGTCGGCCGGGTCGAGACCTGCCAGGTCTCCCTCCTCCACGGCATTGGCGAGCATGACGGAATGGAAGATCGCCGGTGTCGCCAGCGCCGGTTTGTCGCCGCCGCCCGCCAGCCATTGGAACAGCGTCTCGTAAGGCGGCTGCAGGCCGTGCCAGAGAGTCTCGATCTCGGTGACGTCCTTGCCGCCGAGATCGGCCAGCGCCTGTTTGGCAAGACGGGCGGAAACGCCGATGCGCAACGCGCCGGTCGTCAGCTTGATGAAGGCGAAACGGCCGGAGGAATCCAGCCGGTCGAGCAGATCGCGGACATAGGCGCGCACTTCGGTGCGGCCGAGCGCGTTCATGCGCTTGACGACCTCACCCAGGCGCGGCTGAGCCAGGGCCGAGCGGTCTATGTCCCGCTCATTGTCCCAGACGAGCGAAATGGTTTCGGCGAGATCGCCGACATAGTCGTAGGAATAATGGAACAGCACCTCGTCCATGCGCTCCAGCACCAGGTCGCGCAGCATAGCAGGCTTGACGTCGCGCACTTCGAGCGTGCCGGCGATGGCGGCAAGGCCGTAGCCGCGGTCCGGGTCGGGCGTATCGCGGAAATAATCGGTGAGCAGCTTGAGCTTGCCGTTGCGGCTGGGGGTCAGGACCAGGCGGTCGAGGAGGTCGGCGAAGGCTTTCATGCGGGCCTCCGCATTCCGGGAGAAAATTCCTCCCCAACTTTGCGAGGAGAAGACCCCTTCCCAACCCCTCCCCACAGGTGGGAGGGGCTAACGCGCGGCACTGCCCCGCCTTCTTTCAACCACAGCGTTTGCGGCGATGATTTTGTGGCTGGACGGAGCGGCAGGTTAAGCCCCTCCTCCTTGTGGGGAGGGGTTGGGGAGGGGTTTTGACGCGTTCTCCGGCTCATCTCAATCCGCCTCATCCTCATAGCCCACGAGATGCAACGGTTTCGCCTTGATACCCTGCAGGTGGCACCAGCGCACCAGCGCCTCCTCGCGGCCATGGGTTACCCAGACTTCAGCCGGATTCAGTTCGCGGATCGTTTCGGTCAGTTCCGGCCAGTCGCAATGATCGGAGATGACGAGCGGCAGTTCGACGCCGAGCTGTTTGGCGCGTTGGCGCACCATCATCCAGCCGGAGGCGAAAGCCGGCAGCGGCTCGTTGAAGCGTCGCGCCCAGCGGTCGGCGAAGGCCGAGGACGGGCCGATGACGACGGCGCCCCGGAAGGTGGATTTGTCGCGGCTTTCGATCGTGGCGGGCTGCAGCTCGCCGAGATCTATTCCTTGGCCGACATAGTAATCACAGAGCTTTTCCATGGCGCCGTGGATATAGATGGGCTCGGCATAACCGGCATCGCGCAGCAGCCGGATGACGCGCTGGGCCTTGCCGAGCGCGTAGGCGCCGACGAGATGGGTGCGCTCCGGAAATTGCCGGAGCGAGGCCAGCAGCTTGCCGGTCTCGTCGATCGGATCTGGATGATGGAAAACCGGCAGGCCGAAGGTCGCCTCGGTGATGAAGACATCGCAGGCGACCGGCACATAGGGCGCGCAGGTCGGGTCTGGGCGGCGCTTGTAATCGCCGGAGACGACGATGCGGGTGCCGTTCCTCTCGATGGCGATCTGAGCCGAGCCGAGCACATGGCCGGCGGGGTGAAAACTCACTTTGACGCCATTGATCCCCAGCTCTTCGCCGAAATCGGCTATCTGCTCGCTGGCGCAGAAGCCCTCGCCATAACGCAGGCGCATGATGTCGAGCGTCTGACGGGTGGCTAGCACGTTCACATGCCCCGGCCGGGCGTGGTCGGAATGGCCATGGGTGACGAGCGCCCGTTCGACAGGCCGCACCGGATCGACGTAAAAGCCGCCTTCCGGGCAATAGAGCCCTTCCGGGGCGGGATAAAGCAGCGCATCAGCTCTCATGATGCAAGAGATAGCGGGAAACGGGCGCGGGGCCAGAGGAAGCGATTGTCATCACCTGATCCCGTCGAGAAAGGATAAAATCGCGGCGTTGAACTCCGCCGGCCGCTGCAGTGGCGCGAAATGGCTGACGCCGGGCAGGTAGATCATCTGAGCGTCCGGGATGCTGCCGGCAAGATATTCGGCATGCTCGGGCTTGATGAATTCATCGTGTTCGCCGAGCACGATCGCGACCGGAACGCCGATGCGGCCGAGGTCGGCCGCCCCATAATTCGGCTCGGTCCGCATCATCAGGCTGACCGCCTCGACGAAGGAATTGAAATCGTCCGGCGTGGCGGACAATGCCGCATAATCCTTGGCGTGGCGAGCGAAACATCGGTCGATGACCGGGGTCGGAACGAATTCCAGCGTGCCGCTCGGATCCATGTTGCAGGCGAAGAAGAAGACGCCCTCGACACGCGACGGCGCCGTCATGGCGAGGATCAGCGCGATGCAGGCGCCATCGCTCCAGCCGACGAACGCCGCCGTTTCCAGCCGCAGTTCGTCCATCACCGCCAACACGTCGGCAGCCATCAGCTCATAGCTGTAGGGACTGACATCGCGGGTGCTTCGTCCATGGCCGCGGCTATCGATCAGCACGACACGGCGGCCACTGGCAAGGAGCGCCGGGACCTGGTAGCCCCAGTTGCCGCTATGGCCGAGGCCGCCATGCAGCAGAATGACGGCAGGGCCTGTGCCGTAGCTCGCATACCAGATGCGGGCGCCTGCGCGCCCGACATGGCCTTCGACAGCAGCCAATGGCAGCGGGGCCGCCCCCTGCGCTTCGAAATGAATGAGCTCGTCGTCCTGTCGTTCCATAGCGGTCCCAATCCTTTCCGGCGAATAATCCCGCGCATAGAAAAGCCGGAAAACAGCCCAAGAACAACCAGAATCGCTTTCTAGCTGTTGCCTTCGTCGATGCAATCATGAGGAGCAAAGAGATGGGCAGGAAGCTTTTCTATTGCGCGGCGGCGATCGCGCTCGCGGCCGCCGGCATTTATCTCAACAATGCCAGCCGCATTGCCGAGCATCGGCCGGGAAAGCCGGTGCTGCTCGCTCATCGCGGCATCGCCCAACGGTTCGACGAGACCGACCTGAAGAACGACACCTGCACGGCGAGCCGCATGCTGCCGCCGAAACACGACTATCTGGAGAACACTATTGCCTCGATGCAGGCGGGCTTCGCCGCCGGCGCAGATGTCGTCGAGATGGACGTGCATCCGACAACGGACGGCGAATTCGCCGTCTTTCACGACTGGACGCTCGACTGCCGCACCGACGGGCACGGCGTGACCCGCAAGCATTCGATGGCTGAAATGAGAAGGCTCGACATCGGATACGGCTATACCGCCGACGGCGGCAAGACCTTTCCCTTTCGCGGCCAGGGCATCGGCATGATGCCGACGCTGGCGCAAGTACTTTCGACCTTTCCAGATCGGCGCTTTCTCATCAACATCAAGAGCCGCGATCCGTCCGAGGGGGAAAAGCTCGCCGCCGTGCTGAACGCGCTTCCGGCGGCACAGCGGGCCGGCATCATCGTCTATGGCGGCGACGAGCCGATCGACGTTCTCGGCCGGCTCGCACCGGATATCAAAACCGCCTCGCGCAAAAGCCTGAAGGGCTGCCTGTTCGGCTATATCGGCTATGGCTGGACCGGCCTCCTGCCCGAGGCCTGCAAGCATCGGATGATGCTGGTGCCGATCAATATCGCGCCTTGGCTGTGGGGCTGGCCGGACCGCTTTCTCAACCGGATGCAGGATGCCGGAACGGAGGTTTTCGTGCTCGGCCCCTATCGCGGCGGCGATTTTTCCACCGGCATCGACGATGCCGCGCAGTTGGCGCGGCTGCCGCGGGATTATGCGGCAGGCCTGTGGACGAATGAGATCGAGACGATCGGCAAGCTCATGAAATGAGGCGGAGTCTCCGCGCGCCTCAGAACTCCTCCCAATCGCCGCCGGCGACTGCCGTATTGCCGTGGAAGGCCGCGCTCACCTTCGCGGCCATTGCACGCGGTGCCGATGGAATGGGTCTGGAAGCCGCGGTTGCCACGGCGGGGCGTGATTGGCGCAAGCCCCCGCTTCCGATGTTAAACTGCCCCAGCAGCTGGAAGAGCGCGTCGGCCTCCTTGGCGAGGCTGTGGGCGGCGGCCGTCGATTCCTCGACCATGGCCGCATTTTGCTGCGTACCCTGATCCATGGTGTTAACCGCGGTGTTGATTTCCTTCAATCCCGTCGCCTGCTCCTTGGAGCTTTCGACGATTGCCAGAACATTGCCGTTGACCTGCTGAACCTGAGCGACGATTTCTTCCAGAGCCTTGCCGGTCTCCCCGACCAGGCTCACTCCGCTCTTCACGTGCTCGTTGGAGGCGCTGATCAGCTCCTTGATCTCCTTCGCCGCTTTGGCCGATCTCTGAGCCAGCTCGCGAACTTCCTGTGCGACTACGGCAAAACCCTTGCCGGCATCGCCCGCGCGTGCCGCCTCGACGCCGGCGTTCAGCGCCAACAGATTGGTCTGAAACGCGATTTCGTCGATCACGCCGATGATATTGCCGATCTCGGCCGACGATGTTTCGATCTTGCCCATGGCTTCGACGGCGTTGCGGACAACCGCGCCGGAGCGCTCGGCATTCTCGCGGGTCCTCCGCACCAGCTGGCCGGCCTCCTGAGCGCGGTTGCTGGAATCGGAGACGGTTGTGGTGATCTCCTCAAGGGCGGCTGCGGTTTCCTCGACAGAGGCCGCCTGCTGTTCCGTGCGCTTCGACAAATCGTCCGAGGCGGAACGAACCTGCTGAGCTCCGGCCGCGATGCCGGTTGCGTTTTCGGCCACGGCCTGCATCGCTGCGCGCAGCTTGCCGACGGCGGCGTTGAAGTCGGTCCGGATTTTTTCCAGCGTCGGAATGAATGGAGTTGCGACTTCCTGGGTCAGATCACCGCCGGAAAGCGCCATCAGGGACGCCGCCAGCTGATCGACGTTGTTGACGCGGGCGGTCACGTCCGTCGCGAACTTGACGACCTTGAACACCTTGCCGTTCATATCGAAGATCGGGTTGTAGGAGGCCTGGATATAGACCTTTCTGCCGCCCTTGCCGATGCGCAGAAACTCATCCGCCACGAATTCGCCACCTGACAGGCGCGTCCAGAACCGCCGGTAATCGTCACTGTTAACGTAAGCGCTGTCGCAAAACATCGAATGGTGGCGCCCTTGGATCTCGGCAAGCTGATAACCGAGCGCCGACAGGAAATTCTCGTTCGCCGTCAGAATCTCGCCCTTCGGTGTGAATTCGATAACCGCCTGAGCGCGCGACAGGGCGCTTATTTTGCCGGCATCCTCGGCGCTCTGCAGCTTTTGCTTGGTGATATCGGTCGCGAACTTCACCACCTTGTAGGGTTTCCCGCCGCTGAAAACCGGATTGTAGGAGGCTTCGATCCAGATTTCCTTGCCGCCCTTGCCGATGCGTTTGTACTGGCGTTGATCGAACTCGCCTCGGTTGAGCCTCGCCCAGAACTCGCGATAATCGCCCGACGAGGCTTCTGCCGGCTCGACGAACATCCGGTGATGCTGGCCAACAATCTCAGACAATTCGTAACCGAGGGCGGCACAGAAATTGGCATTGGCCGTGAGAATCTTGCCGGTAAGGTCGAATTCGATGATGGCCTGCGACCTGCTCATCGCTGAAAGCACGGCCTTGGCATCCGAACCGAAGCCGAATCCTATCTTCTTCATGCTGTTCCCCCTCGCTCAAATCGAGCGCATGACTGCCGCCACCCACCGCGGGCTTGCGCTGGACGGGCACCCCGGAAATAAAATCCGATAAATTCTTTAAGCTTCCTTTAACCGAGCTGTCGCGGAGCAGAATGCCTGACCAGCGAACCGTTCTGAAAAATAATAAATTATAATCAGTGGCTTGGGTCGACGCTCGGGTTCCGCAACCGATCTTCCGGGAAGGATTTCGAGCGTGATGCCAGTGTTTTCTAGCCTCCGCCCGCCGAGAATAGTTCGAAGATCGGTTTACTCTTTGTTAATCAACAGCCGCCCGCCTGTTCCCGGCAGCCAAAAGCCTTTTCGTTTTTCCTGTGCCGGTGCATATTTCACCGTCCTTCGAGCGTGCAGAATCGACTTCGATACGAGCGGATCAGAGGACACATCAGCGCCAAGCGCCGGATGCGAAGGGCGATCGGAGAAGACATGCCGCTCGAGGCCGAGTTCAATCGAATTGAGGAAGTCGCTGCAGGCTTCAAGACGCATTACGAAGTGTTCAAATACATGAAGCGTCTTACCCAGGATCTGGGAATGACGGCTTTCCTCATCATGACGCTCCCTACGGTCGACGTCGTCGAAATAGGCGCAACGAAGATCATCACCAACTGGCCGGCGGAAATGGTCGATTACTACGACGCCCATAACCTGATGGTCGACAGTCCGGTCATCCGGCGGATGCTGAGATCGACCAGCCCATTCAACTATGATGTCGAGGCGATCAATACCGATCGCGGAGAAGGCAAAAAGTCCACGGTCATCGAGTTGTTCAGGCGGTACGGCATGGAAAGGGGCGCCTATTTCCCCGTTCATGACGCCGCGGCTGGACGCGGTGCCCTGTCGATTTCGGGACCCCGCAATTTCAGCATGGTCAAAATGGCGAAGATCCTGTTTATCGCGACGCTCATCTATGATCGGCTGTCACAGCTGACATTGAACGAGAAACACAAGCCGGTTGCGTTTACACAGAGCGAGCTGGACTGCCTGAGGCTGACGGCCGGAGGCAGGAAGAGCAGCGAAATTGCGAAGCTTCTCGACCTGTCGGAAAACGCGGTCAACAACCAGATCGGCAGCGTGATCAGGAAGCTGGGATGCACGACGAGAACGCAGGCGGTGGTCAGCGCTTTGCGTCTCAATATCATTCGAGTCTAAACCAACGATCGGCTGGCGACCGGCTTAGGAAAAGTTCAGAGAAGCTGCGCCTGCAGCAACAGCGGCACCACCTCCGGCAGGACGGGCTTGGAGAAGCGGTAGCCCTGCGCCTCCTCGCAGTGAGCCTGCCGCAGGAAATCCATCTGGGCATCGGTCTCGACGCCTTCGGCGAGAACCGACAGCTTCAGCGTCTGCGCCAGCGAGATCACGGCCGAGGCGATGGCGACCGCCGTCTTGTCGCCCGGCAGGGCCTCTACCAGCGAACGGTCCATCTTCAGCCTGTCGAAGGGAAAGGTCTTCAGTGCCGCAAGGCTGGAATAGCCGGCGCCGAAATCGTCGATCGACAGGCGCACGCCGAGCGCCCTCAACTGCTCCATCATGGCGAGCGCACGCTCGGCATCGTGCATCACCACGCTTTCGGTGACCTCGAGCTCCAGCCAGCGGGATTGCAGGCGGTTGCGCTCCAGCGCCTCGGCGACATGGCTGGCAAAATCCGGATCGGCGAACTGCTTGGCCGAAACATTGACGGCGATCGTCAGCGGCGCCAGGCCCATATCCTGCCAGCTGCGCGCCTGACGGCAGGCCTCGTTCAGGACCCAGAGGCCGAGGGGAACGATGAGGCCGGTCTCTTCGGCGAGCGGAATGAAATCGAAGGGCGGCACCCTGCCCTTTGCCGGATGGTGCCAGCGGACCAGCGCCTCGATGCCGGTGATACGGCCGCTGGCGACATCGACCTGCGGCTGATATTCCAGGAACAGCTGATCCCCGGTGATCGCCTGGTGGAGCTCCTCCTGCTCGCCGCGCGGCATGCCGACCCCGCTGCTGTCGCCATCATGATGCTGCAGCGTGTTGCGGCCGAATTGCTTGGCGCGATACATGGCGCGATCGGCATTGGCGAGAAGCTCTTCCGAGGTGGAGCCGTCCACGGGAAAGGCGGCGACGCCGATACTCGAGGTGATGATGATCTCACCGCTCTCGCCTTGCATCGGCCGAGTAATCGCCTTCTGCAGATCGCGAAGGCGGCGGGTGATGCCGGCATCGTGGCTCGACTGGTGGACGAGCACCACGAGGAATTCGTCTCCGCCGAGCCGCACCACCATATCCGAGGGACGGATGCTGTTGGCCATGCGGGTGGCGATCTCCTTCAACACCTCGTCGCCGGCGGCGTGGCCGCGGCCGTCATTGACCTCCTTGAAATTATCAAGATCGATATAGGCGACGGTGACCTTGCGATTGTTGCGCCGGGCTTGGTCGAGGATGCCGGCCAGCCTTTCCTTCAGAAAGGCGCGGTTCGGCAGGCCGGTGAGATCGTCATGATGCGCCATGAAATGGATGCGATCGTCGACGCGCTTGCGTTCGATGGCGATGCCGGCGATGTGGGTGGCGAGCGCCAGCAGCCTCATTTCATGCTCCGTCGGACGGCGTACCTCCCGGGAATAGAGGGCGAAGGTGCCGAGCACATTATTCTGCGAGGTCGCGATCGGCGTCGACCAGCAGGAACGAAAGCCGAAAGGCGCAACCAGCGCGCGGAAATCCTCCCACAGCGGATCGCTCAGCACGTCCTCGACGATGACGGGCTGGCCGCGCCAGGCGGCGGTGCCGCAGGAGCCGACCTTGGGGCCGATGGTGACACCGTCAATGAGCCGGCTATAGCCGCCGGGAAGATTGGGAGCCGCACCGTGATAAAGCCGGGTGCCCTCGCCGTCGAGCAGGAGAACCGAGCCGTCGATTCCCGTCAGCTGGGCTTCGATCATCAGCACCAGCGCTTCGAGGATCATCGGCAGCGGTTCATTGCGGGCGATCATCTCGAGCAGTTTCGCCTGGCCGCGATGGAGATCCTCCTGCAGCTTGCGTTCGGTGATATCGCGGGAAACGCCGATCAGCCCGACGACCTCGCCGCGATCGTTGCGCAGCGGTATTTTCGAGGTCAGCCGGCATACCGGCTTGGCGGCGCCAGGAAGGACGACCGTCTCCTCCATGTCGATGCGGGCTACGCCGCTCGCCATGATCTGCTGCTCGATATCGAAATGGCGGCGCGCCGCCTCGAAATCGAACAGGTCGAAATCACGCTTGCCGGCGATCTCTTCGGCGCTGAGGCCGAGGCTGGCCGCCGTGACGGCGTTGGCGAAGACGAAGCGGCTGTCACGATCCTTGACGTAGAGGAAGTCCGGAAGTTCGTGGATAATCGCCTTCAGGCGCAGGTTCTCAACGCCTTCCGAGAAGTGATGGGCGGTCGACGCCATCATCGCTTCGGTCGCGGCAACGAAGCGCCGTGTTTCGGCCGTCAGGGAATCGAGCGATTCCCATCGCCCGGCACTCGCTTCGTGCATAACGCCATTCTCCCGCAGCGGCTGAAGGCCCGCAACATCCATTTATTTTCCCTTCAAAGTAGTCTCCATTCCCTTCGGGTTGCTTAAATGAAAGAGTGAATAACACACCAATATAAGCGGCGAGATCCTGCCGTCGGTCCCTGTCCCAGCAAGAATTTCGGATTGATGTGACGGGCCTGTGCCAAAAGAAGACAGGCGGGCTGGCACGTTTTCTGCTACGGGCGCGTCATGACAGGAGAGCCCGGAATGCCTTTTCGCCGCGACATGCTTCTCTTTCTCGGCGCCTCCGCGCTTGCGGGCGGGACATCGCGCACGCTTGCCTCGCCGCTGACGGCTGCCAGCCAGCCGGATCTCCGCGGTACGATCGACGCGGTGGAATATCGCGCCGTTCCCGAAATTGGGGACCGCAAAATCCGCAACCTTGAGCAGATGATCAGACAGGCGGCGGCCGAGAACGTGCCGGTCTTCCTGCCGCCCGGCACCTATAAGATCTCCAACCTCAGCCTGCCCGACAATACCCGCATCTCAGGCGTGCCCGGCGCCTCGCGGATCGTCTATACCGGCGACGGCCATCTATTTGCAGCCGAAAACATCAGGCGCATCGAGCTTTCCAATCTCGTCATCGACGGCGGCAACCGCTGGCTCGGCGACTACGCCGGCGGGCTTCTGCAATTTACCGGCGTCGACGAGGTGCTGATCGACAATTGCGAGATCGGCGGCAGCCGCAAACACGGCCTGCAGCTGGAGCGCTGTGGCGGGCGGATCGAACGCAGCCGCATTTCGGGCGCCGCCCAGTCCGGCCTCTACGCTGTCGATTCCGCCAATCTTTCGATCGTGGCAAATACGGTCTCGGATTGCGGCAATGGTGGCATTCTCGTGCATCGTTGGAGACAGGCGGAGGACGGCACGGTCGTCTCCGGCAACCGGATTTCCAACATCCGCGCCAATGACGGCGGCACCGGTCAGAACGGCAACGGCATCAATGTCTTTCGCGCCGATGGGGTGATGGTGGTGAACAACCAGATTTCCGACTGCGCCTTTACCGCCATCCGCGCCAATTCGGCCTCGAACATCCAGATCAGCAGCAATCAGTGCCGGCGCTCGGGCGAGACGGCGATCTATGTCGAATTCGCCTTCGAAGGCGCGGTCGTATCCGCCAATATGATCGACGGGGCGGCAAACGGGATTTCGATCGCCAATTTCGACGAAGGCGGCCGGCTCGCAAGCGTCACCGGCAATGTCGTGCGCAACCTGACGCTGAAAGGCCCCTACGCGCACGAGGTCGGCTTCGGCATCGGTATTGCGGCGGAGGCCGATACGCTGGTGTCGGGCAATGTGATCGAGGGCGCGCCGCGCTGGGGCCTGCAGATCGGATGGGGGCCCTATCTCAGAAATGTCGTCGTCAACGGCAATGTGGTGCGCAAGGCGCCTGTCGGGTGCGCGGTCTCGGTCGCCGAGGGCGCCGGCACGGCCGTCATCACCGACAACATCTTCCAGGAGGTTGGCGAAGGGGCTGTCCTCGGCTTTGAGTGGGACAGACAAATCTCCGCCGAAATGGCGGGCGGCAGCGCGCCCTATGCGCAGCTGACCGTCGAGCGAAACCGCGTGTCCTGACACGCGGCTTCGCTTTTGCTCAGTGCGTCTGATAGGTGCCGGTGACGGTCGCTTCCGCCAATGCGTGTTTCTTCGCCTCCGCCCACATTGCGCTGATACCGGCGGCATCCGGAGTAGAAAGCTTCGGCACGTCGAGGGCCGCCAGGCGGAAGATGTAGTGATGCGGGCGATCGCCTGCTGGCGGCTGCGGACCGTCGTAACGGGCATTGCCGAAATCGTTCTTGTAGAAGCGCGGCGCCTGCTCCGGCGCCGTATCGACGCTTTCGGCAAGTGCGCACCACCCAGCCGGGATATTGGCAATGCCGCAATGGCGGAACGTGCCATGCGGAGCATCCGGATCCTCAACCACAAGAGCAAAGCTCCTGGTCTCCTCGGGGGCGCCGCTCCAGGTAAGGGGCGGAAAGAGATTCTCGCCGGCGCGCGCATATTTCTTCGGGATCGGCTGATCCTGGGCAAAAGCCTTGCTGATCAATGTCAAAGTCATGACATTCTCCTTTCTGATCGGGCTCCTTTCTCATCGAGAGCTCCGTTAGGGTCAGGATTCCTTCATCGTCAGGGACGACCGCTTCCCTTTTTATGCTCGCTCTCCTGATTGCGGCCGCGCACGATGGCCCGATCGTCGTTGCGCGGCTCCGGGTCAGCCTTCAGATCATTGCCTTTGCGATCGGCTTCCTTCGCCTGTTCATTGCGTTGCAGATCTGCCTTGGCGTCGAAATCCTTGCCGGCATTTGCGGTTTTCTCGCGTTTCTCGATGACACGAAGCTGTTGTTCATGCGTCTTCTTGCCCGTCATGAGTTCCTCCTTTGCCTGGCCCGCGCTGCGCACGCGGCTCATTGCTTTTCGGCGCCTCGGCGGCGCCAATCTCAGGGTCCAACCCGCCGGCTCTCTCATTGTTCCCAATTGTGCTCGATCCGGTCGGGAAGGCCCCGGCCGCATCAAAAGCTTTCATCGTCCCATCAGCGGCGAGGACTTTTACGAGGGTGATCCGGCGTTTACGGTTTCTGCCACACAGCGAGGGGATATCGTCATGCTGACAATCTATGGGGTCTATCGATCGCGCGCTTCGCGCGTCTACTGGATGGCGGATGAACTCGGGCTCGAATTCCGCTCCGTGCCGGTGCTGCAGGCCAGGCGGCTTGCCGACCCGCTCGCCGAAGAGGCGCCGCTCAACACGCATTCGCCTGAATTCGCAACTCTCAACCCGATGGCGCAGATCCCCAGCATTCGCGACGGCGACCTCGTCATGCACGAGTCGCTCGCAATCAACCTTTACCTCGCGCGCAAGCATGGCGGGCCGCTTTCCGGCCAAACCGTTGAGGAAGACGGATTGCTGACGATGTGGACGATCTGGGCGGCCTCGCAAGTCGAGCCACATTCGGTGCGCATCGTGCTGACCTATGATAACGGGCTTGAGAACAGCGAGGATGGCAAGCGGACGATCGCCGCCGCCTGCTATGGGCTGCGCCGGCCATTTGCGGCGCTCGAAGGTCACCTTGCCGGCCGACAGTGGATCGTCGGCGAGCGCTTCACCGTCGCCGATCTCAACATTGCCGAGGTGCTGCGCTATGCCCAGAGCGAGGCGGATCTTTTCGATGCACATCCGAACATCAAGGCCTGGATCGAGCGCTGCCAGTCTCGCCCAGCTTACAAGGCGATGCAGGAGGCCCGCGGCAAAGAGCCGATCGAAGTTTGAAACTTACGGGAAAAGCGCCAAGGTGACCGCCATTTCCTCGCGGATCCAGGCCTTGAAATCCTTGACCTTCTTCGGCTCGCGCGCGCCTTCGGCCGTCACAAAATAATGGCCGAAGCCGGTTTTCGCGCGAATGCCGAAGGGTGCCGCCAGCCGGCCTTCGGCAAGCGCGAAGGCGGCAAGCGTCTGCCAAGCGAGCATGACGCCCTGGCCGGCGATCGCCGCATCGAGGCAGAGCGAGGCATCGTTGAAGACGTGGCGCGTCGACAGCGTCGCGCCCGACAGCCCGGCCTCGCGCATCCAGACTTCCCAGCTGAACATGGCAAGGCCATCGATGATGGCAGGCAAAGCGAGGATGTCGGCGGGCTGTTTCAGGTTTGCCGCCATCTCGGGCGAACAAACGGGAAAGACCTCCTGCTCTAGCAGCAGTTCGGCCTTCACATCGGGCCATTTGCCGGCGCCGACGCGGATGCCAATGTCGACGTCTGAGATCGCGGGATTGACGAGATTGGTCGTTGCATCCAGCCGCAGCTTGATGTCGGGGTAACGTTCGGCGAACCGATGAAGCCGATGGACGAGCCAGCGGGCGGCGAAGACCGGCGCCACCGAAATGGTCAGGATCGTATCGTCCTTGCGGCTTGCGATCGAGACTGCCTGCGAAAGACGGGCAAAGCCTTCGTCGAGCGCTGCAAGCACCGGCCGGCCGGCTTCGGTAGCGATCATGCCCCGGGCGGTGCGCTCGAAGATCACTTGCCCCAACTGCGCTTCGGCCTTGATCACCTGCTGGCTGACGGCGCCGACCGAGACGCCGAGCTCGTCTGCCGCCGCCTGCAACGAGCCGAGACGACCGACGGCCTCGAGCGCGCGCAGGCCGTTTAGATGGACGCTATTCAGGTTCTTCATATAGTTTTTCTATAACGGCACCGCAGTAATCTCAATTGAAAAAGCATCGGCGCAGGCAGACATTGCAACCATCCAGGATCCCCGCTCGGCCAGCGATGGCACGATGCGCGGGAGAGCTTGTTCGGCACCAGCCGCCGGGTGATCATCTTTCCGTGCCGCTGGAGAATGCGAGGTTTGCCATGTCGTGGCTGAAGTTTTTCTTGAAGTCTGCCGCGGGCACGCAGATCGACCCGGCCTGGAAGGATGACCCGTTGCGGCATCCCGAGGTCCAACGCATGTCGCTGCGCGAAATCGCCGATCTGCCGCTGGGAGCGGATGCCGGTTTTCATGCCGAGGCCAGGCCGCAGCTGGCGAAATGCGCGTGGGCACCGCTGCCGCACATTTGCTGAATTAGACGTGGCGATCGCGCCGGTGGTGAATGCAGGAAGCAGCGCTGGAGGGCGTCCTTCTAGGCTCCGCCCTTTGGGCTGCGTGCCTCAGGATGAGGAGCGTTGGAGAGTGCCGCAGCCAATTGGAGGCGTTGGTGGTTCCGAACCGAAGCGCTCCGAGAGCCTTATCCTGAGGTGCCCCGCAGGGGCCTCGAAGGACGAGGCGGGCATGCTGCCGTTGAAGCATGCCGTTCATTATCTCGTCGGATTGCCCGGATCCTCGCTGACGCCGACGCGGTGGCGATAAACCATTTCCCAACCCTTCCAGCCGTTGAACAGAAGAAGGGCGGTCGCGATCAACGACAGCACCAATCCGGTCGGCACGATGAAGTCGCCGCCTTCGGCCAATCGGCGCCAGAGGTTGACGGCCTCGATCAGGACGAGGACGACATTGCCGATCATATGGAACCAGGCGTCGCGCAGGTCGCGAATGCGGCTGTCGCCGAGAAAGTCGGTCAATCCGGCAACGGCCGCCAGCGCCGCCATGACAAGGCCGGCGCCGAGCATCCAGTTGGTCGCATCTGCCCAGGCGGGATCGCCTGATCTGGCGTAGAAGATGTCGACGACCAGCGTGCCGACGAAGGCAGCGACCGGGAACGGGATCAACATCGGGTGGATCGGATGACCGGCAATACTCAGGGTGCTTTTCGGATTCATCTTATTGTCCTCCGACCTTTTTCAAAGCGTCTTCCCTATGGGCGGCTATATGATCGCTCTTGTCGCTCTTGATCTCGTACTGGGGCGACGCCTCGGTCGCCCGATGGCGATGCCCTTTGTAATGGAAATCCCGGGTGTGGATCGCAATGATGCGGCCGGAGACCTGCCCGGCCTCCGAATTCCAGGTAACGTGACCTCCCCGAGCAAATTTGGCCATGTCGAACAACTCGCCGGATTCCAGTTGCATCTAACATCTGAACCGCCTTGTTTGTTCCCGTCATAATCGACGTGCTGAAACCTGCGGCTGTGGAGAAGAGAGGCCGGCACAGAAGGTCCGCGCCTCGCAAAAAGCATCGCCCGGCAGAAGCCTCTCTGCCGATATGCGCTTATCCGCGTTGATCGCCAGCTCATCAAGGAGAGCCCACTATGAAAGACGTCGTCGCTTTGGTCACCGGCGGGAGCCGCGGCATAGGGCGCGGCATTGCCCTTGCTCTGCTTGCCGAAGGCGTCACCGTTCATGTGACCGGCAGGACGCGTTTCGAGGCGGAGGCAAAGCAAGCGGGATCGGCGGGATCGCTCGAGGGGCTCGAGTTTGAAGCGGCAAAACTGCCGGGGCGCCTTTCCGTCCATCGATGCGATCACGCTAGCGACGCCGACAGCGAGCGGGTGGCCGAAGCGATCCGGGCCGGCGGCAGGCTGGATATTCTGGTGAACAATGCATGGCCGGGCTACGAACGTATGCTGGAAGACGGGGAATTCACCTGGCCCAGGCCATTTTGGGAGCAGCCGGTGTGGCGGTGGGAGGCGATGATTGGCACCGCGCTCAGGGGCGCTTTCATGATGTCGCGCGCGGTCGCTCCGTTGATGATCTCGGCGCGACGCGGCCTCATCGTCAACATCTCCTTCTGGGCCGCCCAACTCTACGATGGCAATGCGGTCTATGGCATCGCCAAGGCCGCCGCCGACAAGATGGCCGCAGACTTCGCCCATGAGCTGCGCCCTCACAGTGTCGCCGCCGTTGCGATTTATCCGGGGCTCGTCCGCACCGAAGCCGTTCTTGAGAACGCCGAGCATTTCGACATGAGCAATTCGGAATCACCTCAGTTCATCGGCCATGTCATTGGCGGGCTGTGGCGCGACCCGCTGCTCATGTCGAAATCCGGGCGGGTGCTGATCGCCGCGGCATTGGCGCGGGAATACGGCATCGCCGATGTCGACGGCACCCGGCCGGTTCCGCTTAGCGCTGCCGACTTTGCCGGGAACGCCGGGCCCTCTGCCGGAGCCAGCGAACTGGAAGACTGTTGAAATATCGAGGGCCCGATGATAATTGCTGAGTCGGGTCTGCAGTTCACCCAGGCATCGCCGTTCTTCGGAACACGCTAAACCTGACAATAACCGAGATATGGACATCGATCCCGTGCCATGTCGGAAGGGCGATCACCGGTAATCCATCCGGAACGGCACGACCAAAGGATAGGTCATGTCCAGAAAACTCATTCCTCTCCAGGTGAGCGATGCGTCCTCATTTGCCAAGTCGCTGCGCCTCCAGCTCTCCGCCCACGAAGGGCTTCCATCTCACCTCCAATTCTTGAACATGCTGGCACGGGCTGCCGGTTACGGCAATTTCCAGAGCCTGCGTGCAAAAGCCGGTCCCGCAAAGAGCGAGGGGCAGCTACCGGCATCCGTGCCTGCCGCCTATGTCGAGATCGACCGGAAGCATATCGATCGCGTTCAGCGCAGCTTTGACGAAGAGCTCCGCCTAGTGCGCTGGCCCTCGCGGCGCATGGATCAGATCACGGCGCTTTGGCTTCTGTGGTCACAGATTCCCTCGACCACGGAGATGTCCGAGAAGGAGGTCAATGCTCTTCTTCGCGACAGGCACCTGTTTGGAGATCACGCATTGCTGCGTCGGGAACTCTGCGAGCTCGGACTGATGAGCCGGACGCGCGACGGCAGCGTCTACCGGCGCGTCGAACGGCCGATGCCGATACACGCATCGGCAATCCTCAGTCAGCGTTCCGAACGCCAAGCGAGCTGATGCCGACCTCCGCGGAAGCGCCTGATCGAAGAGAGCCTTCGATCAGGCGCCTCATTCTTCTTGCGTATCATCATCGCCGCCCTGCCTCTTGCGGCGCGGACGGAGATTGCCGAAGCCCATATAGTGATCGGCATCCGAGGTGTTCCATCGGCCTGCGAGGAAGATGATCCCAATGGCCGCGGCAACGATGAGCAAGGCGTAGATCTTGTCCATGCCTTCAATGTAGCGCAGGCGGAGATCGATCAAGGTCGTGGCGACACAAGGCCGAAGTGATCGATCGAAACGCAACTTCAGCTTGAACGAATCCCACTTCGCGTTAGCCTGCGTTCTCAGGCCCATCGCCGCCCGAGTCGGCTCGCTTCATATCCGAGGGAATAGACATGCCGGCTTTGATCGAAGCACGGGGCGTCAGCAAGCGCTTCCGGCAGCACAAGAGATTTCCGGGTCTCATCGGCGCCTTCAAGACGCTGGTGACCAGCGAATATACCGAGGTTCAGGCCGTTTCCGATATCAGCTTCGATATTACGGCCGGCGAGGCAGTCGGCTATCTCGGCCCGAACGGCGCCGGCAAATCGACGATGATCAAGATGATGACCGGCATTCTGGTGCCGAGTTCAGGAACGCTTTCGGTGCTCGGCCGCACGCCGCATCTCTCCCGCATGGATAATGCGCGCGAGATCGGCGTCGTCTTCGGCCAGCGCAGCCAGCTGTGGTGGGATCTGCCGCTGATCGACAGCTTCACCCTGCACCAGCGCATCTATGATATCCCGGCCGCCCGCTATACGAACAATCTGCGCCAGTTCAGCGAGCTGCTCGACCTCTCGCCCTTCCTCGACCGGGCGGTGCGCCAGCTCAGCCTCGGCCAGCGCATGCGCGCCGAGATCGTCATGTCGCTGCTGCACGATCCGAAGATCCTGTTTCTCGACGAACCGACGATCGGGCTCGATGTGGTCGCCAAGGATGCCGTGCGGCGCTTTCTCGCCGAGATCAACCGGGAACGCGGCGTCACGATCATCCTCACCACTCATGATCTGCAGGACATCGAGACGATCTGCCCGCGACTGATCATGGTCGATCACTCCAGGCTGATCTTCGACGGCGAATTGCGCAGCCTGCGCGCCGCCCTCGGCTCGGCCCGGCGGCTGACGCTGGAATTTGCCAGTGACCCGGGGCCATTGCGGCTCAGCACGGCGTCGCTCGTCAGCGATGAGGGCCTGCGCAAGGAATATCTGATCGAGCGCGAGGACGTGTCGCTGGTCAAGATCCTTTCGGAGGTCGGTAGCGACCGCGACCTCAAGGATGTAGCGCTGCACGAGCCCGACATCGAAGAGGTCATCCGCACCTTCTACCAGGGCCGCAACGCCAGGGCCCGAGCCTCATGAGCACCTATCTCGCCTTCACCCGCAACGCCCAGGCGCCCACACCATGAGCGCTTATCTGGCCTTCACACGCAGCGCCTTCCACGCGCAGCTCGCCTACCGCAACGAGGTCTGGGCCAACATCTTCGGCAAGCTGGTGCAGGTCGTCGCCCGCGTCGCCATCTGGCTCGCCGTTTATGCCGGCGTCGGCGCGACCGTCGTCGACGGCGTCTCGCTGCAGCAGATGGTGACCTACGCCCTGCTCGGCGGCGCTGTCATGGGCGCCACCCGTCCTGAAAGGGTCATCGGCGAGATCGGCCGGTCGCTCAAAACAGGCGATATCGCCGTCTGGCTGCTGAAGCCGCTTTCCTATCCGCTCTATCTCTTCGCCAATGAATGCGGCAGCTTTTCCTACCGCCTGGCGACGCAGGTGATCCCGACCGTCGCCTTCACCGCCTTGTTTTACGGCATGCTGGCGCCGGCGAGCCTGTTTCACGGTCTGATGTTTATCGCCTTCTGGGCGCTATCTTTCGTGCTGATCTTCCTGATGTCGGCGCTGTTCGGGCTGATCGCCTTCTGGCTGATGACGAGCTTCTCGCTGGACTGGATTCTCGGCGCCCTGCTGCATCTGTTCTCCGGCCTGCTGGTGCCCTTCTGGTTCTTCCCCGAGCCCTTAGCGACGATCGCCCGCCACTTGCCCTTCGCCTGGGTCGTCTATTATCCCAATGCGGTCTATCTCGGCAGGCTTTCCGTCGCCGATACCTGGCTGCATCTCGGCCTCGGTCTCGGCTGGGCCGGACTGTTCCTTTTGGGCGTGCTCTGGCTATGGCGCCTGGCCTCGCGCCGCATAACCGTGCAGGGAGGCTGATCGTGCTCCTCCATCACCTCCGCGTCATTCCGATTCTGGTGCGCATGCATGTGCGCTCGCAAATGGAATATCGCGGCGCCTTCTGGCTCGACCGGCTTGCGCAGATCCTTTCCTATGGCAGCGTCTTTGCCACGATCGGCATTCTGCTTGCCCGCTTCCAGACGCTTGGCGGCTGGACCTGGCCGGAGCTGGCGCTGCTCTTCAGCTTTCAGCTGCTTGCCTATTCTCTCGGTGCGGCTATGAGCTTCGTGCAATTGCGCGATCTCGAGGAGCTGGTGCGACTCGGCACCTACGACACGCTCCTGGTCAAGCCGTTCAGCCCCTGGGCCTATCTCGTCTTTTCCGGCCTCAATATCGGCTATGCCGGCCATATTATCCTGGCAGTGCCGCTGCTCTGCTGGGCTGTCCTGTCGGTCGACTTCGCCTGGTCTGCCGCGTCCGTGGCGTTCCTGCTGGCCGCGATCGTCAGCGCGACGCTGCTCACCGGTGCGATGATCACCATGATCGGCGCGACGGCACTGATGTGGGTACGCTCGAACCACCTCTTCTCGATCTTCTTCGGCTTCTGGGAACTGACGCGTTATCCGCTCAACATCTTTCCCGGCAGCATCCAGCTGACCCTGATCACCGCCGTGCCGCTGGCGCTGACCAGCTCGGTCCCGGTCGGCGCCCTGCTCGGAAAGCCGATCCCGATTCTCGGCGATTGGGCCGAGCCGGTGGCGCTCGCCGCCGGCCCGGTCTGGGTGCTCATCGGCATCGCCCACTGGCGCTACGCCACCCGCAAATACCAGGGCGCCGGCGGCTGATGATCGGCCAGCCGAGAACACCCTCATTGACCTGCCGCCCTTCCGCTCTTATATAGCTAGACAGTCTAGCCAGGAGCAGTTTATGGAATGGCAATTGCAGGACGCGAAGAACCAGTTCTCGAAAGTGGTGCAGAAGGCGCGAGACGAAGGACCGCAAGTGGTCACCTTGCGCGGTGAGCGCGCGGCTGTCGTATTGTCCGCCGGCGATTACGACGCCCTGCGTGCCGGCCGTCCGACGCTGGTCGATGATCTGCTGGGCGGCCCTGCCTGGGACGATGATCTCGCCGATGCGGTCGAAGCGAGGGCCAAGAGTCCCAGCCGTGGCGTGACCTTCTGATGTATCTCGTCGATACCAATATCGTCTCTGAGGCGCGACGCAGCACGCCGCAGGCGGTTTCCTGGCTGCGCTCCGTCGATCCGCTGAGCATCCATCTGAGCGCGTTGACGCTCGGCGAGATCATGCGCGGCATTGCCCTCAAACAGAGGTCGGATCCGAAGGCCGCGACCCACTTAGCCGAGTGGCTGCGCAAGCTGCGCCACGACCATGGCAGCCGTATCCTTCCGGTGACCGATCAGATTGCCGTGGAATGGGGCCGCATCGCAGCAATCCGGCCGCGCGGCGACATTGATGGACTGATCGCTGCGACGGCGATCGTCCACGATCTCATCGTCGTCACCCGCAATGTCGGCGATTTCCGCGACACCGGTGCATCCGTAATCGACCCCTGGCAGACGTCAGCGTGAATGCAGGGGCGGCTACGACCGGCCCCGCATCACAGACGGGTTTTAACATCTCAGGGCGGATCAGCCCCGGTCATAGGCCAGCGCCCGCTGGACGGCGGGGCGCTGCAGCATGCGGGCGTGATGGTCGCTGACCTTTGCGAAACGGGCGGGATCGACGCCGTCGGACGGCAGCCAGTCGGTCATGACGAAGAGATAGGGATCGGCAAGCGAATAGGTCTCGCCCATCACCCACGGGCCCTCGAACATCTTCTCTTCGATCAGCATGAAGCAATCGGCCATATTCTGCGGCACCTTCGCCTTCATCGCCTCGAGCGCCGCCGGCTCGTCGGCCCAGCGGGAGCCGCGCGGGCGGTGGGCATGGTTCACATGCACGGTCGAGCAGAGATAGCTGTTCAAGGATTGCAGCCGCGCCATTTCGAAGGCATCGCCGAGCGGCGCGAGCTTCGCGGCCGGGGCGCTTTCAGCAATGAAGCCGAGGATCGCCGGCGTTTCCGTCAGCACGCCGCGCTCGGTAACGAGCGCCGGCACCCGGCCCTTCGGATTGATCTTCAGATAGTCCGGCGAACGCTGCTCGCCGTCGCGGAAGTTGAGCTTTTTTATTTCGAATGCAAGGCCGGATTCTTCGAGAGCAATCAGGCTTGCGAGCGCGCAGGTTCCGGATGCGTAATATAATGTCAGCATGGTTATCGACTCCCTTTCGGCACGTCTTATAGCGCGGGGATTGGTGCGCCGGAACCGGGGGAGATGGCGGTTGCCTAGGCTTTCGGGAGCCGGACAATGAACGGCGTGCCGGGAGGCTGCCCCTCATCCGGCTGCCGCCACCTTCTCCCCGTTCTGACGGGGAGAAGGGGCATGCCGCACCCGCTTCCTCTATCTCAAGGTTGCGTTTGGCACGTCCCCTCTCCCCGTCAGAACGGGGAGAGGGCTAAGTGAGGGGCGCCCCACGGGACACCCTTACTCACCCGCAGCCCGGCACATCCTCCAGCCGATGCCAGACCGGGATGCCGCGTTCCCTGGCGATGCGAACGTCGTTATCCGCGCCCTTCGATTCACCCGGCAAGCGCAGCACGCCCTCGCAGAGCTGCAGCAGCCGGCCGGCGACCGGGTGGAAGATCTGCTCGTAGAGCGCATCGCCGACCGATCTGCCGCCGGCGGCGTGCCAGATCGGCAGGGCCACCCATTCGCCGATCATCGGCACATGGCCGGCCTCGAACAAGGCATAAGAGGGTTCTTCCAGCCGCTTCAGGTTGGCGGCCATCTTTTCCGGGTCGTCGCCCGTCCCGGACCGATAAGGCCCGGCAATCAAAATCAACATGATCCACTCCATCGCTCCGCTTCTGTGCGAGCACTCCCGGCCTCATGCACGGGATTTCCTGAAAATGCACGATATTTCTTGAATGTCGAGTCATTTCATGCAAGATCATGCCATCTCGTGAATTTTCGTGCGGAGACACAATGCTGACGACGCAGCGCAAGACCCTGATTCTCGACATCTTGCGCCGCGACGGCCAGGTGATCGCCAAGCGTGTCGCTGAGGATTTTTCGCTTTCGGAAGACACGATCCGGCGGGACCTCAGGGAAATGGCGGCGGAGGGACTCTTGAAACGCGTGCATGGCGGTGCGATGCCGCTGGCACCGGAGCTGCCGGATTTCACGGCGCGGCGCAGCGTCTCGTCCGAAATCAAGGCGCGGCTCGGAGCCGCGGCGGCGGCGATGGTCAGGCCGGGGCAGATGATCTTCCTCGACGGCGGCACGACGACCGCCGAAATCGCCCGGCATTTGCCGCGCGACATGGCGCTGACGGTCGCGACCCACAGTCCGACGATCGCGGCCGAGCTCGAGCACCATCCGACGGCCGAGGTGATCCTGGCCGGCGGACGGCTCTACAAACATTCAATGGTGGCGACCGGCGCTGCGGCGATGGCGGCGATTTCGCAGCTGCGCCCCGATCTCTTCTTCCTCGGCGTCACCGCCGCCCACCCCGTGCACGGGCTTTCCACCGGCGATTTCGAGGAAGCGGCGATCAAGCGGCATATCGCCCGCTGCGCAGCCGAAACGCATGTGCTGCTGACGGAGGAGAAGTTCGATCTCGTCTCGCCCTGCCCAGTGCTCGGCATTGCCGAGGTGGCGGGACTGATCGTGCCGACGGAAATGACGCCCGAGCGGCTGAAGCCTTATCGCGACCTCAACGGTACAATCACTGCAGCCTAATCATTCGCTAAAAAGTCAGGGCACAAGATCGTGCGAAAACCGCGCACAGTTTTCGGCATCATGCCGAGAAGACAGAGGTCGCTCTGATATCGCCGACATGGATGCCGTTCCAGTTGCGCATCGGCATCGCGGAAAAGGCCCTCAAGGCTGCATGCACCGTCTCTTCAGTCTCGAAGAAGCGGGCGAGTGTGGCCGCCACCATGGCTTCGGCGGCGCGGGTGGCGCCATCCTCGCATTTGAGCGCCATGGCGATGCCCTTTTCCGGGATGGCGGCGCAGAAGACGCCCTCGGCCCCCGTCTTGACGAAGATGCGGCCGGGGGCGACCTGCATCAGCTTGGTGCAGGCGCGGCCGGAGCCGGCGACATAGAAGGGCTCGGCCATGCAGGCCTCGATCAGACGCCGGGATGCTTTGGCGCGTAAGGGTTCCAGGCCGATCCCGGTCGCCATCTTCGCAAAGCCGTGGGCCAAGCTGCGCAAAGGCACGGCGTAGGTCGGGATGGAGCAGCCGTCGGTGCCGCAGCTCTCGGCGCCGAGCACGGCTCCAGTCAGGCTTTCCATCACTGCTCGGATCTCGACCTGCAGCGGGTGCTCGTAGCCGACATAACCTTTTGGGTCGATATCGCGGTGGCAGCAGGCGCAGATGAAACCGGCGTGCTTCCCCGAGCAATTGTTGTGCAGCGCCGTCGGTGCGCCGAGCGTGCGGGCCTGATGGATCAGGACTTTCTGGTTCATCGACCAGTGGGCGCCGCATTCCAGCGCTTCGGCATTGCGGCCGGCACGCGACAGCATCGAGGCGGCAAGCGCCACATGTTCGTCCTCGCCATTATGCGAGGAGCAGGCGAGCGCCAGCTCCTTATCACTGAAGCCATAGGCATCGGCCGCACCGCTCTCGACAAGCGGCAGCGCCTGCATCGCCTTGCAGGCCGAGCGTGGGAAGACGGCGGCGTCGATGTCGCCGAGCGAAAAGACAAGCTTGCCGTCGCCATCGACGACCGCCACCGCGCCACGATGACGGCTTTCGACGAGCAGGCCGCGGGTGACTTCGACGGTGACGGGATTGGTCATGGGCTCTCATCCGAATGCTGGCGGGATGCGGCAGGCATAACGCGTCGGAGCGCGAAAGCCAACGGGGTTCAGATGGCACCACAATCCGGCGACGGCCGTGAGTTTGGTGCCTCCTCCGTCATCCCAGGCCCTTCAGCCCGGATCCAGCCGGGCTCGACCAGGCAGGCCGGTCGGTCGGCCATCACCTCATCCAACACCCATCACAGAAACTGACGCAAGCGATCGAAAACTATCGTTTCTCTGATGTGTCTGTTGCGGCTAAGAGTGGTGCATCAGGAACCGCCCCCATGTCATCCAGCTTTTCCCTCATCCTGCGCGACAACAGGATCCGCATTCCCGCCGTAACGCTCGTCGCGCTTGCCTTTACCTATGCCTCGACCGTGCCTTACCAGTCGATCATCGGGATCAACGAACTGGGCTTAAGCAACGGCGCCTATTCGGCGCTGGTGTTCTTCTCGGCGATCGTCAACGTTGCGACGAGTCTGACGCTCGGCATCTGGTCGGACAGGCTGAAGGAGCGCCGGCCGCTGGTGCTGGGGCTTTCGGTCGCCGGCATGCTCGGCTTCGGGTCGATCGCGATCATTCACAGCCCGGCAATCTTTATCTTTTCGACGCTGCTGCTGGTGCCGATGAGCGGCTCCACCTATTCGCTGCTCTTCGCCAGCCTGCGCGCCAGGACCAACCAGATGGAGCGTGGCGAGGGCGCGGCGGTGACGGCGACGGTGCGGGCGCTGTTTTCCGGCTCTTGGGCGCTGGCGCCGGGGCTGATCGGCCTTTATCTCGTCAATTCGCCATCGATGACGCCGGCCTATGGCATCGCGGCACTCGCCAGTTGCACCTGCTTCTGCCTGTATTTCTTCTTCGCCCCCGGCAACGGCAGCGCCGGCCCTGCTGCCGATCCGGTGGGTTTCCTCGCTTCGCTGAAACGGATCTTCATGCCGAACGTGCTGATCCGCGTCGTCATCATGTCGCTGCTCTTCGCGTTGCAGCGGCTGAACGGCATGCTTCTGCCGCTGATCATCACACGTGCGGCGGGCGGAAACGTCGCCGATGTCGGTTTCATCGCCGGGCTGACGGCGCTTCTCGAAATGCCGTTCATGATGATGTGGGGCCTAGCGCAGCGGCGCTTCCGCACCGCGCATGTGCTGGCCTTCGGCGCGCTGATCTACTGCGCCTACCTGCTGCTGCTCGGATTTGCTTCCGCGCCCTGGCACATCTATGCGCTGCTGCTCGTCAATGCCTGCGGCGCGGCGGCAATCCTCAGCGTGCCGATCACCTATCTGCAGGACCTGATCGCCGACCGGCCGGGGCTCGGAACCTCGCTGCTCTCGCTCAATACCTTCATCGGCACCGGCATCGCCGCCGGGCTCTTCGCATTCGGCACATCGCTCACCGATTATTCCGGCACCGCCTTCGTCGGCGCCGGCGCGGGTCTCGCGGCGATCGGAGCGTTGCTCCATCTGGAAAGCAGCAGGCGGCAGGCGCGGCAGCCGGCCTGAGTGCGGCGCAGGGCACACGCCCGCTTCAATCGCCAAGGCTTACCGCGTCGTGATGCGGTAGGCGCAGCGGCGGGCGCCGGTGAGGATATGTTCGCTGCGCTCGACGTCGGCGCTGAGGACAGCGCGGAACGTTTCGAGTTCGGAGCGGCAGAAGCCGGCGCAGGCGGTGGCCGCCGCGCAGATCGGACAGTGATTTTCAACCAGCATGAAGGAGCCGTCCGCCTCCTGCCAGCTGTCGGCCATATAACCCTCGCGGGTGCGGATCGCAGCCAGGCCCTCGACACGCGCGGCCAGGTCGCCGGCGTTTTCGAGCTCGTGGCGATAGCGCTTCAGGGTCTCGGCCTCGCGGGCGGAGATGACGGTGTCGAGCGCTCCCGCTCCAAGCTGATCGACGAGGGTACCGAGGAGAGCGGCCGTCAGTTCGGCATGGCCGTCGGGGAAGCGGCGATTGCCGGCCGCCGTCAGATGCCAGAGCTGACGCGGCCTGCCCCTGCCGGCAGCGGCAACAGTGACCGGCTCCACCAGCCCCTCCTCTGCCATCTTCGCCAGCTGCTGGCGGGCCGCCTCGCCGGAAATGCCAAGCGCATCGCCGATCGCCGAGCCAAGCTGCGGGCCGTCGGTCTTGAGCAAGATCAGAATTCGGTTGGCCGGGGACTGACGCATATTTTCCAAGCGAAGCCTTGTTTTAATTGGAGCGACGTGTAATTTTCCAATTTATATCTTGGAAAATAATTGCCCGCCAGCAAAAACATTGGGAGCCTCCCATGTCCGATATCGACCAGACCATTGCCATTCCGAATGCCAGTTCCGTCTTCCGCCTGTTCCTGCCGGAACACCTGCCGGCGACCTTCATGCTTGCCAGCGGCGTGACGCTTTACGCGGTCGAGAGTTATATCACCGCCACCATCACCCCCTCGATCGTGCGCGATATCGGCGGCCTTGCCCTGATTTCCTGGGTGACGAGCTTGTTCGTGGCGGCCGCCATTCTCGGTTCGATCTTCGTCGCCATGCGCCCCCGGGGAATCGGGCTCCGTGTGGTCTATGTGATCGCGGCGCTGATCTTCGGCGTCGGCAGCATAGTCGCGGCAATCGGTCCCTCGATGCCGGTGGTGCTGATCGGCCGCGTTGCCCAGGGCCTGGGCACTGGAGCGCTGGCGGCCCTCGGCTATGCCTTCATCCGCTACGTCTATCCGGAACCATTATGGCCGAAAGCCTCGACACTCTATGCGGCGATCTGGGGTGTGGCGACCGTCATCGGGCCGACGCTCGGCGGCTTCTTTTCCTCAGGCAGCAATTGGCGCTACGCCTTCGTCGTGCTCGTGCCGCTCGGTCTTGCGATGGCGGCGCTGGCGCCGCGGCTTTTGCCCGAGGTCAGGGACGAACGCGAACAGGCGGGAACACCGGTCCTGCAGATCGGGCTGCTGCTTACCGCCGTGCTGATGGTCAGCACGGCCGGCGCGATCGACGTGACAGCCGTCAAGGCCGTACTGATCATCGCCTCGGTCGTCGCGGTCTCTGCCATGCTCGTTATCGAGGGCCGAAGCCGCAACCGGCTGCTGCCGTCCGGCGCCGTCAACCTTTCCCGGCCGATTTGCCGCGTCTATCTGGCGATGCTCGTCATGACCGTCGTGCTTGTCAGCGACGTCTTCATTCCTTATTTTCTGCAGGTGCTGCATGGAGTAACGCCGCTGATCTCGGGTTATCTGGTGGCGCTGGTCGCCCTCGGCTGGACCTTCGCCGCCTTCCTCAGCAGTTCGTTGAGCGGCCGACAAGCTTATCTGGCGATCATTGCCGGCGCGCTGATCGAGACGGCGGCGACCGCTTCGCTGGTTCTGTTTCTCGCCAAGGACAATCCGCAGGGGCATTTGCCGCTCATCCTGCCGGCGGCGGCCGCCATGTTCATGATGGGCTTCGGCATCGGTCTCGGCTGGGCGCATTTGGTCGCCATGGTGCTGAAGCTCGTCGCCAGCAACGAACAGGACAAGGCATCAGCGGCAATCCCGACGATGAGCTCGCTTGGCGGCGCCTTCGGCGCGGCCTTCGCGGGCGTCATCGCCAATGGCGCCGGCCTCGTCGATCCGGGCGGCATATCAGGCGCGCTGTCGGCGGCGCACTGGCTTTATCTGCTGATGGCGCTGCCCGGCGTTTTGGCGGTCGGCGTATCTATAACGCTCGGCCGACGCGCAGCATGATCTTGCCGACATGGCTGCCCTCTTCCAGCAGCCGGTGCGCCTCAACGACGTCTTCGAAGGCGAAGACCTTCTGAACGACGGGGGCGATGGTGCCTGCTTCGAGCAGCGGCCAGACCTCCGAGAGCAGATCGTCGCGAATGGCTCGTTTTTCCTCGGCCGTGCGCGGGCGCATGGTGGAGCCGGTGACCGTCAGACGCTTGACCATGATCGGCGAGAGATTGACCTTTTCGGCGACGGCCCCGCCCAGGAAGGCGATGATCGACAGGCAGCCGTCCTTTGCAAGCGAGGCGATGTTGCGCTCGAAATAGGCGGCGCCGATCATATCAAGGATGACATCGACGCCGTGACCAGTCTCGGCCTTGATCACCGCGGCGAAATCCTCGTCCCTGTAGTTGATGGCGCGTTTGGCGCCGAGCCTTTCGCAGGCCTCGCATTTTTCCTTTGAGCCTGCCGTGGCGTAGACCTCGGCGCCGAAGGCGCGGGCGAGCTGGATCGCCGTCGTGCCGATACCGCTCGTGCCGCCATGGATCAGCACGCTTTCGCCTTCGGTCAGCCCGGCCATCTGGAAGAGATTGGCCCAGACAGTGAAGAAGGTCTCGGGAAGGGCCGCGGCCTTGACCGCATCATAGCCCTTGGGAAAGGGCAGAACCTGCCCTGCCGGCAGCAGGCAATATTCGGCATAGGCGCCGCCATTGGCAAGCCCGCAGACCTTGTCGCCGACCGCGTGGCCTACGACACCCGGGCCGACGGCGACGATTTCGCCTGCCAGCTCCAGCCCCAGAATCGGGCTCGCATCCTTGGGTGGAGGATAGCTGCCCTGACGCTGGGCAATATCGGGACGGTTGACGCCGATCGCCTCGGCGCGCACGAGGACCTCGCCTTCGCCGGCCTTCGGCAGCGGACGCTTGCCGATCACCATCACATCAGGCCCGCCGAAGGACTTGAGATCGACGAAACGCATTTCCTGAGGCAGTGACATGGCGCGGCCCTCCTGATCCCGGAGGTTCGGAATAGATCAGCCCGGCCGGCTTGGGAAGGCTAGAAGCGGCAAGGGCGTCAATTCGCCTCGCCCAGGAAATGGAAGGCGAGACCCTCCTCGCTCTCCTTGGCGGCCGACTTGATGACGGCAATTTCGGCGCTGACTCGGTTGATATCGTCGATGACGAGGCCTTCCGGCAGATCGAGAACGCCAATCGAGCAGCGCATCAGCGGGAACAGAGCCTCGGTGCCGGTGCGGTCGTGGCCGAGGATACGGCCGGCGGCGCGGTGCTCGTCGGAATAAAGATCGAGCACGTCGTCGTGGAAATCGCTGATCAGCCGGTCGAGGATCTCGGTCAGCTCCTCCTTGGTCCAGCCGACGACGCCGATGAAGAAATCGTCGCCGCCGACATGGCCGAGGAAATGGCGCTCGGCGAAGAAATAGCGGCGCATCAGCGCGGCAAACAGCGAGATCGCGTGGTCACCGAGATGGAAGCCGTAAGCATCGTTGAAAGGCTTGAAATTGTCGAAGTCGCAATAGCAGAAATGCCGGACCTCATCGCCGTCGCGGCCGGACTGGCGCATGAAATCGCGGATGGCGTGGTTGCCCGGTAGGCCGGTCAGCGGGTTCTGGTCCTGGGCGGTCTTAAGTTGCTTCTCGTTGATGACCTTGATCAGCGAAGCGGCGGAAACGACGCCGGCATAACGCATATTGTCGGTCAGGATCAGGCAATCGCTGCCTTCCATATTGGCGAAGATCGCCATCAGCTGCTCGGCATCGCTGTCGAGGCCGACGATCGGCGCCATCTCGACGAAATGCGAAATCGAGCGCTCGTACATCTTGTTCTTCAGGAGGTCGCGGCCAAAGGGCTGATAGATATATTCCTTGAGATGATGCTCATGGATAACGCCGCGCGGCTCGTCATTAGCGTTGAGGACGGGAAAGAAGGCCTGGCGCGGATTGCGGCGGAAGAGCTCGAAGACGCTGTCGATGCTGTCGTTTTCGTAGACCGTCGGCAAGAGCTCGATCTGCTTGCGGATGAGGATTTCGTCGAGCGACTGGCTGCCGCGCTTGCTCTTGCCGAGCTCCTGCAGATGCGGAAAGGATGGGGCCAGCTCCGACATATGCGTCGTCGGCCGCGAGATGAACCAGCCCTGGACGAGGTCGACGCCATATTCGCGGCAGGCGATGAATTCGGCTTCGGTCTCGATGCCTTCGGCGATGACGCGCGTTCCGAGCACGTGGGCGATGTTGACGATGCTCTTCAGCAGATGGCGCTTGCGCGGGCTGCGGTCGATCTCAGCTACGAAATGGCGGTCGATCTTCAGATAGTCCACGGCATGATCGCAAAGCAGTTTCATCTCGCCGTGACCGACGCCGAAATCGTCGATCGCCAGCTTGAAGCCGGCCTTGCGCAGCGTGGAAACCAGGGCGGCGAATTCCGGCACGCTGGTATTGTCGAAACGTTCGGAAAATTCGAAACAGATGGAGGACGGCGGAATATTGGCTGTCCGCAAATGTTGCAGCAGGCTTTCGACCAGGCGCTCGCCATTGGGGATCAACCGGACGTCGAGATTGAGGAACAGGGTCGAGGTGGAGAAATTCGACAACGTCGCGAACTTGGCGAGCGCACGGCTGGCGACCATCTGTTCGAGCTGCAGCAGTTGGCCGGTCCGATGCGCCTCGTCGAGAATGTCGGCCGGCGTGTCGTAGCCGATGCGTTCCTGGCCGCGCATAAGGGACTCGTAACCGAACACCGTACCGGTGCCGGCTTCGACGATCGGCTGGAAGGCGTTCTCGACCACGAGCTTGGCAAGAGTTACCATCTGATCGCTCGCATAGCGGCGCAGGACGCCAGGCTCGACGGCGCCAGCCAAGGATATTGCAGTGTTCATTGTGGGCCGATCTCCACTGCGACTTGTTCTTCTTGCTCAGAAACCTGCCGCAGAAGGATCAACGAACCCTTTCGCCAATATGAAAGTTTTGTGAAAGACGCGGATCCCCGCCACGCTCCCGCGTGAATTCGAATTCACGAGCACAATCAGGCGCTTGTTCAGGCGGAGCGACGGCGCTGCGCCTCGTGATCGGCGAACATGTCGGCGACGCATCTGCCGCCGGAGGCGACGCTCTCGTCATCGAGGAGATCTGCCTTGATTTCGCCGAGCTTGCGGGCGGTATCCCAGAGGCGAAGCGCCTCGCGGACGACCTCACTGCTCGAGGCGTAACCACCCGTGTCGACGGCGGCACGGATGCCCGCTGCCTGTTGCGGAGAGAGGGAAACGGTGACCATCGGCATGAACTTCCTCCCTTTTTTTCTTCAGGCAGAACCCTGCCGTTGGGGGACGCATGACCATTTTCGGCATTCCCGGCGCTTCAAGCCGGCGCCTTGGTGCGTTCGCACAACCATCCGGCATGCCGGACGGTCCTAATCCGTAAAGTCTAATCCCCCGCCATTCCCTTGTCAAAAAAGAAAAGGTCCATCGCGGTTCAACTGCGCAAGCCAAGGCCAACGGCGATCATCGTCCACCCCTGGACCATCAGGTCGAAGGCTAGAAAAAGGCCAAGGATCCAGAGGCTGTTGACCGGCCAGCCCAGTGCGATGACAAAGCCGGCCAGCGCCGTCATGACGCCGCTTGCAGCGATCCAGCGCCAACCCTTGAGCGGTCGCATGCGCATCCCGACCCAGAGACGGAATATGCCGGCCACCAACAGCGCAATGGCAAGAAACAGGGTCAAGGCGGCCGAGGTGAAGATGGGATTGACGAAGGCGCAGATACCGGCAAGCACGTAAAGCACGCCGCTCAAAGCCCAGAAGAGCACCTGATCCCAGCGGCGCAACTGAAAAGCGTGGACGAGATAGATGACGCCGCCGGCCAGCATGAGCATGCCGACATAAAAAACCGAGGCGACGGTCGCCATCAGCAAATTGCTGAGGGCGATGAGGCCGCAGATAAGAAGCAGAACCCCGAGGCCGAGGAACCATACCCATTTCGACCGCAGCGAGGATTCCGGCATTTCGTTGAAGACGCTGGTCATAGCACACCTCCTGATCACTTGAATATGTTGCCCCAGCTCTTCCGGAAAAGATGTGAGCCAAATCAATTCGCCGAAGATTTTTGTTGATTGATCAATCAATCAAAAATACCATGCCGCGGTTTTCAAAGGGTTGCGGTCTTGCCGAAAGTTGGAATGGAGCCGGTGCGCCGCAAGGCGCTTGTCGATGCGGCGCTGCGGGTGATCGGCGATCACGGCTCGCTTGCCGTCACCATGTCCGACATCGCCCGCAAGGCCGGCGTCTCGCCTGCCCTCGCCCATCATTATTTCGGCAGCAAGGAGCAATTGCTGATCGAGACGATCCGCTCGCTGCTGAGACAGTTGCGCAGCGATACGGTGGCAGCACTCAAGGCAGCGAAGACGCCGCGTGAACGGCTTTCGGCGGTGATCCGCGTCAGCTTCCACGCCGACCAGTTCGCGCCGGAGACGATTGCCGCCTGGCTTGCCTTTTATGCCGAAGCGCAGCGTTCCGAGGAGACGCGGCGCTTTCTAGTGATCTATGCCAGCCGGCTGCGCTCGAACCTGCTTGCCGATCTCAAGGCGCTGCTGCCGGCCGACGCCGCAGAACGCATCGCCGAGGGCGCTGCGGCGATGATCGACGGGCTCTATATCAGGCAGAGTCTGAAATCGGCGCCGATCGGCATCGAAGCCTCGATCGCGCTGACGGAGGATTATCTGAACGCGCTTCTATCCACCACCTCCCCCAAGGACAAATGACATGAAAGCCCAGCCGAAAGCCTCGCACTTCATCGACGGCGAATATGTCGAGGATACCGACGGCACCGTCATCGAGAGCCTCTATCCCGCTACCGGCGAAGTGATCGCCCGGCTGCATGCCGCAACGCCTGCAATCGTCGAAAAGGCGATTGCAGCCGCCAAACGCGCCCAGCCGGAATGGGCGGCGATGAGCCCGATGGCGCGCGGACGCATCCTCAAGCGCGCCGCCGAGATCATGCGCGAGCGCAACCGTGAGCTTTCCGAACTGGAGACGCTCGATACCGGCAAGCCAATCCAGGAAACGATCGTGGCCGACCCGACCTCGGGTGCGGATGCCTTCGAATTCTTTGGCGGCGTCGCACCCGCCGGCCTCAACGGCGCCCATATCCCGCTCGGGCAGGATTTTGCCTATACCAAGCGCGTGCCCCTCGGCGTCTGCGTCGGCATCGGCGCCTGGAACTATCCGCAGCAGATCGCCTGCTGGAAAGCTGCCCCGGCGCTTGTCTGCGGTAATGCCATGGTGTTCAAGCCTTCCGAGAACACGCCGCTCGGCGCCCTGAAGATCGCCGAGATCCTGCATGAGGCGGGATTGCCAAGGGGGCTCTTCAACGTGATCCAGGGCGACCGCGACACCGGGCCGCTGCTCGTCAACCATCCCGATGTCGCCAAGGTGTCGCTGACCGGCTCGGTGCCGACGGGCCGCAGGGTCGCGGCCGCCGCCGCCGGCAGCCTCAAGCATGTGACGATGGAGCTCGGCGGCAAGTCGCCGCTCATCGTCTTCGACGACGCCGATCTCGATTCGGCGGTCGGCGGGGCGATGCTCGGCAATTTCTATTCCACCGGCCAAGTCTGCTCGAACGGCACGCGCGTCTTCGTGCAGAAGGCGATCAAGTCCGAATTCCTGAAGCGGCTGAAGGCGCGCACCGAGGCGATGCTGATCGGCGACCCGCTTGATGAGGCGACGCAGGTCGGGCCGATGGTCTCCTGGGCGCAGCGCGAGAAGGTGATCGCCTATATCGAGAAGGGCAAGGCCGAAGGCGCGACGCTTGTTGCCGGCGGCGGCATTCCGAACAACGTTTCGGGAGAAGGATATTACGTGCAGCCGACCGTCTTTGCCGATGTCACCGACAATATGACCATCGCCCGCGAGGAGATCTTCGGGCCGGTCATGTCGGTGCTCAATTTCGACGATGAGGACGAGGTGATCGCGCGCGCCAATGCCAGCGAATTCGGCCTCTCCGGCGGCGTCTTCACCGCCGACCTCACCCGCGCCCACCGCGTCGTCGACCGGCTGGAGGCCGGCACGCTGTGGATCAACACCTATAATCTCTGCCCGGTGGAAATCCCCTTCGGCGGCTCGAAACAATCCGGCTTCGGCCGCGAGAATTCGCTGGCGGCGCTGGAGCATTATTCCGAGCTGAAGACGGTTTACGTCAGCATGGGGGCGGTGGCGGCGCCTTATTGAGAAATATGTGACCTTGCCCCTCACCCTAACCCTCTCCCCGTAAGAACGGGGAGAGGGGACGTGCCAAACGCAGCGTCAAGGTTGAGCGAAGCCGGTGCGGCATATCCCCTTCGCCCCGTTTACGGGGAGAAGGTGCCGGCAGGCGGATGAGGGGCCGGCTCTGAGAAAACAGGAAGCAGCCGGATCACGGCAGCTCAAGGAAAACAAAAAGATGCAACAAGCAGATTTCGTCATCATCGGCTCCGGCTCGGCCGGCTCGGCGCTGGCCTACCGTCTCTCGGAAGACGGCAGGAACAGCGTCCTCGTCATCGAGGCGGGCGGCAGCGATTTCGGGCCGTTCATCCAGATGCCGGCAGCGCTTGCCTGGCCGATGAGCATGAAGCGCTATAATTGGGGCTATCTCTCCGAGCCGGAGCCGAACCTCAACAACCGGCGCATCACTGCGCCGCGCGGCAAGGTGATCGGCGGCTCCTCCTCGATCAACGGCATGGTCTATGTGCGCGGCCATGCCGAGGACTTCAACCGCTGGGAGGAGCTCGGCGCCAGCGGCTGGGCCTATGCCGATGTCCTCCCGTATTTCAAGCGGATGGAGCATTCGCATGGCGGCGAAGAGGGCTGGCGCGGCACGGACGGGCCGCTGCACGTGCAGCGCGGCGGCTTCACCAATCCGCTCTTCCGGGCTTTCATCGAGGCCGGCAAGCAGGCGGGCTTCGAGACGACGGAGGATTATAACGGCAGCAAGCAGGAAGGCTTCGGGCTGATGGAGCAGACCATCTTTGCCGGCCGCCGCTGGTCTGCCGCCAACGCCTATCTGAAGCCGGCGCTGAAGCGTGACAATGTCAGGATCGTCTATGGCCTGGCGAGCAAGATCGTCATCGAGAACGGGCGGGCGACCGGCGTCGAGATCGAACGCGGCGGCAGGACAGAGGTGGTGAAGGCCAACCGCGAGGTGATCATCTCCGCCTCCTCCTTCAATTCGCCGAAGCTTCTGATGCTGTCCGGCATCGGACCGGCCGAGCATCTGAAGGAAATGGGCATCGAGGTGAAGGCCGACCGGCCTGGTGTCGGCGCCAATCTGCAGGACCATATGGAATTCTATTTTCAGCAGGTGAGCACCAAGCCGGTGTCGCTCTACTCCTGGCTGCCCTGGTTCTGGCAGGGCGTGGCGGGCGCGCAATGGCTGCTCTCCAAGGGCGGGCTCGGGGCCTCCAACCAGTTCGAGGCCTGCGCCTTCCTGCGCTCGGCACCCGGGCTGAAGCAGCCCGATATCCAATATCATTTCCTGCCGGTGGCGATCAGCTATGACGGCAAGGCGGCGGCCAAGAGCCACGGCTTCCAGGTGCATGTCGGCTACAATCTGTCGAAATCGCGCGGCAGCGTGACGCTGCGCTCGCCCGACCCCAAGGCCGATCCGGTGCTGCGCTTCAACTATATGAGCCATCAGGAAGACTGGGAGAAATTCCGCCACTGCGTGCGGCTGACCCGCGAGATCTTCGGGCAGAAGGCCTTCGACACCTATCGCGGCCCGGAAATCCAGCCGGGCGAAGCGGTGCAGAGCGACGATGAAATCGATGCCTTCCTGCGCGAACATCTGGAAAGCGCCTATCACCCCTGCGGCACCTGCAAGATGGGCGCCAAGGACGATCCGATGGCGGTCGTCGATCCGCAGACGCGGGTGATCGGCGTCGACGGCCTGAGGGTCGCCGACAGCTCGATCTTCCCGCACGTCACCTACGGCAACCTCAATGGCCCCTCGATTATGACCGGCGAGAAGGCGGCGGATCATATCCTCGGCAAGCAGCCGCTGGCGCGCTCGAACCAGGAGCCGTGGGTCAACCCGCGGGCGGCGGTCAGCGATCGCTGATATCGAGTCGTTGGGTCTCAGAGAAATCCGATCCACCGTCCCGCCAATACAGCGGCGATCCAGATCGCGATAGACAGGGCTGCGGAGAAGCGCAGGCTTGACCGTATCAGGCCAGTAGCGATGAGTGTTTTCCACCCTTGCCCGGAATGAACCATCACTAGGTTGAGCAGGCCCAGCCCAATCAGCCCGAGCTTGGCGAGAAAGGCGGGGTTCACGGCATATTCGACCGCCCGCACGCTGAAGAGGCAGAAGCCGGTCGCGATCGCCAGGACGAGGCCGACTCCGGCCGAATGGGAGAGAAACGGCGCGACGACTTCGACGGGTACCTTGCGGAAGCAGCCGGCAAGCCTGAGATCAAGCGGCAGAATGGCGCCGACCAGGAGGCCGATCGACAGAATGTGAGCGGCATTGACGATCATATAGAGCGTCCCCGAGCGCCTCAGAGCAACCGCGGGTGCCGTGGCCGACAGCCATTCGAGAATGTCGATCACGACAGCTCAGTTCGTCCGGATGCGGTCGGGATAGATATCGTAGCGCTTCTCGCCGATGGTGATGCGGACTGCCTTCATCCGCTTTTCCTTCGGATCCTGGGAACGGTTTCCGAGCGCCACGACCTGATCGCCGGGCTTTGCGACGCCTTCGACGAAGCCGGAGCGTTCCGTCTGCCGCGGATTGCCGAGTTCGACGCGCCAGACACCGTCATCGGCGGTAGCGACATCGAGTGTCGGATGCGGCCAGCCCATCGATATTTTCTCGATGGTGCCGCGCAGCTCGATCTGGTCCGCCTCGGCCCACGACCAGCCGTGATGGGCGGCAGCACCCGTGGCGAAAACCGCCAAGAGCATTGCCGCGGCTAGTACCCGCTTTACTGAAACTATCGGCATGATGGTTCTCCCTACCCGAATGGGCAGGCAGGTGGAGCATGCCGGCGGGAAGGAAAGGTATTTCACCAAATCTTGAAGAAAGAGGTGGTTCCCTTCCAGCAAACCGGTTTAGGAAGAGGCCTTATCCAATATTCCCAGGCCTGCCAGTGTCCTATCGCAAGTCCAGACTTCTTCGCAGATCCCGTGTCCTCTGGGGCTCCTTTTCGCTGTGGCGTCCGCGGCTGATCTTCTGGTTCGGCGCCTTCGCGATCGGCATCATCAGCGTCGGCTTCGCCAGGCTTGCCGATCTGGCGCAGCGCGGCTTTGCCGGCGTAACCGCCTCCGGCCAATGGGGTTTTTTGCTGCCGCTCATCATCACCCCGCTCGGCTTCATGCTGTCGGCCTATCTCGCGGCAACATTCTTCCCGAACGCGCAGGGCAGCGGCATTCCGCAGGCGATTGCCGCGCGCCATCTGCGCGATGCGGAGGACCGCACGCGGCTGCTGTCGCTGCGGCTCGTCGTCGGCAAGATCCTGCTGACCGTTCTGGGGCTCGCGAGCGGCGCATCGATCGGCCGTGAGGGACCGACCGTGCAGGTGGGCGCATCGATCATGCTGGCCGTCGCCCGCTTCGGTGGCATGGCGCAGGCGCGCGGGCTTATCCTCGCCGGTTCGGCGGCCGGCATCGCCGCGGCCTTCAACACGCCGCTCGCCGGCATCGTCTTCGCCATCGAGGAAATGAGCCGGACCTATGAGTCCCGAGCGAACGGCCTTGTTTTAACGGCCGTCATCCTTTCGGGTCTTGCCGCCCTCGGACTTGCCGGCAGCTACAATTATTTCGGGTCCACCGCGGTCGCCCCGGCCTCGGTGGGCGACTGGGAACTGGTGCCCATCTGCGGCATCGGCGGCGGCGCACTGGGTGCGGCTTTCAGCGGGCTTGCGCTCCATCTCGGACAGCAGGTTCGCCGGTGGGCACATCCGCAGCCGCTGCCGCGGATGGTGATGCTGGCAGCGGCCTGCGGGCTTGTCGTCGCGGCGATCGGCATCCTCTCGGGCGGCATGACCTTCGGAACGGGCTACGACCAGGCGAAAGGCGCCGTCGAGGGCAATCCCCTGCCCCTGCTGTTCTTCCTCGAAAAGCTTCTTGCGGGCTTTCTGTCGATGATGTCGGGGATTCCGGGCGGCATCTTCGCGCCCTCGCTCTCCGTCGGCGCCGGCTTCGGCAGCACGATCGGCCAGATCATGGGCAGCAGCATAGCGCTTGCGGCTATTCTCGGCATGGCCGGATATTTCTCCGGCGTGGTGCAGGCACCGATGACCGCCTTCGTCATCATTCTGGAAATGACCGGCGACCATCAGGCCGTCATTCCGATCATGGCGGTATCGATGATCGGCTACATCACCTCGCGCATCCTGTCGCGCGAGCCGCTCTATCACGGCCTGTCACGCGTCTTCATCGCCGCAGCGATCCGAGCCCGGCGCGCCAGGGAAACGGCTGAGAGCTGATCAGGCGAGCAGGCGGGTGACTTCGGCGCCTTGCCGCGGGGCGACGGCATCGGCGATCGTAGTCGAGAACAGCACCTTGCGTGTGGCGTCGGCCACTTTGGCGAAGACGTGTCTGATTTCGCAATTCTGTTCGCCGTCGCAATCGTCGCACCTGCGATAGGCGGTGATCGACAGGCACGGCAGCGGGGCGATCGGACCATCGATGATGCGCAGGATTTCGCCGAAGGTGATGGTGTGGGCGGGCTTGAGCAGGAGATAGCCACCCTGCTTGCCCCGGCGGCTGACGACGATGCCGTGATGTTTGAGGTCTAGCAGGATCTGTTCGAGGAACTTCTTCGGGATCTTCTGCTGCGCAGCGATATCGGAAATCATCACCGGTTCGTCGGCATCGGCATCCGCCAGAACCGTCAGCGCCCGCAGAGCATATTTCGCCTTTTGCGTAATCATCTCAGACCGTCAACACACACAGGCAGCGCGAATCTTCGCACCGCTTCAAGATTACTTTCGCCTCTATTGCACAACCAGCATGAACGGAATTTGAACGCGCCGGAGAAAGACTTGAGAGACAAGCACTTCGGCCTTGTTTTTCATTCTTGGCCAAGCTCAAGCAATTTATGCTAAAACAGCGCGTCCCGCACCTTTTTCAGCATCAATTCAGATTTCCGATTGACAGGCTGCGTGTAACTCTACTAATTTTATAGACATTCAAGCTGCCAATGCCGATTTCCATCCGCGGGCGGCTGCTTTTCTGCATCGCGGCAGCTTCGGAGAGATATTTGCTCCTGTGGCCGCAGCTTTCGAAATCCCTTTTTCTGTCCGATCCAGGCTTGAACTGCGATACTCCGGTCAACTAAGGACAGGATTCTCATGACTGTTATCAATCCGAATGCAGAAGCCGAGGCGCTGAACGACAAGCTGGCAGGCCTCGACCTTGCCGGACGTCTGTCGCTGGTGGCAGGCCTTGGCGGCCGCGTGGTGTTCACCACCTCGCTCGGGATCGAGGACCAGGTGATCACCGCCGAAATCGGCACGCACCGCCTGCCGATCGACATTGCGACGCTGGAAACCGGCCGCCTGTTTGCCGAGACGCTTGATCTGATTACCGAGACGGAAGCCCAGTACGACATCCATATCCAGCGCTTCGGGCCTGAGAAGGCCGATATCGACGCCTATGCTGCGCAATACGGCCTCAATGGTTTCTACGACAGCGTCGAGGCCAGGCATGCCTGTTGCGGCGTGCGCAAGCTGAAGCCGCTTGCGCGTGCGCTCGAAGGCGCGACGATCTGGATCACCGGCCTGCGCCGCGGGCAATCGGCCAACCGCGCCGAAACGCCCTTTGCCGAATATGACGCCGAACGGCACCTCCTGAAGGTCAATCCGCTGGCCGATTGGGACATCGAGGCGATCAAGGCCTTCGTTTCCGAAAACGGCGTGCCGGTCAATCCGCTGCATGCGCGCGGCTACCCCTCGATCGGCTGCGAGCCCTGCACGAGGGCGATCAAGCCCGGCGAGCCGGAACGCGCCGGCCGCTGGTGGTGGGAGCAGGACGAGAAGCGCGAATGCGGCCTGCATGTCGCCGAAGAGGCCGCGGCAATCGCCGCACAATAACCATCTTCCCGGCTTTTCGGATCAGGGCGCGGCGATCGCCGCAGCCATGGGGGAAGCGAGTTTCCCCGGGAGAGCCACAATCGAGAAAAGCTTGCGGGCAGCCGCAAGGACCGACAGTCTGGAGTAAGACATGCCCGATAGCCGTCCGGATACGGAACTCAGCAATCCCCAGAGCGCCAAGGCGCCGCTCGACCCGCATCTGAAGGCGCTGGAAAACGAATCCATCCACATCTTCCGCGAAGTCGCAGCCGAATTCGAGCGTCCCGTCATGCTCTATTCGATCGGCAAGGATTCCTCGGTGCTGCTGCACCTGGCGCGCAAGGCTTTCTATCCCGGCCGCGTGCCCTTCCCGCTCTTACATGTGAACACCGGCTGGAAGTTCCGCGAGATGATCGCCTTCCGCGACGAGACCGCTAAGAAGTACGATCTCGATCTCATCGAGCATATCAATCCGCGAGGCGCGGCCGAAAACATCACGCCCTTCACTCACGGCTCGGCGGCCTTCACCGACATCATGAAGACCGAAAGCCTGCGCCAGGCGCTCGATGCCGGCCAATTCGACGCCGCTTTCGGCGGCGCGCGGCGCGACGAGGAGGCGAGCCGCGCCAAGGAGCGCATCTATTCCTTCCGCACGCCCGACCATCGCTGGGACCCGCGCAATCAGCGGCCGGAACTCTGGAACATCTACAACGGCATGATCCGCAAGGGGGAGAGCGTGCGCGCCTTTCCGCTGTCGAACTGGACCGAGGTCGATATCTGGCGCTACATCCAGGCCGAGGACATCCCGCTCGTGCCGCTCTACTACGCCCGCAAGCGCAAGTTCGTCGAGCGCGACGGCATGATCATCCTTGCCGAGGATCCGCGCCTCGAGCTGCTGCCCGGCGAAGTGCGCCAGGAGGGCATGATCCGCTTCCGCACGCTCGGCGACTTCCCGCTGACCGGCGCCATCCGCTCCGAGGCGAGCACGCTCGAAGAGGTGATCGCCGAACTCGAAATTGCAACGGTGTCCGAACGCCAGGGCCGCGCCATCGACCGCGACCAGTCCGGCTCCATGGAAAAGAAGAAGCGTGAAGGATATTTCTGAGATGACCGCAGTCCAAACCGCCGTCTCGGCCGCAACCGTCGCCAGCCTGCCCGCCGCCGAGCCGCAGAAGGCTCAACGTGACTCGCGCCCGCTGCGCCTGATTACCTGCGGCAGCGTCGATGACGGCAAGTCGACCCTGATCGGCCGCCTGCTCTGGGACACCAAGGCCGTCAAGGAAGACCAGGCCGCCACGCTGCAGCGCGATTCCACCGGCAAGCAGAACGACCTCGGCCTGCCCGACTTCGCGCTCTTGCTCGACGGCTTGCAGGCCGAACGCGAACAGGGCATCACCATCGATGTCGCCTATCGCTATTTCTCGACCGACAAGCGCTCCTTCATCGTCGCCGACACGCCCGGTCACGAGCAATATACCCGCAACATGGCGACCGGCGCCTCGACCGCCGATCTCGCCATCCTGCTCGTCGATGCGCGTCTCGGCATCCTCGAACAGACGCGCCGCCACGCGACGATCGCCTCGCTGCTCGGCATCAGGCAGTTCGTGCTTTCCGTCAATAAGATCGACCTGACGGGCTATGACCGCGCCGGCTTCGAGAAGATCAGCCACGAATTCCGCGAATTCGCTCTGTCGCTCGGCGTCAAGCAGATCACCGCCATTCCGATGTCGGCGCTGAAGGGCGAAAATGTCGTCTATTCCGGCCAGGGCGCCATGCCCTGGTACACTGGCCCGACGCTGGTGGAAACTTTGGAGCTTGCGACCGTGCGCTCGTCGCAGACGGTCGGCTTCCGCCTGTCGGTGCAGCGTGTGTCGCGTCCGGGCGAAAGCTTCCGCGGCTACCAGGGCACGGTTGCCGGCGGCTCGGTCAAGCCGGGCGACAGCGTCATGATCCTGCCGTCGGGCATGGTCGCCAACGTCTCCAAGATCGTCACCTTCGATCTCGTGCGCAACGCCGCCGTTGCCGGCGACGCGATCACGCTGGTGCTCGACCGCCAGGTCGACGTGGCACGCGGCGACATGATCGTCTCGATCGACGCCCAGCCGCAGGTCGGCCTGGCCTTCGACGCGCAGATCGTCGCGCTGCAGCCCGAAGGCATCGAGCCCGGCAAGCGCTACTGGCTGAAGAGCGGCAGCCGCCGCCAGCGCGTCCAGGTGCAGCCGCTCAGCCAGCTCGAATTGAAGACCGGCACCTGGAACCCCGCCCAGCGGCTCTACATGAACGCCATCGGCAAGGTCCGGCTTGCCTTTGACGAAGCGGCGATCTTCGATCCTTACGAGCAGAACCGCCAGTCCGGCTCCTTCATCCTGATCGATCCGGAGACCAACAACACGGTCGCCGGCGGCATGGTGACCGGCAAACGCACCGAACTCGGCGGCCTGCACAATGGCGAAGCCCGCGTCATCCTCTCGCTGCCGGCCGACTTGGCCGAGCAGATCATGGCCAGCGAACTCTTCGCCAGCCGCAGCCACGAGGCCGAGGTCCGGCGGATGACGGCAGCCGAGGCGGCCGAGTTGTGGTCGAGCGCCGCAAGCGATATTTGATCATGGATCAAGGGGCCAGCCAGACTGGCCTCTTTTCCAAACGCGGACTCCCCAAGCAGACCTCCGCTGAGAGGTTGCAGCCCTGAGAACAGTCACTTGACCGCCCTGCGAACGGTTTCGATGAGAAGACCGAAATCAGTGGGCTTTTCCAGGATGACCGCGCCCGCGAGGACTGGGTCAGATGCAAGTTCATGGGCAGGACTTGCTGTCGCCAGAACGATCGGGACATTCAACTGGCGAAGCTTCGCAGCTACCGCGGTCACTCTTGCCTCGCCGAGATGAACGTCAAGGACAGCAACGTCAGGTCGATCCTGCTCCAGCAGATCGAGAGCGCGCTCGTTCGATGACACCGGGCCAAGCACCTGCAATCCGGCAGCGGTCAGTTTACGTCGGAGTTCATCGGCGATGAAGAACTCGTCCTCGACGACGAGGACCTTGGTCGCGCCTGCCCTCGTGTCGACAATATCGCTCACATGACCTCACATCGGGAATTTGATCGTCGCAGTGAAACCACTGGGAGGATAGTTAAGTTCCACGCTTCCACCGATATGGGCGGCGAGGCCCTCGATTAGTTCGGTCCCGTAGCCCTGGCGTACAGACTCATGAATAGGCGGCCCTGCTTCCTCGCGCCACTGACATACGAGCCACGTCCGGTCCCGCGGCCCGGCTTCCATTTCCCACGTCACCCTTATCTTTCCGCCGGGCACCGAGGCAGCACCATGCTTCAACGCGTTCGTGCCGAGTTCGTGCAGGATCATGCTGACCGGGAGAACCTTTGAACTTCCAAATTCTACGGACGGTCCAGAGCATTCGAGCCGTTCCCAAACCGTCGCACCGACCGCGCCTCGCAGCAATGCTTCGAACTCAGTCAGCCCGCCAATGGCAGCAACTTCCTGAGCTCGAAAGGTGATATCCAGCCTTCCAAGCAGCGCTTCCTTGAAGCTTGCCACAGCCGGATCGTCGGTCCTGGTGTTGTTCACGACCGACTGAACGACGGCCGACAGGTTCCTCAGCCGATGCCGCATCTCGGCCACGATGAAGTCCATCTCGGCATCGTGGCGCCGGCGCTCCGTCACGTCGTCGAAGATGACCAGGATGTTGGGACTGTTGTTATCCGGATGAACGAGGCGGCGGGCATCGACAAGGAATGTACGCTGGCCGATCGTCGGGAATTCATGCTTCACTTCGAAGCCAATGACGGCGGCCGCCCGTGGGATCACCGAGGCTATGAGCTGCCGAAGCTCCGGAATATCCCATTGCCCATTTCCAAGCCGGAAGAAGTTCTGTGAGAGGATGTCGTCCCGCTCGACTTCGAAAGTCTTGATGAACGCATTGTTTGCGGTCGTCACACAGAAATTCTGATCCAGCACGACAACGGGCTGGGTCATCGTGTCGACGATGCCCTGGGCCTGTACGTGCCCGGTCTTCATCAGGCGATACAAATCTTCCAGCAACATCGATGGCATTCCCTCCTCACCGCACGCTTAACGAGTCGACAATATGAAGGCCCCACAGCCCCTGCGTCTAAAGTAATCTTTTCTGCATGGCTGGCAATGTCCGCCAGGTGGCGGCCCGGTCACCCGTGACAGCGTCATGGGCTGCCACCGGCTGCCCTGCCACCGAGACTATGTTTGCCATCCGTTGGCCGCTTTCTCCCGGTCGGATTCTGGCCGCGTGCTTGGAACTAATGACGGGCGAGACTGTTTCAGCTGTGACTTTGGCATGACGTTGACACGCCCTTCTGGCTGGGTAAGCCTCGATTTTGAGGAGACTTGCATCATGAAGAATTCGTCCACAATTCGTTCAGTCGCGGCTGCGGTTATCGCGGCAGCGGGAGTAAGCTTCGCCGGCTCCGCGCATGCCGACAGCGGTACGATCAGCTTCTCGGTCTACAAGGCTGCCTTCTTTGTGGGTGGCACTGGAGGCGAAGGCACGCTGACCTTCCATGGTCGCCGCTATCCCATCACTGTCGGCGGCATCTCGGGTGGCCTCGCCTTCGGGGCTTCTAAGACCAATTTTCATGGTACCGTTCGCCATATCCGCCGCGCTCAAGATGTGACGGGGGTCTACGGTGCGGCGGGTGGTGGCGGCGCTGTCGGCAAAGGGGCCCAGATGATCGTCATGACCAATGAGAAGGGCGCCGAACTCGAACTCTCGGGCAAGCAGGTAGGCCTGCAAGTCAACGCCGATCTCAGCGGCATTGCCATCACGGTAAAGTAAGGGCCGTCCCGAAGTGGTCGCGATGCGCAGAGTTGCTAGAGGCTTGCGGCCGGTCAGTGTGCGACAATTCACAGATTGGCCGCTAAAAAATCAGTGTTTGCAGAAAACGGACTTTTTCAATTCACGATTCGCTGTTTACCGCTTGCCCGCGGTCTCATGTGAGCACATTCTTAAATTGGATCCTGGCGGTGCGGTAAGACGAGAGGTCAGGCCTGCAACGCTCAATTTCGACCTCGCAGTACTTCACGTGGCGCCTTTGCTCGACTGATCCCGAGCGAGGAGGTTGTCCATGTCCACGCCCTATGTCGACCATCCGCTACAACCGGGCGACCGGGTCCCGAACGTTGAGTTTGATGCCATCTCGCACGAGGGGAAAATCGCACTTGATGATTTTCGTGGCCGCAGCCCGTTGTTGATCGGTTTGTTTCGAGGCCTGCATTGCCCGTTCTGCCGGCGCCATGTCGCCGCCATGTCATATCTCAACCCGGTACTGCGTGAGAAAGGCGTTCAATCCCTGGCTGTTGTAAACACCCCGGTCGAACGCGCGCGGCTCTATTTCCGTTACCATCCCATACCCGATCTTCTTGCTGCTTCCGACCCGGTACGGGCTTCGCACCAAGCCTTCGGCTTACGCGAGGTCGGGATCGATACGCTCATGGCGATACGGATCGATCTTCCGGGCGAGTTGCCCGAGCCTATGGACGTGAGGGCAATGGACGAATTTATCAATGAGAAGGAAGGATATCAAATGACGGAAGCCGATCAGCAGATGATGACCGCCGACCATGGGCAGCTTGTCGGTCAGTTCCTCATCGACCGGGAGGGCATCGTACGGTGGAGCTTTACTGAAGCTCTGGAGCCCGGGCTACAAACATTCAAGGCACCGAATTCCCAGGAATTGATGTCGGTAGCTTCCCAAGTCGCACCTTGAGAGGAAAACTCGCTCGACGCCCACCGCCCGGTGGTGAGTTCCGGAACTGCTGCGACCTTTTGCGGTAGAACACTCCGCATCACGCGGATATATAGATCATGCTGCGTTGGCTTTTTAGCGGTACCCGATGCCCAATTCTCCCGATTCCTCAGGTGAAAGCGTTAGCAGCTCGATCTCGGGTCGCAATCAGACAGCAGATCCGGCGGCGCAAGCGGCTGCCTCGGATCCACCAGACATTACCAAAGTCGACGACCCGCAACCGCCCCACGGATCCTTCGGCCAAACCAGACAGGCCGCGAGCAATCTATTGCATGCGCTGCGTCACGATTTGCGGGCAAGTGCCGCCTTGGCGAAGAGCAGGACGGCCGCTTCGCTTTTGAGGCGGAAGCTCAGGAGGTCGATGCGGCGGGCAGCCACATCGGCTCCAACCCAGTGGATGACCACCGCTCTGGCCAGAACCCGCCGCAGGATTCGCGATCGGCGCACCAATCCGGCTGAAAGCAGCCAGCCCCGGTCCCTTCTGGCGGGCTGGCGGAAATACGCTCTCGGGTCGATCCTTCTTGTCTGCCTCCTCGTCGGAAGCGTGCTGGTGTGGGCATTGAAAGACGTGCCCTGGAGCGAGATCCGGGATGGAACGTTGAAGCCGGTCGTGGTGCTGGAAACCGCCGACGGCGCGCCATTGGTGAGACAGGGGCCTTATCAAGGTCCCTATGCGCGATACGACCAGTTTCCACCCCATCTGATCGATGCCGTGCTGTCGATCGAGGACCGCCGGTTCATGGATCATTTCGGCGTCGACCCCAGGGGCATCGGCAGGGCGTTTCTGCGGAACTTGGAGGCCGGCGCGGTGGTGGAGGGCGGCAGCACCATCACCCAGCAACTCATCAAGCTGCAATATCTCGACAGCGACCGGACGATCAAACGAAAGATACAGGAGCTTGTCATCGCCGTCTGGCTGGAGTGGAAGCTCGGCAAGCGGGAAATCCTGACGCGCTATCTCAACAGCGTCTATCTTGGCGCCGGTGCGACCGGCATGCCCGCCGCCGCGCGCATCTATTTCAACAAGGATATCGGCGCCCTCAACCTTCCGGAGTCGGCGATGCTGGCGGGGTTGCTGCGGGCGCCCAGCCAATGGAACCCCATCGACAATTTCGAAGGCGCCCGGCAGCGCACCCTGGTCGTTCTCGACGCGATGACGGCCAATGGCAAGATCACCGCGCCACAGGCGACGGAGGCCAAGACGAGCTTTGCCAAGCTGCATCCAACGACGCCGACCCCGCGCTCCGGGAGCTGGTTTGCAGACTGGATTTCGCCGCAGGCGAGCGAAATCGCCGGCTCCTCGCCAGGGTCGACGACGGTGCGCACCACGCTGGTGCCGCAGTTACAGCAGATCGCCGAGAGGATCGTGAAACGGTCTTTGGACGGCGAAGGAAAATCCGTAGGAGCATCGCAGGCTGCGCTGCTTGCGATGACACCGGACGGCGCTGTCGTTGCCATGGTTGGCGGGCGCGACTACAAGGCGAGCCAGTTCAACCGCGCCGTCACTGCGATGCGCCAGCCGGGCTCCACCTTCAAGCTGTTCGTCTACTACGCAGCATTGAAGGCTGGGCTCACCTTGTCCGACCAGATTCTGGACGCACCAATTGAAATCGACGGCTGGTCGCCGGAAAATTCCGGCGGCAACTATAGTGGGTGGGTGACGCTCGCCGAGGCGTTCGCGCGATCGCTCAATGCCGCGTCGGTATCGCTTGCCCAAGAGGTCGGTCTGGACAATGTGATTGCCGCGGCGCGCGAACTCGGCATCGATGCGCCACTGGCCGACACGCCGTCATTGGCGCTCGGTACCTCCGAAGTCAATCTGCTCAATCTCACCAGCGCCTATGCCTCCGTCCAGCTCGGCAAGGCCCCCGTCAAGCCCTGGGGTATCATCGATTTCCAAGCGGCAGGGCAGCCAAAGGCCTTTCGCGTTGGCGCCCAATCGAAGCCGAATGTCGATCTTTCGCCTTACCAGTCCGACCTCCTCGGACTCCTGCAGTTGGTGGTCGAGCGCGGCACCGGACGTGGTGCAGATCCCGGCACCTTTGCGGCCGGCAAGACCGGCACCAGCCAGAACAATCGTGATGCCTGGTTCGTCGGCTTCACGGACGCCCTCGTCGTTGGCGTCTGGGTTGGTAATGATGATGACGCGCCGATGAAGGGGGTGACGGGCGGCGCCCTGCCCGCCCATATTTGGCGGGATTTCATCCGCGAGGCGACGATCGAGCCGACGCTCAACGGAGTGCGGTCGAGCGAAGCGGTCGTCGACGGTCAAGCCGCCCCGCAGTCCTGCAACATCACCGCCTGCTCGCGCAGCTACCGCTCCTTTCGCCCATCCGATTGTACCTATCAGCCCTATTCGGGCGGCCGAAGGCTTTGCGAAAAGTGATCTGGTTCTGCAGAGATCCAACCGCGGGGACTACCGGCCAAAAGCGTTTTTCAGCGCATCGACGACGACGCGGACGGAGGGAACGTCCTTGATATCGGCATGGACCACCAGCCAGACCTCTCTCGTCAACGGCTGTTCGGTCTCGATGCGCTGGAGACCGCTGGACTCCGCGACGGCGAAATCGGGGAGCATGACGACACCTGCACCAAGGCTTGCAGTTGCAGCCTGAAACTCCAAAACGGACGATCTCACAGCGATCGGCCGGCCGGCGGCCAGTTCGATCAGCCGCAATTGCTGCGGTGAGGCATTCATGGTTTCGTCGTAACCGATGAAGGTCCAGTCCGACGGCGGAACCGTTTCGAGATAGGCCTTCGATGCGTAGAGATGAAAGCTTGTCTCGCCGAGCTTGGCGACCGCGTAATCTCCGTCCTCCGGACGCGACATTCGCACGGCCACATCCGCCTCCCGCCTGTTGAGGGAGGCGAGGCGCTTTTCTCCGACAAGCGTGATCTCAACGCCGGGATGGTCTCGCCTGGCGGCTGCGATGGGTTTTGCAAGCAGCATGCTCGATAGCGCGGGAGGGGCACTGATCCTGACATGGCCGCGCAATTCCGTGGCGCTGCTGCGACCGAGTTGCTCGATGGCCGCTGTCTGGACGGCGACGAGAGCGGCGTATCTCGCAACCTGCTCTCCGTCCGACGTCAAGATGATGCGGCGTCCGCGGCGATCTACGAGTTTGCGTCCGAGACTGGATTCGAGCGACGAAACGCGGCGACTGACGGTGGCATGTTCGACGCCGAGTTGTCTTGCTGCACCAAGCAAGGTTCCCGATTGCGCGAGCGCCAGGAAATGCCGAAGGTCGTCCCAATCGAGTTTTGTGAAATCTCTCCCAACCATTGTGCAGCAATAGGGAATTTTCACCCATACCGCCATCGCTTAATTTGCCCGGATCAAGGAGATCACGAGCGATGACTGACCAGATCGTATGGCTGAATGTCCCCGGCGACATCACCCAATTCCATGTTGAGCAGCACCAGTGGGAAGGCCCCGGCCCTGGCGAGATCCGAATCCGTCACGAGGCGGTCGGAACGAACTTTCTCGATGTTTACCACCGAAAAGGTATCTACCCGATGCCGTCCTACCCCGCGGTGATCGGCGCCGAAGCGGCTGGAATCGTCGAGGCTGTCGGTTCGGGCGTCTCGATGTTCGGAAGAGGTGATCGCGTCGCCTATGCCGGGCCTCCGGTCGGCGCCTATCGCTCCGCGCGCAACATCGCCGCTGAAAGGGCGATCAAGCTGCCGGATACCCTTTCGGCAAAAACGGCGGCGAGTTCGCTCCTCAAAGGCATGACCGCCTACATGCTGTTGAAGAAGACCTATGATGTGCGTGCAGGAAACCACGTTCTGATCCATGCGGCTGCCGGCGGGCTCGGCAGCATCCTGGTTCGCTGGGCCAAGTCGCTCGGAGCCACGGTGATCGGAACGGTCGGTTCCTCCGAAAAGGCAGCCCTCGCCAGATCTTGTGGAGCCGATCACCTGATCGTCGGGCGCGGCGCCGATTTCGTCGCGGAAGTGAAGCGGCTGACGAACGGGCTCGGCGTCGACGTCGCCTATGACGGGATCGGCGGGGATACGCTTCTCAAAAGCATACACTCTGTCCGCCCATTCGGCATGGCTGTCACCATCGGTCAGGCCGCCGGCGCCATTCCACCGGTGCCTGTCGAGGAACTTCGCCCGGGCAAGGCGCTCTGCCATCCGAGCATCATGGCCTGGTGCGCCGACGTCGGACAATATCGCGAGGCTGCTCTCGCTGCGATCGGGGCGATGGAATCGGGGATCGTTTCGCAGATCGGCGCCGAATACCGTTTGGCCGATGTTGCGAAGGCGCACGAAGAGATGGAATCCGGGCGCGCGGCGGGCAGTATCCTGCTGATACCCTGATTGCTTCGAGAAAGAACACTGGCAGAGATCATGGATCGCCAGCGCTTCCGATCGCGCGGCGGCCTTCGACGGTCTGATCCGGTCGGGCGATCCACAGCGACCAGATGGAGATATTTATCCAAAAAATGGCATTATCTTATCCATTCCGGCCATCTACAGCGGGAAAACCTATTTCGATAGAATGCCGCCATCGAGGTGGGCGATCGGCAATGGACTGCCCGCGCCCTGCCTCGCAAAGACGGCGGCCTGTCTGGTCGTCTTCGAATGACGGGAAAGGATGAAAGACATGTCTACAACCAACAAGCCACTGATCGCAGTCACGGGCGCAACGAGCAAACAGGGGCGGAGCGTCGTTGCGACGCTTCTTGAAAGCCAGCGTTTCCGCGTCCGTGCTCTCACTCGAAGAAAGGATTCGCCCGAAGCCCTGCGTCTCGAAAAACTCGGCGCGGAAATCGCCGCCGTGCCCCTCGAACTCGGCCTTCAGAAGGAATTCGCTGCGGCATTCAAGGGCGCGGATGGCGCGTTTCTGATGACGCCGCCGATCGCCCCGCCAGAGACGACCGAAGCACCTCTCGGCCGGCAACTGGCGGACGCTGCCGTGGAGGCCGGCGTAGGGCACATCGTCTTCAGCACGCTGGAGAATGTCGACAAGATCACCGGTGGGACGAAATATGCGCCGCATTTTACCGACAAGGCGCGCGTTGCAGATTACATACGCGCCCTGCCGATTTCTCATTCCTTCGTCATGCTGGCATTCTTCTACACAAACCTTATCGAGTATTATGCGCCGCGGATGGAAGGCGACACCCTGCTCTTGCCGATTTACCTTCCGGAAGATTTCCGGGCGCCTTTTGTCGATCCGCTGACGGCGACGGGGCCTGTCGTCCTGGAGATTTTCTCAAATCCTGAGCGCTACAACGGCAAAACGCTGCCGATCGTCGGCGATATCATTTCTCCGCGGGAAATGGTCGAAACCTTCCGACGCGTCACCGGCCTCAAGGCCGAGTATCGAAATGCTTTCACCAGGGATGGCCTTCTGCGCTATTTCCCGGAATTTGCCGCCAACGAATTTCTGGTTCGAGAGCTTCTCGGAATGGTCGAATATGCGGTCGAATATGGCTATTTCGGCAAGGAACACGATCTCGAATGGAGCCGCCGGCTCAATCCAGAGACGCTCAACTGGGAGCAGTTTCTGCGGACGACGGGATGGCGCGGCGACAAGCGGTCGTTCGGAAGTTGAATCAGCGGCTTACGACGGCCGGATTCCCGGCAGCTTGGCAATCTCGGCGGCAAGAAAGTCGACCAGCAGCCGAACGCGGGCAATGGCTGCACGCTCCGGAACAATCAGCAAGCTTAGCGGAACCGGCGAAGGCCGATAGTCGCCAAGCACCACTTCAAGCCGGCCGTCGTCCAGCAGATCTTGAACCAGCCAGAGATGAGTAGGACCGATGCCGCGTCCGGCGGCAAGAGCTTCGCGCGCCGCAAGCCCGTGATCGACACGCAGCCGACCGCCGACCGGGATCATGAATCTGGCGCCATCGGGGGCGGAAAGAACGAGCTGGTTGCTGCCTGCCACATTGGACATCACGATGGTTTCGTAGCGTGACAGATCGGCCGGACGCTCCGGCCGCCCCCGGGCGGACAAATAGGCCGGAGCGCCAACCAGCAGCCGCTGGCTCTCTCCGACCGCATGAAGTTTCATCGAGCTGTCGGCGAGAGGTCCAAGGCGAAGCGCCACGTCAACGCCTTCGCGAACCAGGTCGATGCGTTCGTCCGTCAGGTTGAGGTCGATGCGGATGTCCGGATGCGTGTCTTGGAAGTCGAAGATCATACGCGTGACATGCATCACACCGAGCGCTGCCGTACAGGAAAGCCGAACAGCCCCCGCCGGAGCCTGACGGGCATCTCTGGCTTCCTCAGCGGCCTGTTCGACCAGGCGCAAGATCTGAAGGCAGGTGGTATAATAGCGACTGCCCTCCTCCGTCAGGGTGACGCGGCGGGTGGTGCGGCTGAGCAGCGGCACGCCGACAGCCTCCTCGAGTTCATTGAGGTGCCGCGTCACGGTGGATTGGCCGAGGCCCAGCTCCTTTGCGACCATTGACAGGTTGCCGCGCTCAGCGACCCGCACGAAGGTGCGCATCCTGTCGAAAGACAATCCGGTCTTATCCATTCTTAAGCACAGTGGTGGCCATCCGCTCCATATACGGAATAATCCTGACTGTGCCCAGACCTCAAGGCGCCCCACTTCCATTATGGCGGCACGTGACAGATTATCGTGTCGAACCGCGCGGCACGATGGAAAAGCCGCAATTGACCCTGTCTTCCCGGGGCGGCTCATCATGAATGGCATGCAGCAGCATGTCGGCGACGCGGTAGCCGATGTCCTGGCGCGGGATGTGCACCGTCGTCAGCGACGGCTCGATGAAGGGCGAAAATTCCAGGTCGTTGAAGCCACAAATGCCGACATCCTCCGGCACGCGGATGCCGCGCGCCTTGCATTCGATCAGCACGCCGAAGGCCAGTTCGTCGCTCTGGGCAAAGACGGCATCGACATTGGGCACGCGCTCGAGCAGGCGGGAAAACAGCTCTCTGCCGAGGCCGATACGGCTCGGCGCATCGCCGCCGATGATGAGATCCTCGTGGAAAAGGCCAGCTTCCCGCATCACCGCCTCATAACCCTCAATGCGCCGGCGCGAGCGGACATCGGCGCCGCGACCGATGAAGGCGATCCGACTATAGCCCCTCGACAACAGGAACCGGGTGGGCTCGGCGCCCGCCATATAATGATCGAGGCCGACGACCAGGCTTTGCGGCTCCTGACTAAGATCGGTGACATGGGCGATGGGACAGGGGGCGCTCGCCAGCAGCGGCAGAAGATCGCCGTAGTACTCGGCGCCGGCGATGATGACGCCGGCCGGCTTCTGGGTCAGGATGGATTTCAGCAGGCCGGCTTCACCCTCGCCATGGTGCAGCGTGCTCGAATATTGCACGGTGAACTCCGTGCCGCGGAAACAATCCTCGATACCGATCATCAGGGCTGCGAAGCCGTACTGGTGCAAGGCGGGGGTGATGACGCCGACAATGCCATTGTGGCGGCCGGCCAGCGCCCGGGCGGCAAGATTGGGGATATAGCCCATCTCCTCGACCGTGCGCAGAATCTCCTCGCGCAGATCCTCCGAGACGATTTCCGGATTGCGCAATGCACGCGAAATGGTGATCGGGCTCACGCCCACCTTCTTCGCCACGTCGCTCAGCTTCACATGCATCCCGCGCTCGGCTTTCCGCCCCCGCTCAACCGAATTCTTCATCGCCCCTCATATACCGTGGGCCAGACGCGCCTGCGGCCGATTCCCCGGTCATGACTTCCTGACGAAGAAATATTTTAGAGTCCACTAACTTTTATAGCCGCAACGGGTTCCGGAGATCCGACTTTGCCGAAGCGAGCGGGACCGCCTTTATCAGGCGAGACGGCCGACAGTTTGGCGGGGAACGCGGCGGCTGGCGCCGGCATCGGCGACGGATGTTAAACTTCAGTAATGTCTTACAAATCGGCAATATAAACATGATCAATATTTAATTTGTAAAGCCCTCCGGCGTGATCATATTTAATCCCGAGCGCGAATTCTTCTCCCCTCCTCCCCGATCGTCGCCTCCCGACGATCCGCGCCGGCGAACGGAGGAATTGGCGCACCTCATCCGACGCCAGGTCCCAGACATGGAACTGCGACGCCATCACAAGCCAACGTTCTCGCAAGGGATAACCACCATGTCACATATTCTCAGCAAACATCGCACAGCAGCACTTGTCGGGGCCGCCATCATCGCCGGCGCGGCATGCCTTCCCTTCGCCGTCAATTCGCCCAGCGCCTTTGCCGCACCATCGGACACGGGCGGTATTCTCGCCCCGAGCGGCTCCTTCGCCTCCGTCGTCGACGCCGACAAGCCTGCCGTCGTCACCATCACCACGACGATGAAGACGACGGATGTCAGCGCCGAGCAGGAATCGCCGATGGACGAGCAGTTCCGCCAGTTCTTCGAGGATCAGGGCATTCCCCTGCCACGCCCGGCCCCGCAACAGCGCGGCTCCCAGCATGCGATGGCGCTCGGCTCCGGCTTCATCGTCAACCCGGACGGCGTGATCGTCACCAACAACCATGTCATCGACAATGCGCTCGACATCAAGGTGACGCTCGACGACGGCACCGAGCTGCCGGCCAAGCTGATCGGCGCCGATCCGAAATCCGATGTCGCCGTTCTGAAGGTCGAGGCAGGCAAGCCGCTGCAGACCGTCGCCTGGGGCGATTCCGACAGGCTGAAGCTCGGAGATCAGATCCTGGCGATCGGCAACCCCTTCGGCATCGGCACGACGGTAACGGCAGGCATCGTCTCGGCCCGCGGCCGCGACCTGCATAGCGGGCCCTATGACGATTTCATCCAGATCGATGCGCCGATCAACCACGGCAATTCAGGCGGTCCGCTCGTCGATCGCGAGGGCAAGGTCGTCGGCATCAACACCGCCATCTACTCGCCGAACGGCGGCAGCGTCGGCGTCGGATTCGCCATTCCCTCCGACGAGGCCAAGGCGATCGTCGCCAAGCTCGAGAAGGATGGTTCGATCAATCACGGCTATCTCGGCGTGCAGATTCAGCCGGTCACGAAAGATGTCGCCGACGCCGTGGGCCTCGACAAGACAGGCGGCGCGCTGGTGGCTGCCGTCTCCGCCGATACGCCGGCTGCCCATGCCGGCCTGAAGCCCGGCGACATCGTCACCTCGGTCGGCGGCGAGACCGTCAAGACGCCGAAGGACCTGTCGCGTCTCGTTGCCGATCTTTCGCCGGGCACGCAGAAATCGCTCGGCGTCTGGCGCGACGGCAAGGCGATCGATCTCAACGTCACCGTCGGCGCCAATGCGGATGGCCGGAAGCAGGCTGCGGCGACAAGCCCGGAAGCGCAGGGCCACGTCTCCGGCCAGCCGAGCCTCGGCATCGGCCTTGCCGACCTGACGCCCGATGTGCGCCAGCAGCTCAACCTGCCGCGCTCCGTCAGCGGCGCGGTGGTCGCCAGCGTCAATCCGGATAAATCGGCCGCCGCCGCCGGCATCCAATCGGGCGACGTCATCGTCTCGGTCAACGACCGGCCGGTGCACAATGCCCGCGACGTCAAGGCCGCAATCGCCGAAGCCGGTAAGGCCGGCCGCAAATCCGTGCTGCTGCTCGTCGAACGCGACGGCAATAAAACCTTCGTCGCCGTACCCTTCAACGCGGCCTGAGGGCCGCGTCCGGCAGATCTTCATCGCCGTGCCTTTGCCGCGGCCACCGCCCCTCATCCGGCTGCCGCCACCTTCTCCCCGAAAACGGGGCGAAGGGGACAAGCCGCGACCTCTCGGTCTCTCGCCAAAAGTCTCGTAGGGCACGTCCCCTCTCCCCGTCAGAACGGGGAGAGGGTTAGGGTGAGGGGCAAGCCATCGACGCGGACCGGACAGTCGTGGCACAAGGCCGAGGATGGCGTCGGAATCTATGGCTGTCCGGCTCCGGTACAGAGCTGCGACCAGCCCTCGTAGCGCATGGTAAATGCCGGCATTTCTCATGAAAAACCAACAGACCGCCGGCTTTTTCGCGCCGGAAAGCGACACGGAAACAAGCAGTTGCGCCATTCCCTGACATTCTGGCTAACGGGCCTTCAACTGCCGCTGGACGAATTAACCCTACTGCCTTACCTTAATATCAGCATCAACTTGAATACATCCCGCCCTGTGACATCGTATTTTTCATGATCGCTAATTTGTTCCGGCACGGCGCGCCGGAACGGTGACCCGCCTTTCCCGAAAGGACCGGCTTCATGCAACAAGCAGCGCCGCAACATCAAACGGAGGGGTATGCCATGAATAACGTTGTGGAATTTCGTGCCAAATGCCCGAATGACAAAAGTCTGGCCGACTGTCGGGAAGCGCTTGAGCCGCAGGTGATGAAGCTCGTCGCCGAGGCCGTCGCCAGGGGCTACCCGCCGGCCGAAGCGGCCATGGTGGTCGCCGATATCGCCGACGATTATATCCTCATGCTGTCGCGCGAGCTGCGGCATTGATGTCGGCGTGCATAAGCATCCGCACGCCGATAAGCCGGTAGCAAGGGAATCAGTGGACCGCGCAGCGCCTGCCGGGGTAGCAGGGGGTACAGGAGACGAGACCAGCCGCGCGGCCCGGCGATCCAAACGCCGGATAGTGCCGGAAGTTCCGGCCCCGGCGTTATCGCCATTTCGGCAGGCGCGGCGGCGCGTTGGCCTGAATCTCGTGCAGCGGCGCATGAGACCCGAGCAGCTTCTTCAGCTTCTTCTCCTCCGCCGGGCCAATCCCAAACTTGCGGCAATGCTCGGCAACATCATGTTCCCGAGGCCCGGGAATACGAACTTGGCGATTGCTCATGCTCTTCATGTCTGTTTCCTCCTTGAAGAGGATAACAAACAGGCTTCGGTTTTGTTCGTTAGCAAAGTCTAATTTTAAGTAAGGCATCGGAGGCGGCAATATATCAGCCGAGCTGGCGCCGTTTTGCTGCGTATGACTTGCCCGGCCAAACAGCGCAAAGACGGCGCACCGCTCAACTGATCTTCAGCCAATGCCTGAGTGCCGCCACAGCCCCATCGCTGGCATAGGCAATGACCCCACCCGTCGTCAGCCCGGCGAAGGCAATCAGCCCTGAGATGCCATAACCGATCGATTTCATCCGTTTCCACTCTTCGAGCGCCGGGCCGACCGTCTCCTGGTTCTTCTCGACGGTTTCCTTGAGCGTCAGCATCTCGGCGCGGATCTGCGCATCGGCTCCGCCTGTCATCGCCACTCTCGTATCGAGATGGGCGATCTGCCTTGCCTGTTCGTCGAGCCGCTTGTGGATCACGGCTCGGCCCTCATGGGCATTGGCTTTTTCGTCGCTCATCTCCTGGCGCAGCAGCGCGACGTTTTCCTCGATGCCGGTCAGCCTTCCCTCCACGCGCCCGAGCGCGCGCAGGATATCGTCGTTGGATGTCATGGCAGGCCACCTCAGGAATTGAATTTCAGCTTTTCGGACTGGGCAATGCCGTTCGAAATCCGGTCGATCATGATCGGCTGCGGATGGATGAAGGAGACCGGCGAAAGCTCCCCGACAGACGGCGCCGGGCGCACTACGGAGCCAACCGGCATGACGACGGCGCTCACGCCCTGATAGGTGATGACGTTGCCGGCGATGCTGGCGACGACCTGCGTGCTCAAGCGCGCCAGGCCGTCCGGGCCGGAATAGATGTGCAGCGTCTGCTCGGGCCTGAAGATGCTCGCATCCGCGACGACAATCTGGTTATAGGTGGCAACGCCGTCAGTTCCGGCCTGCGCGGTCAATGTCGTGCTCGCAAGCTCCAGCATGCCGGGCCAGACACCGCCTCTGGAGGGGGAGACCCAAGCCGCGTAAGTATCGATTGCCGCGTCGCAGCAAGCCGATGTCTGCGCAAGAATATCATCGCGAAGCCGCCATTTGCCGGAAGCGTCCGTTCCATCCGACGGCCAGCTGTTGTTGGTGCCATAGACCTGATACTCGGCCCTGAGGCCGAGATCGTTGCAGGTGATCGTTCCGGTCGCCGGCGAAGTGCCGCCGGCGAAACTGTAGGTGAAGGTGTTGGCGTCGACGACCGATATTACATAGCTTCCATTGTAAGCGGTCGGCGTTGCTCCCGAGATACTGACGGTCTGGCCTGTCGCAAGTCCGTTGAGGCCGCTTGCGATGGTCGCCGTGGCGACCGTGCCGACCGAGGTCAGCGTGATGGCGCGTGTGACGGTCGTCCGCCCGAGCGGCGGGAAGGCAACGATTCTGGCGCCAGAATATTCGGCGCGCAGGCGGGTGACCAGGGAGCGATAATTGGTGGTGAAGAACTGCGTATAGGTCGAGGCCGTGTCGTTCTGCCCCATCTGATTTGTGATGACCGTGAACGGCCATTTATTGCCGTTGAAGGCGATGATTTCGCGGATGATGTCTCGGCGCCTGGTCGCGATCGAGGAGCCGCTGCCGGTATATTCGCGGACGGAGCCGGCGCCGGGCATGCCGATCAGGCAATGGGGGATGCGGCCAGGGCCACCATCCCTGTCGAGCCAGCGGCGCAGCCAGCCGAGGTTGCCGCGCGCATCGGCAGCGGAGGAATATTCCTGGCGCGCCTCGCCGATGCTGTCGACGAAAGCCAGCGCGACCGGCCTTCCATCCCAGTCGCCCTTGGCGACCATGAAATCGGCCCCCCAATATTGCGGCTGCGCCTGCGTGCCATAGCCGGTATCGAGGCTGACGGTGCTGTCGGCGAGCGGGCTATCCTTGAAGGCGAGAAGCGTGGCGAGATCGCCGGCGCCCCAGACGCGTTCGCCGCGATGTTTCTGAATGCGGTAGACCGGCCAGATCTTCTCGCCGACGGCGGTGTGATAAAATAGCCAGATTTCGATTTCGCTTTCCGGCGCGACGTCGGGGATGGTGAGCTCGTCCGTCCAGGCGCCATTCGTCTGGTCGGCAACGGTCACCGTGTTCGCCCCGGCGAAGGTGCACTGGTAGAAGACGCCGGCGACGCGGACGAACATGGCGTCGGCGACCACGGAATTGCCCGGCGTGCCGATCGTGCCGGTAACGACGGTTTCCTGCGGCGAATTTCCGCCTTCCGTCGAGGCGAAGCCGGAAAGATGGAAGCGGAAGGTCCGCGTCTTATATTGCGGCGTGTTGACGACGATCTTGGTGCAGACATAGTTCGTGCCGGAGGCGGCGGTGACGATCGCGCCCGAGGGCATGCGGTTGCGGGTGGCGAAGAACATGTAGCGGTCGGGGTCCCCGGCGCTGCCGCCCGCGCCGCTCAGCATCGGATTGGCAAGGGCGAGCGAAATGGCATTCATCATCGGCGTGTTCCGTATCGGCTGGTGAGGTCATCATAGAATTTGACGCTGCGCTCCTGGCGGGCGTTGGCGCGGTCGAGCGCCTGGCGCTCGCGGGCGAGGATCGCGACCAGCGGCTCGCCCTCACGGACAGGCGCATGCGCTTCCTGCCTTCTGAGATCGTCGGGCAGCGGTGGCAGCACGATGCCGGCGGCGACCTGCCCTTTGGCGACCGCCGCCGTGTTCAGGCGCTCAGTGGCGGAGCAGCCAGTCACGATCAGCAGCAGTGACAGCGCAAGCACGGTTCTTTTGCGAAAGCTCGAGTTCATAGGATCGGATCTCGTGTTCCAATGTGTCTCTGGCGGCCTGTTCGGCGGTCTTGGCCGCCTCCAGGCGCTTGCGGTGCTCCTCACCGGCGCCGGCCGCCGCATCGCGCTGGCGCTCCATCTCGGCCGCCCTGGCTTCGGCGGCGGTCTTTTCAGACATGAGGACGTAGCCGGCGCGCGCCTGGCGCGCCGCCGAGGGGTAGCCGATCGAGACGGCATAGAGGTGATAGAGCACGAGGCCGGCAGGGATGCCGGCGCCCATTTTCAGCGTATCGAGAAGGCCGAACATCAGATGCCCTCCAGGCAGAAGGCGCGCTCCTTCTGCCGGCGGCGCGTCAGGCCGGGAAAGGTGATGCCGGCGGCGCGATTCCATTTGAGGAGAGCCTCGCAGCCCTCCGCCGTCCTGCCCTGATTGATCAGTCTGACGACGCTGGAGCCGCATGCGGCCGTGACGCCGACATTGTAGGCGAAGGAGGTCAGCGCCACGAAGCGGGCATCCGGAAGCTGGGCCGTGACGCACCGCTCTATGCCATTGGCGTACCGCTGCAGCTCGAGCGAAAGCAGCGCCTTGCACTCTCCCACCGTCTTATAGTTGCCCGGCTTCACACCATTGGTGCTGCCGTAGCAGATCGTCCACGGCTGGCCTTGAGTGGCCGGGTCTGGATAGGCGTGCTGCCGAAGCCCTTCGAAACTTCCGACCAAAGCAACGGCCATCGCGGCCGCGGCGCTACCTTTCTGCAGGCGGTTTGCCATTCAGTTCTCCTGAGATTTTCTGCTGGACGAAGATGCGGGCGACGATCGCCGCCGCGGCGAAGAGCCCCGATGCCGTGGACATGGCGAGCTGGATGTAGAGGTTGCCGGACACCCAGGTTGCCGCGAGGACATTGGAGACGGGCTCGAGGACGATGAAGAGCAGCGCCAGCGCCATGAGGCGAACGCTCCAGGCGCGCCTCAGCACCGCGCGCCAGTTATGGACGAGCATGGGGTGGGCTCCAGATTCTGAATGTGGCGAGGCACTCGGCCCCTGCGTGGAGACGGGAGTGGGAGTTTGACGTTCAACGGTACGTGGTGGTCTTCCGCCGAGCGGAAAAAGGGGTGTGTAGTTCCTGAGTGTGATAGTGCATCATTGATCCTGAGCCGTCTGGAAGAGGATGCACTATGGGAAATGTTCTTCACGGCAGCGCCCGCACAATGCCGCGTCTTCGAACCATCCTCGCTGGCAATTGACAAAGAGGAAAAATTTTCATTTATGCCGGGCGTTGCCCGCGGCGGCAGGGAGACCGATCCCTATCCGGTCTTGGCGATCGGAATTGAGACTGCTCCGCGGCGGGTCTTTTGCTGCTTCGAGTTTTTCATTTCCGATCTGATGGTTCGCGAGCTTGCATCGATGCCGCCCATGAGCGGGAACGCACAAGGGGAAACATCCGGTCATGACTGTCCTCGCCGCCTGGCTTGTCATTGCAGCGATTTTACTATTCGGCCTGACCCTTCATCGTGCGCTTGTGCTTCGGTTGAACCGCGGCATTAATCCTTCTTTTCGTGACGGGACGGATCTGCTCCTCAGCGGCGTCTTGCCGGGACTTGCGCTCGTCGGCGGTTTGGCAACTGCTCTTGGGGCGATTCATTTGTTGCGCGCGGAAATCGTGCTGCCCCTTGCTGCCATGTTGATGATCTGGCGCCGGGATGATGTGCGGGCGATTTTTGGCGATTTGCGCAATTTGGCCGTAATGGGTGTGCGGGCGACCGCCAAGGGCAATCCATTCCCGCTTTTGGCCTCAGCTGCATTTATTGCCTTGACGGGGGTAATGTCGGTTACAGCGCTTTTCCCGGCAGGATCAGCTGACGTTTGGGCTTTTCAGATCCCACTCGCCCAAAGCATCGTTTCCCATGGGGGATTCGTCTCGCCGCAGATGAACAGCAATTTTTACGGAAACATACCGCTTTTCTTCAATGTACTTTTTGCTTGTGCACTATTGTTCGTCGACCATTGGCTCGCTGCGGGTCTGATGAATGTGGCGATATTCCTCGGATTCCTGCTGCTGCTCACAAGTTGTGCGCACCGCTGCCGGGCGGCTGGATTATTGCTGGTTTTCTTCCTGATCGCGTTCCAGCCCTTTTTTACACCAGGCGCCGCAGTTCCTCTGACAGACCTTCCCAGATCCTGTTTTTCGGTTGCCGCCGTCCTTTATCTTTGGCGTTACCTTGAGACCCGCAGGCCTTCAGAGATTGTCTGTTGTGCTTTGCTCTTGGGTGGGGCAGTCGGTGGCAAATATACCGAGCTTCAGATGGTTGGATTGATCGGCTTGGCGCTCTTGCCTTCGATCTTTCGCGGCAAACTGCCATTTTCGCTTTTTTTGACTTGCCTGGCCGCTTTTTTATCCCTTGCGGGCTACTGGTACGTCAGAAATCTCATTGTGCTCGGGAATCCGATCTATCCTTTCTTCTTCGGGCATCCCGGACTTTCGGACCAGTGGATGGCGGCTTATCGCGTCGAAGTCGGCCGCGCATTCGATCCGGCAAACCGGGTTTTCGTCACCGATCTGACAACCCTTCAAGGCTGGCATGACTTTTTCTTCATACTGCATGATTGGTTTCTGGATCGCCGCCAATACGCAATCGTCGCTCTCATCCTTATCGTCGGTGCGTTGATTGCGTCGTTTAGAAGGATTTTCCTGCTCGTCGCGATGACTGCTGCGATGTTCATCATCTGGTACGCCGTCATGTTCAACCACATACGATGGGCAACGCCCGCTTACCTATTGTATTACTCCACGGCGTATATCGGCGCGAGCTTGATAGTGGAGAAAATTGCAGCGGGCAGTGCTGCCCGGCCGGGTGGAATTTTATTCGAAATGTCGGCCCGTCTGCGGGAAGGACAGAGGGCCGTCAACGGCCATTTGTTTGCGTTTGCGGTGGTGCTCGTTACTGTCGTTGTGTTCTGTCTTCCTGCCGTTAAATACATGTCTCGCCCCAAACGCCAACCCTATACCTGGATGGAGCAGGGCGTCATGGATGTCCTGATTGGCCGGCAAAAACTCGATGATTTTCTGGGAGCCCAGCGTGAAGGTTACACCGTCTATCGCTATGTCGCGGCAAATGATTTGAGGATCGTATTTCAACCATTCGATACGGGTAGTACTTTAATTGCCGCCGCCTATACGGGAGGCAGAGATAAAGGGTGGTTGCTGCCGCCTTATATCTTTCCTGAATCCGAAAACGATGTGGACGCCTTTATAGAGCGCAATCACATCCGGTACTTTATCCGGGTGACAGAGAAACAGCATATAGTGGCCGATCGCATCGGCGCCGCCAAGTTCGCGTTGGCGGAAAAAACCATATCGCGAATGTTGCCGGAATCGACTTTGCTGCTGAAAGACGCATTTGGGTGGGAACTGTACCGGTTCAACGGTTTTCCCCCACAATGAAATCGGACGCGTCCGCAATTGCTTAGGTGTTTGGTCTTGGAATGGCCTGGTGCGGATTGATTTGAAGATTGAGGGGTCTTTTGTCCACGCATTGCGGGCGCTGCTATAGCAGATCGTCCACGGCTGGCCTTAAGTGGCCGGGTCTGGATAAAGCATGCTGCGGGAGCCTTTCGAAGGACCCGACCAATGCAACGGCCATCGCGGCTGCGGCGCTACCTTTCTTGAGCCTGTTCATCTTTGAGATTCTTCTGGTGGATGACGCGGGCGATGGGGGACATCAGAAGGATGCCGATCGACAGCCATTTCGGGATGAAGTCATCGAGGTGCGGCACGACATACGGCAGCAGCTCCAACAAGCAAGTAGACGCAACTCATGGACAGCGACCACGTGAGCACCGCGGCGCTTGTTGCGGATCAATTTCATGGGGTTTTTGCCTCAGTGTCAGCGGCTTATTAGAGTACTCGCAAGTACACTAATAGTTGTCTCTTGATAAAGTGTTCGCGCCGAGGTTACTTGGCCGCATGCGTTCATTTCAAAATTCGGGCAAAGTCGAAGGTATCGATACCGTCAGAGCGGTTGCCGCCCTGTCTGTTGTATTCGCGCACCTTCTTGGCCCGGCGATGCCCGGACTTTCGAAATACCTCTTCACGGGCCATCCGGCGGTAATTGCCTTCTTTGTAGTCTCGGGCTTCTGCATCCACTATCCGTACCGGGCGCGCATGCTTCAGGTCGGGCCATTCCTTGCCGGCCGCTTTATTCGGATAGTGCCGCCAGCCGCCGCAGCCTCCATCCTGGCGCAAGCGCTGGGTATGCGAGCCTACAATCCGATCGACGGCTATATTCTCTGGTCCGTCGTCTGCGAGGCAATTTACTACTGCCTTTATCCGCTTATCCTAGCCGTCTCTCGCCGGATTGGTTGGCCCTTGCTCATCGTGGCATCTGTCGTGGCCGCATATGGCGTAGCGATAGGCGTTGGCTCTGACCAATACGGAAACGCCAAAGCCTACGGACCACAACTCAATTGGGTTGTCGGGCTCCCCGCATGGCTCCTCGGCTGCTACCTTGCTGAAAATCTTCACCGTCTGAAGCTGCCAGGCAATGTTTGGGGCTGGCGCGCCGCGACTGCCGCAACTGCTTCTGCTCTCTATTGGGCGACGATGAACACCGCAGCCGGCTTTTACCTGACCATGGTGCCGTTCTCGGCGCTCGCCGCTTGCTGGATAATGGTGGAGATCAGGAACGCCTCTGAAAGGGGCCCCATCAATGCCTTGGAGGCCATCGGTGGCGCCTGCTTTTCAATTTACCTCGTCCACGTGATCGCGGCTGCGGCGATTGGATGGTTCGTGACGACGCCGATCGTCGTTTGCACCCTGTCGCTGGCGCTCGTCTATCCGTTCTACCGATGGATCGAAAAACCGTGCCATGGCGCAGCGCGCCGCGCCAAAGCAAAGATGGAGCAGTTAGAGGCCAGGCGTCGATTGGAAGAACGCGATGGGATCGCGATAAGCGACGGTGCGTAGCCGCTCAAAGGTGCTGGGGAACTCGATGCCTCCGGCAACGATTGCGTTACCCTTCAGGCGGCGTGCCATTGGCGAGGATTCCAATTCTGAGACGGCACCGCCCCAACACTATGCCACCTAATATCACAGCTGATTAAACGCGGTATTTAACGACTTTCGCCGGCGAGCCGACCGCGATTGCATAGTCGGGAATATCGGTCGTAACGACGGAGTTTGCTCCGATCACTGCGCCCGTTCCTATTGTAACGTTCATCAGTATTTTGGCGCCCGCGCCAATCCAAACATCATCACCAATTTCGACAAAACCGATTTCGGCCTTCTGCAGCCTGATTGGAACATCTCGCCTCATACCGTGGCTGTGATCGATAATTTGGACATCCGAGCCGATGAGGACATCGTTGCCGATCGATATGCGGTTCTTGGCCGTGATGATGTTCCCCCGCCCGATGACGGTGTTGCTTCCAATGAAAACCTTCGGTTCGGGCATCGTGAGTTGGAAGAAAGAATGGTCTTGGATCGTTACATTATTACCGACATTGAGGACTGCGTGCTTCACCATGCGGAACTCCGCGCTGCGCTTGACAACGAGGTTGGAGCCAGCGTGGCTGAAGTAGCGAATGCGCTTATAGGCCGTAACGAGACGCTGAAACAGTCCTCCGCGATTCCGGTATGATGCTTTGTCGGCTGTCATGATTTCCTCCGAGTTCGGAGGTGATTAGCTCACGACGCCAATAATTTCCAGAGACTGCGGTACATGCCCTCCCCGCAAGCTCCGGCACCTATTCATCGCACTACTCCTCGACCGGTAAGAAATCAGCATCATGCATTCCTCCCGCATGGGAAATAAAAGCCATCGGTCCAAACCCATATATTGCCGGCAGCGCCAGCGACCTGGCGGACTTGCTTGCTCGTATTCGTCCAAACATCTTGGCTACCTACGGCAAAGTTGCTTGCAACCTGGACAGCACCAGCGTTGCCGCCGTCGGCAGCGATGCCAGCAACCAGAATACCCTGCGCCGGATCATGAATCAGTAGAGCATTGGTCGTCGCGCTCGATGTGACTTCAAACCTCAGCTTCGCTTTGACCTTCACGCCATTTGGCACGGTTATCGAAAGAAGCGCGGAAGTCGTGGAGATGGTAGTATTGGCAGCGTCCTTGACCGGCGTCACAAAGGTATATTCGTCACGTGGATACAGAACAAACGGCCGAATGTTCGAGCTTCCGTCCGTCACTAACACGCCGACACATTTCACGATCGTATAGCCGGTAAGCAGTGTTGTAGTGATGCCGCCGATGGTCGGTGAGGTCGAGAAAACCACGTCGAAAGACAGGTCGGCATCCTTGCGCAAGGCGTATGCAAAGTATGTCGCATTTGCTGCGACGGCGCCGGCATCGAGGCCGCCCGCGCCCGTTCCGGCCGCAAATGTTCCCGTCAGCCTCTTTGTGAATGACGCGGCGCTGGAAACGAAACTCGAGCCTGACCTCGCCGAGCCGGAGGCAAAGTCGACATGGGTGTTCGGGTTGCTGCTGTTGTTGGAAAGGATGAGGCCGACGACGAAATCGCCTACTGCCGAACTGTCGGCCTTACTCTGGATCCTGGCGGCGAGCTTATCGGTGAAGAAGGCGGCGCCGGAACAGATGATGTTGACGCTATAGCCGTTCTTGAGGACAAGCGTGGCGGCGCCATCGATCGTCTCCGATCCGGTGGGATCAATCGTCACGTCCCCACCATCGGCAATGACGCAATAGTGCCAGTTTGCGCCGAGCGTTGCCGCTGCACTCAGGGTCAGCGTCGCTGCCGCGGTGAAGCGATGAACTGCATTGTCGTCGGACGCCAGCGCCGTGTAATCACCTGACTTCGCCGCATAGACCGAAACTTTTTCGAACGTGACGTCGACGCCGTTCTGCGTGAACCCTAAGAGCCCGCCGCCCTTCAGATAGAGGCCGGTCTGCGGGTTCGAGGCGAAGCCGACACCCGGGGCCGAAACCGTGCCGCTTGCCGCCTTGAGCGGCGCGGTCATCGGTGCCGAGCCGTCGCGGGGCAGCGAGTTAGTGATTTCGTTGCCGAGGTCGGTGGTCAGGGCGTTCCAGGGTGCGGGGTCGATGACCTGGCCGACAGCAGGCGTCGTTCCGGCGGGTTTCGAATAGACGCCGGTTGATGGGTTTCTGGGCATGACGTTGCTCCGAAAAGAAAAGGCCCCGCGATTGCGAGGCCATTGGTGGTGTGTAGTGATGGCGGGTGCATTTGTACGGATCGAGCAACCCCAAGATCGACAGCCTCAAGCTCGAGGATATGACAACGCGCCGTCTCTTCTAAGACAGGCACCGTCATCAACTGCCTCTTGGGCGGCGTGCTTGGTTTCATGGTGACGCTCGCAACATTGCCGCTGGTCGCCATACCGATCCAGATCGCCTTCGAGGGCGGCTAAGCCTGTCAAATCCATTCCCCCGGTCCATACCGAAAGCGTAATGGTCGCCATTTTGTGGGAAAATATGCTGGGGTTTACCAGCTGCCACCACCGCCGTTTCGGCTGCCAACTCTAAGAAGCGCGCGCGTCAGGGCGTTGGCGCCGGATTTACGACCGGCTGCCGGACGGGGTTCCGGCGGCATCAGACCGCGTCTTTTTAAGGCATTCATAGCGAATTCTGTCAAACCCTCGTCGACCGCGCCATCAAATGCATTTTGCACACGGTTGCTGAAACCACCTTCCCCGGACCCGAACCCTTCAAAAGCACCCTGCGCCATGCTCATCATTATACCTGACGGTAACTTAAAAGCTGCGTCAGAGGCTAGCTCTCCGGCCCCTTGCAATGTCGAGGAGATATAGGGATGTTGGTCGTCAAAGGCCTTATCCATCCCGCGCTGAATAGCCAGTGCGTTTTCATACCGCTCCGCAAGCGTTCTGCCCGGCAGCGGCGGAAACAACCCATCAGGCAGCATTGGGTCAAAAATGGGCGCCAGGAGTGCAGCTGTCCCAGCATTCGCTTCGTCGAGATAGGGGCCGACGCCCGTGCCGCGGGCGATAGCGCGTATGGCATTGTTGACCGAAAGATCGCCTGACTGTCCCGCATAAGGGTCAGCTCTAAGCTCGGCATATCTTCTCGGCGGGGCAGCCGGTGTTTTGTTGGGATCTGGCATTACGACCTCCTGTGGATGGTGATTGTGATCGACAAGGTTGCGGCACCTCGAGGCGCCTAGCCCGCGGACCGCTCATTGGATTCTGGTTTGAAGGAGTGGCATTCTCCGCTCGGCGAAACGCCAGCGGCGGGAGCATGCCTAACCGCGGATGATGCCGGCGAGCTAGCTAGACGGCGGCGAAGGGACATGCTTTCTCACGCAACAGTGCGCTTGCCGCCGAAGAACGACGGCAGGAGACCGGGAGCCCTTGCCGGCGGAGTTGAAGGCGTGGCCGTCGGCACAGCGGGAGCTTCGGTTGTAGCCGCCCGCTGCCCTTAATCCGCACGCCTGATCTCCAGCCCACCCATCAGCGCCTGCGCCAACCGCGCCGCTCCCTGCCACGGAGATTGCACCGGGCTCATATCCATGCCCTGCTGCAGCATGGCGTAGGCCAGCCGCCTGCGCTGATCGTTGACGTCGCCCTGCGTCTTGCCGGTGTCGCCGGCGAAAATATACGCCCTCATGCCACTGCCCTTTCGTAGTTGACGCGGTCGAAACCGTCTGCATGTTCGAACACCGCGTCAGGATGGATCTTGCGCACGTCGTCGGACATCAGGCCGATCTGCATCTGGCCCCCCTCCTTGTAGCGGAAGGCGTAGACCGGCAGGCCGTTGTCCAGTGTGCCGACGCGGCGGATGTCTTCCTTCAGCCGCCGGTCGGATTTCGCCCAGCCGCCGAGTAGTGTGCCGCCGAGACCGAAGAGGCCGCCCATGGCGGCATTCGCCTGGGAGACCTGGCGGTCGTAGAGGCCCATCTTCTGGTTAAAATTCTCGTTGATCAGGCCGGCCTGGTCGACGGTCGGCAGCTGCGTCGTCGGCGTATTGACGTAGCTCGGCTGGTGCACCTGCGAGCCAGACATCAGCGCCGAGATTTCGTTCAGCGGCTGGTTGCGCTCGGTCAGGATCGAATTCTGCGCATTCGAATACATGTCGCCGAGATACTGATCGGAGGCGGCCTGCTTGCGGGTGGAGAAATCGCGCATGGCGTTGTCGTAAGCCGCCGAGCCCATGGCGATGCCCTTGTCTGCCAGGCTCTGCTCGAGGCTCGCCTGATCGCGGTTCCATTGGTTGTCGAAGCCGGAGCGCCAGTGATCGTTGACGTATTTGTCGACATTGCCGGCGCTGAGATCGACATTGGTGCCGAGGATGCCGGAGACCTTGGCGGTCTGGTCGTTGGCGAGCCTGGCCAGGCCGAGCTGCGTCTGCTGCGTCTGGTCGTAGATCGCCTGGTTCTCGGGCGAATAGGACTGATAGGCGGAATAGGTCGGCAGCTTGTAGGTCTTGCCGTTCTGGTCGGTCATCGTCTGGTAGCCGCTGACCTTGTATTCCAGCGAACCATCCGGCGTGTACTGGTTGGTGTGGCTCAACCCCGCATTGGCGATGGCGGTGTCGACGTTGGTGGCCGTCTGCGCCGCTGCGGTCTGGGTCGGATCAGGCGTCTTGGGGGCCTTTGGCGTGGAGACCATAGGGAAAATCCTCTTTCATGATGGCGTAAAGCAGCGCGTCGCAATCGCCGAAATAGCCGCGCTGGCGGCCTTCCAGCTCAGCGCCCACTCTGGCGAGCAGCCTCTGGGCGCGGCTGTTGTCGGCGCGGGTGCGGCAGGTGGCGCGGCGGCAGCCGAGCTGGTGGAAGACGTAGTCGAAGACTGCGCGCATCAGCGTCAGCGACAGCCGGTCGGCGGCAAGCGAGATCTCGATATCGTGCTCGGTCCAGACGTTGAAGACCAAGCCGGCGAGAATCCCGCCGCGGTTGACATGGGCAAGCGTCGTGTAGGGCGGGTGAAAGGTGACGCCGATCCTCGCCCCCACCCAGGCGGCGATCTCGGCGCTGGGTTCGCAGACGATCAAATCGGCGCGCCCCTCTCGTAAAGCAGCGAGCCGCCGACAACAGCGGCTTCCGAGACGGAGCCCGACGAGCCCGAGATCAACGCGCGGATCGTGGGCGCCAAGGCCGAACCCGCGCCGCCGGCGGAGGCGAATTTGCGCACCAGCGAAATGCCGGGGAATTTCGAAACACCCCAGATTGCCGTTCCCCATTTCGCCGCCGCATTGTTCTCGACGGACGACAGAAGCGCTGTCGGCACCTTCGTCTGGTAGTCGACCGAGATGCCGCCATACATCAGCGTGGACATGCCGATCTCGGCCGTCACCCCGATCAGCTTCGAGAGCTTGGTCGAGAGCCCGTCGCCGAAGCGGCTCCAGGCGCCGACCATCAGCGCGTCGATCGCCGCGCCATTGTCGTTTGCCCCGACCTCGGCCTCGTAAAGCGTGCCGTCGGCGGCGCCGAAGAACAGCCGGTCCTGCCATGTCGCCCAGCAGGAGGCGGGCATGCCGACGAAGCGGCACCAGGCGCCGGTCTCGGTGTTCATCACATATTGATAGGGGCCGAAGGAGGACGGCAGGTTGACGATCGCCATCTGCCGCGCCGGAAAGCTCGAAAGCTGCCACTCCAGCGAGCTCGTGCCGGTCGCCGCCACGGTCGCGCGCCATGTCGGGCCGATCCGGGCGGTAATGGCGCCGAGGCTGGTGGCGCCGCGATCGAGCTGCACCGCCTTGGTGATCGGCACGATGCCATCGGTCGTCATGATCGCGAGATCGGCGCCGACCGAAAGCAGGCACCGATCGAGCCCAAGCGGCCGGCCGAGCTTGAAGGTGCCGATCAGGCCCCAATTCGAAGCACTGGAAGGATCGGAGCCCTGGAAGACAATCACCTCGCCTTCCGAAGAGATCAGCACCAGGCACTGCTGCAGGCCCGTGGAAACCGGGATCGTCCAGACGTTGATCGCCACCAGCGTGCCGCCATATTTCATGTTGCCGCCGACCGGCAGCACCGTCGCCGCGCCGCTGACGGCGTCGGTGGCGAGGTACCAGACATTGGTCGAGTTCTTTTCGATGAACCACAGGCGCGAGCGATAGGCGGTGACGGCGCTGAGCAGCGAGGCATCCGGTATGCCTGTTATCATCGTCGAGGCGACATAGGGCGTGGCGGCCGAGCCCTTTTCCAGCTGGGCATTGGTCACCGTTCCCGTCACGGTGACGGTGAGCGTGCCCGCCGCCGACGTGAAGGTGAGCGACACCCGATTGCCGGCGCCCGTCCCGTTCAGCGTGCCGGCGAAGGCGCCGGAGAGCGTCACGGAACCGGTGCCGAAGAAGCTCAGCGTATAGGCCACATTCTTGACGGCGACATTCTGGGTGGCGAGCGTTGCCGTGCCCACCAGGAAATTATTCGTCCAGGAGCTGCCGTTGAAGATCAGCGGCGTGTCGAGGCCGTTGACGAGGCGCAGGAATTCCTGGCCGGCGGGGTTGGTATATTGTTGCACCGACCAGTGAGCGCTGGCGAGGCCTGAGACGACAGGCGCGCCGGCCGCACCGCCCACCGTGACGTCGAAGATCTTGTCGCCGGCGGCGGCAAACAGCCTGTTGGACACCCCGGAATAGGGAATGACGGTCTGCACATCGGCGCCGAGACCTGTGGCAAAGGCGAGGAAGCCGTAGCGGGCGCGCACACGGTTGGCCTCGGGAAAGAAATTGTCGAGCTGGAAGGCCGCATCTTCGGGCATGTCGGCCATCTCGACATCGGTTCGCCAGCCGCCGATCGGCGCGATCCAGTCTTTGCCCGGCGAAACGCGGCGGGTGCGCCCATTCGGGGGGACAGGTCTGCGGGTCATGGCGTCACCGTGATCGTGCCGGGCCAATAATTCTCGAGCGCCTGTCCCCTCGCCGGCAGCGAGAGGTCGACAGGCCCAGCGGCGCGGTCGGCGCCGATGGCGGCTTCCTTGGATCGTTCGAAACTGGCGAGCTCCTCGCCGTAATCGAGGCCCTTGGCCCGTTTCCAGCGCCAGATCAGCGAAAGTTCGAGCAGCTCTTCGGGAAAGAGCGCCGTGTCGGTGTCGCCAACCCAGTTGGCGGCAGTGGTCGCGCCGCCATTCACGGCCACCCAGAAGCCGGAGACATAGGCATACTCGATCGTCTCACTCGCAACATTCGGGTAGATATCGAGCCTGCCCGCCGCCATTCGCCAGATCTGCGGCACCGGGGTGGCATTGAGGATGGTGTGGCGCTGCCATGCCTGCGGCTCCACCGGGCCGTTGAGCGCTGAGAGACGGGAGACGTTCCAGATCCGCGCATTGGCGGCGAAGCGATCCCAGTCGCCGGGCGGTTCGGCCGGCTCGGGGGCAGCACCCGTCGCTTCGAATTGCCGCCGCACCATCAGCGCCGACCAGTCATGGGCCCGCATCAGGTCGCGGCCGGCGCGGGTGGAAAGGATGCGCAGCTGCATGATCTGCGGATCCGCAGACGACATGACGGCCGTCGGCGGATCGAGATCGATCTCCGCGCAGACGTTCTGAATGATGGTCAGCAGCGACATGCGGGGATCTCCGGTTCAGAGCAGTTGTGAGTGTGGCGGAAAGGCGAATTGAGGTTGTGACGCGTGGCCCCCTCATCCGCCTGCCGCACCTATGCCTGGGCCGAGCCACTGGTCTCGGCGCGTCCTTCGAACCCCCGCTGGGGAGAAGAGGGTATCGAGACGTCGCGGCAAATCCCTTCGCCCCGTTTGCGGGGAGAAGGTGCCGGCAGGCGGATGAGGGGCAGCTTGTTTTCAGGGGTCTTCAGCGCGTCTTCAGGCCCCTTGCCGGCCACGGCCCCTGCCGTCGCCGTCCTTTTCAAGCGCCTCGAAGCGCAAGGCCATCTCCTTCATCTGCTCCTGCAGACGGCCGACCTCTTCCTTCAGCCTTTCGTTTTCGGCGGCGAAGGCCGAGGCGGCGCTGGAGTTTTCGGCGGCCGCCAGATAGGCGCGGGCGGCGGCAGTCAGCTCGTTGGCGCCCATGCCGACCTTCTGTTTGGCAGTGTCGGAAAGCGCGGCGAGCTGCTCGACGGTGTAGATGTTGATCGCCTCCAGCTCCTTGATCTGGCTGGGCTTCAGATAGGGCCATTGCGATAGCGGTGTGCCGGTCAGTTGCTCGCGCGCGGCAGCGCCGTCCTTGAAGCGCTTGTAGGCGTCGGCGAAACGTTGTTTGTCGTTCTCGGTCACCTCGCGGTAGACCTCGGTGTGCTTGTCACCTGCGATGAAGATCCGGACGAATTCCTTGTCGGCAAAGATCGGCCGGCCCTCCTTCTCGGTCAGAAAGGTCTGCTCGACCGGCTCGAGGCTGAAGGAGGCATAAATTCCGGTGTTGCTGTCGGGCATGGTGTTTGCTCGCTGTTGATGGCGGGGAAATGGGGGATGGCGATGTCGTGCGGATGGCTGCCCCTCACCCTAGCCCTCTCCCCGCTCGCGGGGAGAGGGGACGTGTCCCACGATCGGTCCGAGGGGAACGGAGAGGTCGCGGCATGTCCCCTTCGCCCCGTTTACGGGGAGAAGGTGCCGGCAGGCGGATGAGGGGCACACCACGCATAGAAAGGTCGGCGTCTTGTTTTAATTCACCTTCGACAGAAACGGCCGCATCAGCGTCGCCTCCAGCACCCCCGTCGCCGTGATGGTGATGCTGGTGCCGTTGGCCGTGGCATTGGCCGAGAGCGTGATGCTCTGGACAATGCCGTTCGGACTGTAGGTGATGCCCGAGATGGTCGTGCCGCCCGGAATGCCGGTGCCGGCAACGGCCGCGCCGATGAACGGACCGGAACCGGCACTGAGGCCGGAGAGGTTCGTCAGCACGGCCGAGCTGTTGACGGTGGTTGCCGTAAACGTCTGGTTGGCGGCGGCAAAGTTGACATTGGCGATCGCCTTGGTGCCGACGGTGGCGGATGCCGGGGCGCTCGCCTGGCCTGCGGTGGTGGTGGTTTCGGCAACGACGAGGGCCGCCGTTGCACTCGCCACCTGGGCCGGCGCCTGGCCGTTGCGCTGCAGCCAGATGTAATAGGTGCCGGGTTGAAGCGTCACGGCACTGAGCGGGCCGCCGGTCAGCGTCGGCGGCTGGGCGGCGCCGGAGAAGACACCGCAGCGCTGGCCGACGACGGCGGCGGCCGTGGTCAGCAGCGAGGCGACATAATCCCGGGTCCACTGGAACCACTGGCCGGGCTGCAGGGTGGTCTGCGAGGCGAGCACCAGCTGGCAGTAGACCCATTCGGATTCGCGGTCGCCGCCGGCGATGGCGCCGAGGGCGAAGTTCGGCCCCGGAATGCCGGAGCCGGCGACGATCGGGCCTTCGACGACGAACGGGTTCGCGCCAAGACGATCGGTCTGGGAAATTGCGATGGTCATTGGAGGTGATCCTTTCGTTCGATCAGGCGAACAGCACGCCCTGCAGGAAGGCGTTGTTCATGGTGAGGTTGCCGGCGAAGCCCATCAGCTGGACGAAGGCATCCTGGTTGGTGTTCATGCGCTCATCACCGATCGGCGCCATGTCGCGGTCGCGGTGCGGGCGGTAGAACAGGTATTTGGTGTTGAGGAAGAACATCTGGTTGGAAGGCGCGCCGCCGCCGAAGCCGCCGTCGAAGATCACGTCGGCGCCCATGTACTGCAGCGACTGGAAGCCGGCCATGCCCTTGTCGGCGGAGGTGATGCGCTGGATCGCCTGCAGCGACTCCCAGTAGAGGCGGAAGAAGTTGTTGTCGGCGACGACGAGATCGGGCGCGTCGGAGCCGCGCACGCAGGACATATAGAGCCGGTTCATGTAGCTCTGGATGTTGGCGTTGGTGGCGGCTGCACCGCCATCGGCCGAGGCCGAGAATTTCTGGTTGCGCCAGAAACCCCAGGTGGCGCGCGAAATGCCGCCCACGGTGCCCGAGGTCGGCGAGGTCGAGATCAAGAGCTGCAGGCCGCCGATCTGCCGCCCACCATCGGCCGTGCCGTCGGAATAGCAGTCGAGGGCGATGTTGTTCTTCAGCGTCGTCTCGGCATTCTCGATGCGCTGCTCGAGCAGATCGAGGATCGCATCCTCGCCGGAGTTCTGCAGCTGTTCGAGGCCGGACATGGAGACGGCGACGGCGGCCTGCTTGAGGTCGTATTCGGCGGCGGTGATGACGTCGGAGGGCTGGACGTTCAGGATATCGTAGCCGGAATAGCGCTTGAAGGTGCTGTTTTCCTGGTACTGCAGTTCCTGGACGATGGTGCGGCCGCCGGAGACGGGCTTCTTGCGGCCGCGGCTGTTGAGACGGGTGAGAAGACCGTTGTTCTTCGTCACGTCGTCGGCGACCGTGCCGCTGCGGTTGCGCAGCGTCGTGGTGACGATTTCAGAGAGGTTGGGCGAAATGGGCATTGATGATTCCTTTGATCAGAATTGGCCTTTGATCAGACTTGACCGCGCGCGGAGCGCATGGCGTCGCGAAGCGAGTCTCGGATTGACGTGGGCTGGCCTCTTGCCGCATCGCGGGTCGGGCCCGGAGCGGAAGATCCAGAGATGGATCGCGAGGCGCGGCGGGCTTGATCTGCCGCTGCGGCCCTCTGGGCTTGCTGGTCTCGGACGAAGGCGGGCGCAGTCTGGCTGATCAACTGCTGGCGAATGTCCGGGCGCATCCAGCATGCGGCGTCGTAGGCGTCCTGCAGTGTCGATGCCCGCCCGGAATTGATGAGGGCGACCATGTCGTCGAGAACGTCTTCGGCATGCGCATTGGCCGGATCGGAAAGAAAGGCATCGACTTGAGTTTCGGTGTCCCTCTTCCTCAAAACATGTTCGACCGTGGCCTCGACATTGATCGGCCCGGTCTGGCGTTGGGGCTGCGGTCCTGCCTGCTCATGGCGCTGCATCGCCTCCCCCGCCCGGCCGTTGACCAGGGCGTGAAGATTGACGCCGGCCACCTTGGCGACGTGGAGCACGGTGTTGACGGGATCGCGGATCAGCGCGTTTTCCCATTCGATCGCCCGGCGCATGACATCGGCATGGGTCATGCCGGCCTGGCGGACGATCGGAGTAAACTCCTCGAGGCCCTTGTAATCCTGCAGGACGCGGAAGCCGCGATCGACCTCCTGCTCGCGCTTGGCGATCGCCGCCTGCACCTCGTTCGGCAGGCTTGCAAACTGCGCCTTGGCTTCCGCCGACCAGCCGGGCGGCACCCGGCTGACGGTGGTGGCGGGCTGCTGGCGGCTGGCGATCTCGCCTGTCTGCTGTACGCCATGAGCCTCGGCAGCCTGCCCTACCCTGGCGGCAGCAGTCTGCTCCTGCCCCTTGGCCAGGAAGCGGCCGTTTTCGCCGTCGCGCGGCTGGCCCGGCAGATCGCCCGGTCCGCCTTCGACGGTGTCGATCGCCGCTTTCAGGCTGTCGCGGACGCTGACCGGCTTGTCCGCGCCAAAATCTTCGCTGCCGTTGCCGGCCTCGTTCAGGTCTTCCATATCCATCTTGGGGATTTCCTATTTCGGGGATTGATGCCCGTTCAGGTTCAGGCGTTGTATTCGGCGTAGACCCGCCGCAATTCGTTGCGGATCGCCGTTCGATCTGCCTTCGGCCTTTCGATCGGCTGCGGCCTCTCATTGCCGATCTCGACCACGCCGGCCGCCCGATAGGCGGAACGCAACTTGGCTTTCGAGGTGTAATGCCGGCCGTCATGCATCGACTGGATCTCGATCGTGTCGCTGACGAAATGCGGTGCCGGCAGGTCCGACTGCGCCAGGTTCCTCACCCGCATGCAGTTGTGCGGCCACGCGTCGAGCGCGTGCCAGCCGCCGCACACGCGGCAATAACGTTCTCTCATCTTTGCCTCTCGGGATTATTGATAGGCCGGCTGCGCCTGGAACTGCTGCAGCGCCTGCGCCGCCGCCTCGCCGCGCGCCTGGTCCAGGGTGGCGCGATGCTCGATTTGGGCTTGCGCCACGCCAAGCTCGGCCTTGCGCCGTTCGGCGCCGGCCTTCACTTCAGCCGTCTTCAGCTTGAGCATCTCGGCGGGCGAAGGCTGCGGTTCCGGTTTCGGCGCGCTGGCCGCCTCGGAGAGCTGCGCGCCCACCTGCTCCAGCATGCTTTCAAGCTGGCGGCCGGCGCGGAAGCCGCGGGCGGCAAAGAGCAGCGTCTCGACCATCACGGGCACCAGCATCGGGTTCTGCTGCGCCATGGCGCCGGCCTGCTGCATGAAGCCGCCGACCATCTGGACGAATTCCATGCGCCGCTGCTTTTCGGCGTCCTCGTCGGGTTCGATCGTCGAATCCGTTTCGATGTCGATCTGGAAGCCGCGAATGCTGTCGTTGCGCAGGAGCCGCACCACTTCGTCGATCGTCGGCTGCCCCATCAGCTGTTGCAGCTGCGGCGGAACTTCGGGCGCTGCCATTTCGGGGAGCGATTGGGCCGGTTGACCCATCTGCTGCGCCCGCATCGCCGCCTGCCCGGCTGCCATCTCAATCTGCTGCATCTGCATTTGCACCTGCTGCTTCTCGGCCATGGACGGCAGCTTGATACCGCTCACCAGCATCAGCGTTTCCGGCTGGAACTGGTCGCAGATGATTTCGCCGGCGAGGCGGATGATGTCGCGGGCGAAGCGGGCAAGCTCTGCCTGGCGGTCGCGGATGCGGATCGAGCCCCACTGGCTCTTGATGCGCTGCGCCGTCGCCGTCTCCGACGCTTGCGTGTCGCCGCGCACGATGTCGGAGATGCCGGTGATCTGGTAGACGTCCTCGATCAGCTGCTTGCGCGCCGCCATGCAGGCGACGATCACCTTCTGCACCTCGTCGATCGGCAGCGTCACCACCGCCTTCGAGCCGCCCTTGTCGGTGAAGGCCGCCCATTCCGGAATCGGCACCATCACCATGTCGTTTTCGGGCCGCATCGCCTTTTCGATCGCCGGCGAGACCGCGCCGTCGCCGGAGGGATAGAACACTTTCAGCCGCAGCTGGTCGGTCAGCTTGTTGATGCGCCTGGTCAGCAGGTCGATCTCGTCACATTGCTGCTGGTAATAGACATAGTCGGGAACCGGGATCAGCGAGCTCGTCGACATCGTGCCATAGGCGGGACGCGGGCAAGGCCAGAAATGGGTGAGATCGAGCGGCGGCTCAGAGACCTCCAGCGCCACCGGCGAGCCGTCGGCGATCCAGACGGTGTAATTCTCGCTCTTGCACCAGATTTCCCAGACATGGGTCTTGCCCTCGTTCTCGGCGCGCTCCGCCTGGCTCTCGCCCTTGCGGCTGCCGGCAGCCTCGGCCGCGCCCGAGACCATCGCCTCACGGCCGAAGCGTTTTTCCATCTCCTCGCCGCTCATCGGCACGCGCCGCGCCACCCAGGTGACATCCTTCCAACGGCGGGCCGGCGAATGCAGGAAATCCGACCAGTGCACATAATCGATGCAGACGCGCTCGTCGGCGATCGTTTCGAGGGCTGCACCCATCTCGCCTGGCAAGCCACCGACCGGCAGGTTCGAGGGCGCGACGCCCATGTCGAGCGGCTCGAAATCGGCCTCATAACGCAGCCACACCGTGCCGCGGGCGCAGAGCAGGAAATCGTCGCGCACCGCCCGCATGATCGAGTCGAGATCGGCCTCGTCGCCTGTGTAGGCGAGATTGCGCTCGACAATTTCCGAAGCGATGCGCGCGACGGGATCCGCGTCCTTGAAGCGGCGCTCGACGACCGGCTGCGGCACGCGGGCATAGACGGCCGGCTGCAGCACCGCGGTATTGGCCCAGAGCATAGGAAAGCGGCGCTTGGCGGCGCTCATCTGGTCCGACTGGTCGAGATAGATCTTCTCGATCTTGACGCAGCGGTCGTGCCAGGACTTGAAGTAGCGCTGGGCGCGCTCGAGCTCCTGCTGCCAATGGGCGCCGACCTTCGCCGGATCCCAGTGCTGCCCGCCCTCCAAATCAGTTGACTCGTCTTCCATCAAACACGCTCGCTGTATTCAGGGGTGGAATCGGCAAATTGGTTGAATGTCATGGTCTGCAATGTCGGCAGCGGCTTGCGCTCGGGCTTCAGTGGCTCGGGCGCGAGGCCGCTGAAGATGATCGCCAGCCCCCCGAAGGCGTCGGCGCCGTGCGAGGCCCAGTTGTGCAGCGGCTCGTCGCGGAAGACGCCGAGATCCTCGTCCCAGTCCTTGCGGTAATTGCGCAGGCATTTGATGCCCTCGGCGCAGCCGGCCTGGTCGAACTCGACCTTTGCCAGGATGCGCCGGGTGCCGTTGATGCGGTCATGCACATAGGCGCGCTCGACCTTGCGGACTGTGCCGAGACCACGGGCCTTGACCTCTCTCAGCATGACCTCGATCCGGGTCATGCCGCCGCGCGTCCATTCCCTGACCTTGATGTCATGCGGCATGTTGTGGACGCCGTAGACATAGCCATGTTCGCCCGCCCGCCGCTCCAGCTCGTCGAGCATGCCGTCCATGCCGGTGCCGGTATGCTCGAAATAGCCGATCATCCTCACCCGGCCGGGCAGCACCTGGAACAGCCAGACGCTGTTGGCATCGTCCATGCCGATGTCGGAGATGGTGTGGACGGGATAGCCTTCCACATGCGGGAAGACACCGATGCGCTCCTCGGCGTCGGCGATCGCCATCTGATCGGCATAATAGGCGCCTTCGACACTCGCCTCGAAGGCTTCGGCGGGCGTCGAGGGATATTCGCGCTTCATGTCGCCGAGCTGGGTTTCGGCCTTCTTGACGTACCAGGCCTTCTGCCCCTCTGTCAGCGTGATCCCCTGCTCGGCAAGCTCCTGGAAATATTTGAGGAAAGCGTCGCTGATGATGACGCCCTCGGGGGCGATCGAATATTGCGGCTCCTTCCACCAGGGGAAGAAATGGAACTTGAAGTCGAGCTCGGTCAGCTCGAGCGCCTGGCGCTGCTTGATCTGGGCATCCTCGCAGAGCGCGTAGAAATGCCCCTCCTGGCCCTCCGCCGTGCTTTCGACGAAAACCAGCTGGCCGGCCTGCACCGTATTCAAGGCGCCGGTCCTGACTTCCCGCGCCTTGTCGGGATATTTGGCGCAGAGCTTTCCATATTCGGAAATATGCAGATATTGCAGCGTTCCCGAGCGCAGCGACGTGCCGACGCGGATGCTCGAATTGTTGGCGAGCAGCAATTCGCTCTGGTTGGTCCTGACGACAGGCACGGCGCTGCGGATGCCATCTGGCAGATTGTCATATGGATATTTGATCTTGTCCCGGAAGATCGTCTGCACGTCGCCGAGCGTATGGGCGATGGTGCCGGCTCTTATATCCCGGTTGAAGACGCAGGCATCGAGCATGAATATCTGGATGAAGGTGGTCAGCCCAAGCTGGCGGGCTTTCAAGAGCACGTTGAGATAATGCATCTCGTCGAAGAAGCTCGTCTGCATCAGGTTCATCTCGAACCGGACGCGCCTGCCCGCCTTGTCGGTGATCCAGTAGAGATTGTTCAGCCGCCAGCGCCAGTCGGAAAACTGGTCAACCGCAGCTTGGAAGTCCGCGCGTCCTGCCATTGACCGCCTCCAGCAATTGCGAGACCTCACCGGTCACGCCCTGTTCAGGCTCGACCTTGGCGCCGTATTTCTTCGGCCTGAGCTTCTCGGCGACCCATTGACGGGTGGCGATGCGCAGCTGCGAGCGCCTTATCGCCTCGCCGTTCTCCTGCCAGCCGGTGGTCTCGCCGGCCGCATTCTTCTTTTCGATCCAGTCGTCGCTGCTGTTGTCGGCGATCTCGACCATCTCGTCGACGAAGCTGTCGGCCATGATCTCGCGCGCCAGCGCGTATCGCGCCCGGAACGCCGCCTTGTCCTCATCCGCCAGCCAGGAGAGCACGGTCGATTTTGACGGCATGTCCTCGTCCCGGCAGATCGAGCGCAGGCTTTCCCGGTCGGCGATGCGCGCACAGATTTTTTCCGCCAGCGCCTGGCTGAACTTGCTCGGCCTGCCCATCGGTCGGCGTCTGACGCTCAGAACAAGGCGATAATGTTGGAGGCCGTGGTCCCGGTCAGCGCCACAATTGCAGCATGAACGGGAAGGATTGTCCCGGCCGGCACGCTCTTGAAGATGACGGGATCCACATCCCGCCGCGGCGCAATCGCCACATCGCCGGCCGTGCCGATATAAAGCGCACGCGCCCCGACAATGGCGGTATCGTTCGGCGTCACCACCGCGGCCCGCGAGGCCGGAGCAATCGAAGGGTCCATTGCAGTTCTCCCTGGAAAAGGCGGCTCTTGATCCCGACGCAGCTGCATCAGGCGCTGTTTCGGTAGATTGCGACAGAACGCACTCCCCACCTCCGTCATCCCAGGGCTTGACCCTGGATCCATGCCCGTTGCCGCTAGTGGAGGCCGACGTGGATCCTCGGGTCAAGCCCGAGGAAGACGGAGCAAGAGGTGAGCGCTGTGCCAAACCCGCGTTGTGTTCGATGACGCCGGCCAGAAAGCCCTGCCGAATGACGCACACCATCGAAGCGTCGCCGGCCTTCACCGCCGGCATCACCTCTGAATTCAAATTTCGCAGCTTGGATTTACGGTAGGATTAAATGATCCGGCGGGGGGTGATCAAGAACTTTCCAGCGTAGAAATTGCCTTCGACGCCGGCTCGGAATTGGCGGAGACAAATTGATCAAACGTCGGTCCGAACGTCCCTCCACTCTTCGTCATCCCAGGCCTTGAGCCTGGGATCCATGCTCGCATCTGGTAGAGACCTGCCGTGGCTTCTCGTCAAGGGTAAGCCCGGCCCCTCACCCTAACCCTCTCCCCGCACGCGGGGCGAGGGGACGTGCCCTTTTGAGAGGTCGGAGAGGACGGAGAGGTCGCGGCATATCCCCTTCGCCCCGCGTGCGGGGAGAAGGTGGCGGCAGCCGGATGAGGGGCGGGAGCGTCGACAAATCTAGCAGCTTGGATTTACGGTAGGGATTAAGTGATCCACCGGGCGGTGATCAAGGACTTTCGACCGCAGAAATTCACTCCAATGCCGATTCGAAATCTGCGAAGACGAATTGTTCAAACGTCGGTCCAAAACGCCCCTCCACCCCGTCATCCCAGGCCTTGAGCCTGGGATCCATGCTCGCGTCTGGTAGAGACCAGCCGTGGCTTCTCGTCAAGGGTAAGCCCGGCCCCTCACCCTAACCCTCTCCCCGCACGCGGGGCGAGGGGACGTGCCCTTTTGAGAGGTCGGAGAGGACGGAGAGGTCGCGGCATATCCCCTTCGCCCCGCGTGCGGGGAGAAGGTGGCGGCAGCCGGATGAGGGGCGGGAGCGTCGACTGCGAACAAATCTAGCAGCTTGGATTTACGGTAGGGATTAAGTGATCCACCGGGCCGTGATCAAGGACTTTCGACCGCAGACGCACGCAATCGAAGTATCGCCGGCCTCCACCGCCGGCATCACCTCTGGACTCAAATTTCGCAGCTTGGATTTACGGTAGGAATTAAATGATCAGCCGGGGGGTGATCAAGGACTTTCGAGCGTAGAATGCCTTCGATGCCGGCTCGGAATTGGCGGAGACAAATTGGTCAAACGTTGGGCCGAACGTCCCTCCACCCTCCGTCATCCCAGGGCTTGACCCTGGGATCCATGCCCGCTGCTGGTGGAGACCGGCCGTGGATCCTCGGGTCAAGCCCGAGGAGGACGGAGCAAGGGGTGGGCACGGTGCCACACCCACAGTGGTGTTCGATGAGGCACGCCGGAAAGCCCTGGCGAATGACGCACGCAATCGAAGCATCAGGCTTCGGTATTCCTCATAATACAGGCGAACCGCAGCCCACATCGAACCCACCGGCACCTTAGGTCGTATGCCGGAGAAGGCAAGACGGCGCCCCTCCTGAAATCGGAAAAACCAAATGCGTTCAATGCCTGGATAGAGCCACCAAGCGATACCATCCAACATGAGCCAGGAATATACTGTCACCAGCCTGCCGATCACAGATGGAGGAGTCTGTGAACACCACCATCTCAGCACTTCTTCTTTGCCTCGCCACTTTTATCGGCGTGCACCTGTCCGCGAACCCGGCCGATGCCGAGGAACTGGTGCGGTTCGAAAGCGCCCCCGTCAAGCTCAGCCCGTTTCGCATCCGCAAGGCCCTCGAACAGGGAGAAATTCTCTCCCAACCGCAGGGCACGCCGTTGCTCGGCTATCTATCCCGCCCTGCCGGCGACGGCCCCTTCCCGGCGGTGGTCATCCTGCATGGCTGCGATCACCTGCGTTTGAGCGTCAAGGAGCTTTGGCCGAAACGGCTGGTGAGATGGGGCTATGTCGTGCTTGTCGTCGACAGTTTCACCACCCGCAAGCTCGACGACACCTGCCGAAGCACGCTTCCAGAACGCGTCTTCGATGCCTATGGCGCTTTGGATTTTTTGTCGAAATCAGGCTTCGTCGATATCAGGCGCGTGGCCTTGATGGGCTTTTCGGCCGGCGGCACCGCGGCGCTGGACGCCACGAAGATCGATGGCAACGAGCAGCTCATGGAGCGCAAGTTCAGGGCGGCGGTTGCCTATTATCCCGCCTGTGACGCCGATCGCGGCGACCCGACAGTACCGACCCTGATCATGACTGGCGAGAGAGACAATTGGAGCCGGGCCGAACGATGCCAGAAGAGGCTTGCCCGCCTCAGCGACAATGCCCCGCCCGTCGAGCTCAATGTCTACAAGGGCATCTATCACAATTTCGATGAGCCGGAGTTCATGGTGGGACGGAGAGTGCTGGGCCATATCGAAAAATACGACCGCGACGCCGCGGCAAAGTCCATGCGCAGCGTTTACGCCTTTCTACGCAAGTACCTGGCAAACTAAGCCTGCCTGATCTCAGGAGGATCGATCGCGGCGCAGCTCCCCCCAACCTCCGCCATTCCAGGGCCTTAGAGCCTGGATGCCTCCCGCCGGTTGCCCGGCATTTACCGTCACCCCAACCTCCGTCATTCCAGGCCTTGAGCTGCCTTGAGCCTGGGATCCATGTCCGCTGCCGACGTGGGGCCGGTGTGGATCCTCGGGTCAAGCTCGAGGAGGACGGAGTGTGAGGCGATCTCTGCGGCAAATCAATCCAGGGCGATATTTACGCTCCGAACTGAACGCCTAAACCTCGCTCGGCCGCCCTGACGTTGCCTGGCTCGCCGAGGACGTGAACGCCTCTTCGGCGCTCGGCACTTTCCCCTCCGGCGTCAGATCGTCGACGGCCTTCGGAAGATCGCGGCTCAGCCGCCCGAGGATCTCCTGATGCGAGAGGCCGGTATTCCTGGCGATCTCGTCCAGGACATCCGGGCCGAGGGCTGTGGCAAGTTCGCCGTCATTGATTTCGGCATTCTGGCCGCGGCGCACCCAGGATTCCATCTTGTCGCCCTGGCCGTTCTGCTGGAACGTCTTCAGGAGGTCGCCGAGACCGCCGCTAACGATGCTGCCGGACGTCAATCCACCGAGAAGGCCGCCCAAGCCGCCCAAACCACCGCCGGAGCCGGCCAGCCCGCCGAGAATACTGCCGAGCCCGCCTGATGGCTGGCCACCTCCGGCGCCTGCCTGCTGCGGGTTCTGGAGGCCGCGCAGGAGTTCCCGGATCTTGTCCCTGTTCTGGTAACCGGCAACCGCAAGAACGGCGAGAAGCGCCTTCATTTGACCGCTCATCATGATGAAATCCTCCTGTGGTGCTCCGTGGGTTCAAGCCAGCCGGAGCGCTGTATGGGCGCAATGTTCACAAAGTTGGAAAGCTCCCCGCCGGCGGGCGGAAGATCCCGTGCCGGCGGCATTGTTCGACTGTCTCAAGGCCGCATCAGATTTCCGGGCAACCGCGCCGGTTAGCAAAGATCATCCGATCCGGCCCGCGGCGGGTCATGCCCTCGACGACGATGCTGCGCGGCGACATGCGCACGATTCGGGCCCGGCGCAGGCCTTCGCTGCGGGCGATGTCGAGCGCATCGTCGGGATCGCAGCGGCGCGGCCCCCGGCGGTCGTAGCGGTCGTAATCGCGATCACGGTCACGGTCGTAGACGCCGACGCCGCCGGGGCCGATGCGCAGCTCCATATCCTGGGCGGCGGCAATCGTCGGTGCGATCGTCAGGCCGGTCATGGAGGCCAGGCCGATCAACACGAACTGAAGAGACTTATGCATGGATTCCTCCCATGGCCTTGTTTGCTTATCGCCATACCAACATCGCCATCGGGATTTTGTTCCGTGAGGCCGGAGGAGCCTGCGGGGAGAAAGCAAGGGCCTGCACGACAGCGCGGAGCCGCTCAGCGTGCTCGGGCGTGATGCTCCAGCCAGGCGACTGCGAAGCTGCAGATCGAGGCCGCATCAACCAGCACCGATGGCGCGTCTCCAACCAGGCCCTGTGCGCCCTGCCCGCCGGCGAGAAAGGCGCTGACGACCCCGGCGAAGTAATCGCTTTCGAGGCCGGGCACGACCGGGTCGCCGGTATCGAATTCCTCGAGCATGCGCCATACCACGCCTGCTGGCGTGGCAAAGGGCACCTCGTAGCGGCGCAGGCGCTTGTTCGGGATTTCAGCCAGGTGCTCGGCATGGTGGAGAAGGGTCATCGTGTCGAGCGGGGCTCCGGCCATGAGGACCTTGCCGCCGGCCGCCACGAGTTTGGCGAGCGGCGAGCCATCGCCATAGCCGTAATCGAGCGGATGATCGGCAGTGAGCCAGTCGGCCCTGGCGCCGATCGCCGCGACCGAGGCGCCCGGATTGCCGCTGCGCCGCGCCCCTGGCGTGGTTCGAAGGAATTCCGGGAAGATGCCGTTATCGCGGATCGCCCGGGAGCTCATGGGATCGAAAGGCGCAATATGGTCGCGCCATTCGAAAGGAACGCGGCCGTTCTCGTCAAGCAGTTCGTCATAGGCGCCGTTCCAGTCCGCATAGGCGACGATGGTGCCCGACGGGCCGACGACATCGCGCAGCGCATCGATGAACATGTCGGGACCGTTGAGCAACCGCCCCAGTCTGCTCATGGCGGCATGAACCATGACCATGTCGCCGGCGCGAAGTCCGAGCTTTTCCAGATCCTGGCTGAGCGAGAGACGGGTGTGAAAGTGCGGAGCGGTCATCGGCCAACGATCAGCAGGACACGACCCGGAGTCAATGCTCCCGGGCGGACTCAGGGCACCATCGCTCGCAATACCCTGCTGCCGCTCACGCGCCTCGTGCCTCCGCGCCCGCGGCGGGCTTCCGTATGGTGCACCACTTTCAAGGACATGAACCTGGTGGACCCTCTACCGCCGATCGGTGCCCCCTGGGCCATCCTTGCGATCTATGAAAGCTTCGGCTTCATCCACCACGCGTTCCTTGATGGCATCATGAGCATCGGACGCAACGTCCACGGCCTTGTGATAGACTTCCGACGCTACCTCTTTGCCTTGCGCGACGACGTCCTGGGCCTGATGGCTGAGGCTATCTCTCGTGCTATCTGCGGCTTCGCCGACCAACTCATCCTCGGTATCGGTATGGGGCAGCGCCGCGCCGATCGCTGCACCGACCGCGAAAGCCAGGGCACCGCCGACGAGCGGCTGGTCGCGGAAATGGGTGAGGATCGACTCGTTGAGTCTGCTCGTTTGCTCCTGAAGACTGGTCGCCGCCGAAGAGGATCGGCTCGACAGCGAGCTCGCCGCGTCAGACGCACGGGTGCCGAGGTCGCTCGCGGCGCTTTTCGCCTGCTCCCATTTCTCCGCCGCCCAGCCGGTTGCCGCGTCGAGCATTGCACCAGTCTCGTCGGCGATCTGATTGATCTGCTTTCCGCTAGCGTCGGCGAAGCCACGATAGGTCTTGCCCGCCTCGTCCATGAAATGGCCGGCACGACCTCCTGTTTCGTCTGTCAACGCTTTCAACCTCTTGCCGGATTCATCGGCAAAATGGCTGTAACGGGCTCCGTTTTCCATTGCCGGCGGGCCAATCCGGCGAACCCGTCCAGTCGCCGGGTAAAGCGGGTATTCAGGATCCTTGCTCCAGGTCGCCGTGTCGCCTGATGAAGGACTGCCTTTTGCCATGAGCCAGGCGAGGCTCACGCCCATCAGCGCGACCGGCAGAGGGTTCGCCTTGAGGGCGTGGCCAAGATTGCTGACATACTCTGCGCCGCCGCTTCCCTTGGCATATGCGATGACCTCATCGATGAGCTGGCCCGGCGACATCCGTTCCTGAATCGCGTCAATCCGATCTCCTATGCGGCGGCGGTCTTGGTCGATCTCCCACTGAAGCTCGGCCGATGTTTTTTCCGTTGAATTTTCCATCAGATTTTGTCCTTCACAACATCAACGTCGCGGCGAAGCGAAGTCGCAGTACGATCCAGTTTCATGTTGTTGGCGCGAAGCGCGGCGAGGCCCCGGGAGACCAAGCCCCAAGCGATCCCGGCAATGATGATGCCGACGATCAGAGAGGCGAGCGCACCTGCAGTGGTTTGGGTAAAACCCTGTGTCACGAGGAAGGCCGCGAGACCGCCGACAAGCGCACTCAGCAGGACGCCGACTGCCCCGATCGCCAGGACCAATCCGAATAGGAGAACCTCCACGCCGCTGAGCGCCTGCGAAAGTTTTTCCGAGGCTTCCGTCTTGGCAAGGTCGATTTCCTTGCGGAGCAGGCCCGTGACATCACCCAAGAGGCCACTGACGAGCTCGGAGAGGGGTGTGTTCTCTGAAGTTTTAGCCATTGTTCTCGCCTCCGGTCGTTGCGGCGCCGGGGCGCAGGCCAATCGACGGTTCGCGCGCCGCGGCAGCTGTTTGCCTTTTCGCGGAGGCCGTCAGGAAGCGGCTTGCCGCCAGGCCCGCAAGTGCGGCGATCCCGAGAAAGGCGAGCGGTTGCCTGCGCCCGAAATCCTCGGCCATAGTGGCGATTTCGCCGATGTCCTTGCCTTCCATCCGCCGAGCGACGGTCTGCACGCTCCGCCCGATTTGCCTGGCGTATCGCCCGACCTCAGCCTGACCGGAGCTCTCCATTTCGGCGCCAGCTTTCTCAAGTGCCGTTGCAACGCCGCCAACCTGGCGAGCAGCGAAGCTGGTGCGTTCGGAAATGACTTCCTTGGCTTTCTCGACGGCCGTGTCGGCGCCTTCCTTGATCGCTTCCTTGGCGGCGGAAATGTCTTCGCTCACCTTCGCTTCCAGATCGGAAACGGACGTGCGCGTTCCCGGCGAAGAACCAAAAGCTGGGGATGAGGACGGTGTCTGCGCCGTTGCGCTTCTTCCTGCCGGATCTGTGAAATCGTTTTGCATGTCTAACCTCCCATGTCGTGGCGGCGACTGCCGCAGCCCCGAACCACGGGTGCCCCGCTTTGTTCCGCGAATGCCAAACGTTCCGCTTCGGCATGGCTCAAATCTGCGACTGCAATGAAGCAGCGCCGTCCTCGGCTCCTTCTTGATCTTTGGCAGGCGTGACAATGGACGCTGCGACGTAACGCTCCTCCCTGTCGCCATCGTTGAAGTAGTAGACGGCGAGCAGGGATCCCTCACCGCGTTTTACCATTCTGGGATAACCGAGATCAGCCGTGCCGCCGTCGCTGCGGATGACCTTCTCGGCGCCCCATGTCTGGCCGTCATCGAAACTCATGCGCATCCGGATCCCGAATGGCGGATCACGATAGCCGTAGACGAGCAGCAGCATGCCTTCGATGCGTCCGAGCGCTGGCGGGTTGCCATTGCTGCCGGTGTCGCCGACAATGCAGCCTTTCCGTGTCCAGGTCTTCCCTTCGTCGTCGGAGGTGAAGGCTTCTATCCAACCCTTGCCACCGCCCCTCCCCATGCAGCGCGTCAAGGTCAGCATGGCGCCACCGGAAAGCGCCACCGATGCCGGCATGATCGAATAGCCCTCAGGTTCCGGGCCGACAAAGCCTTGAAGGACGAAGCTGCGCCCGCCGTCCGCAGTGCGCGCGCAGAACACCCTGCCTTCCGAACCGTCCTCTTTGGAGGTGCTGAGCATGAAGAGCGCATGTTCCCTGCCAAGAGGCACGATATCGGTGCGCGCCGAGATCGGAAGGTGCAAACCGGTGAAACGATACGGACCCTGCCATGTCAGGCATCGATCCCGGCTGACATAGAACCAACTGACCGCGTCGCCCTCTACATCGGTTCTGGCGCACATGACGATCGTCTCGGGATCGAGAAAGTCTATGGGTTCATCCAGACGGCCGAGGTCATCACGAACCGACAGATGCGGACGGATCTTGAGATCGGCGTTCAGGTGCTCATCGGCCGAAAGCGAGAGCCCCCCGGGCACCCGGCCGCAGAACGGCTCGTCCATCCATGTCAGTCCGCCGTCCAGGCTGCGTGCCTGCCAGGGTACGAATGGATAATCACGGTCCAGTTCGTGCAATTCCCCCTTCGCTCCGAGTTTGCCGCGCGCGAAGACGACAACGATTTCCTCACCCCAGGACCAGAGGCCATAATTTGCCGGCCAGGCTGCGAACTCGCCCTGTCTCCTGTAGATTTCAATATGGCGGAATTGCATGTTCATTGGGGCTTCCGCTGTCATAGCGTCTCGACTGGAAGTGCCCGCACGAGCAGTTCATCCTGGCCGAGCAGCCGTTCGAGTTCGCGACGGTATTGGCGCCACCACGCCCGATCGAGACTGCCCACCATGACTTCGATCACGATGACGGTATCTTCTTCAGTGCCCTCGTCATTGGACCAAAGCCCTTTTGCGGGGGAATTGAGATAGGCCGTCACACCGCCATGGCGCTCCGTCATCTCGCGCTGAATTGTCGCGATAATGTCTCCGATGTCCGGCGCTGCCGGAATAAACAACTGAATCAAATGCATGTGGAATTCTCCTCGTATCGCAAACTTCGCAGGTCTGACGAGGTTCCAGCCCGGCTCTAAATCTGGTGCGATGTCATGGTGTCAACTCCGCGCCGAAATCGCCGATATCCGTCGGACGACAAGGAAAGCGGCAGCAGGCGGTGGTCGCCGTCGTGCAAGGTGCTCCGGCCGCGGTGGCGAGCCCAGACGCAAGGTGCCGGCATAGGGCTGATCAAGCATCCCTTTTCAGTTCATCCCGAAGACAGATACCAATTAGTATTGACTCATCAATTAGTCACGACTATTGTGTTTGCATGATCGAGACCACCCCAATTACCACCGTCATGCGCGCCCTTGCCGATCCTACCCGACGGGCGGTGTTCGAGCAGATCGTCCTCTCCAAGGAGATCACCGTCGTCGAACTGACACGGGCGAGCACCGTCACGCAGGGCGCCGTCTCGCAGCACCTCAAGGCGCTGAAGCAGGCGGGCCTCGTCGCCGAGCGCCCCGAGGGCCGCAATGTCTATTACCGCGCCGAGCCGGAAGGCCTTGCGCCGCTTGTCGACTGGATGAGCCATTACGGCACCTTCTGGCGCGAGCGTTTTGCCGATCTCAGAACCTTGCTGAAGGAAATCGATCCATGACCGACACCGCATTGAAGCCCGACACGCAGGAGATTGTCGTCGACGAAGTGTTCCCGCACGCGCCGGAAACAATCTGGAAAACGCTGACGTCAGCCGAGCTGATGGGCCGCTGGCTGATGATGCCGGCGGGCTTCGAGCCGGTCGTAGGCAAGCGCTTCACCTACCAGACGACGCCGGCCGGCGCGTGGGACGGCACCATTCGCTGTGAGGTGCTGGAGGTGAAGCCGAATGAGCGTCTCTCCTATGCCTGGAAAGGCGGACATGCCGAGAATGCCGGCTACGGCTCGCCGCTCGATACCGTCGTCACCTTCCTTCTCTCCAGGACGGAAAACGGCACACGGCTGCGCCTCGTTCATTCCGGCTTCCTGCTTCCTAGGAATGAAACCGCCTTCCAGAAGATGGGCGAAGGCTGGAAGAAGGTCGTGAAGAATATCGGCGCCCTCGCCGGCAGCGAGGACTGATCCGCACGAGCCACAGTCACAAATTTGTTCAGGAGAAAGCAATGAGCAAGCCTTATACCGGCGGCTGCGCCTGCGGCGCCATCCATTACGAGATCTCGGCCGAGCCGATTGCGATGAACGACTGCCAGTGCCGCGATTGCCAGCGGACGAGCGGCACCGGCCACGGATCCTATCTGACCTTCCCGAGCCGGCAGGCGGTGAAGCTTGAAGGAGTGGCCAGCCACTGGCAGATGGTCGCCGACAACGGCAATGTCAAAACGCGCGGCTTCTGCCCGGCCTGCGGCGCGCCTGTTTACCTGACCTTCTCATACATGCCCGATTTCTTCACCATCCACGCCGCCAGCCTCGACGAGCCCGAGCGATATCAGCCGCAAATGGCAACCTACACCGTCCGCGGCCTTGCCTGGGATCGGGTCGATCCCGACGTGGCGAAATTCGAAAAGATGCCGCCGATGTGAGGCTGGCGCAGCGCCTGCAAACATGGCGCTCTCGGGTGCTCGGTCGCGCGCGGCGAAGGGTCCGCTCACGACATCGTCGCTTGCCCACCAGGGGGTCGAGTTTCTTCCTGCCATTGCGGATTCCATAAATTATCTTGACATTTCGCCGCGTAGAACATAACCATTTAGCTATATAGCTAACTGGTGATGCATGGACGACAGGCTTGATGCGATTTTTTCCGCCCTCTCCGACCCCACACGCAGAGCAATTCTCGCGCGGCTTGCCAACGGCAAGGCGACCGTAGCCGAACTCGCGGACCCCTTCGAGCTGTCTCAACCCGCCATCTCAAAGCATCTCAAAGTCCTGGAACAGGCCGGGTTGATCCGCTCCGGCCGGGAAGCGAATTCGCGTCCCCGCATCCTCGAGCCGGCAGCCTTGAAGACAATTGCGGATTGGATCGCCGATTACAGGCGCTTCTGGGATGAAAGCTTCGATCGTCTCGATGACTACCTCTCCAAGGTACAAGGAAACGAAAATGACCAATCCCGAGACCGAAACAGACAATAGCCGTGAGTTGGTTCTCGTGCGAAGGTTCGATGCCCCCTGCGATCTCGTTTTCAAGGCATGGACCGACCCGAAAGCCCTGGTGCAATGGTGTGGCCCTCACGGCTTCACGGCGGTCGGCGACAGGCTGGAAGCCTGGCCAGGCGGCAGACACCGCGCCTGTCTGATTGCACCGGATGGAGAAGAGCATTGGGTCGGCGGAAGATATCTGGAGGTCGAGCCGCCGCACAGGCTTGTCTTTACCCATGCCTGGGAGACCGCAACCGGCGAAACCAGCCCCGAAACGATCGTCACGATCACCTTCAGGGAAAGCGACGGAGGCACGGAAATGACTTTTCGGCAGAGTGGATTTGCCAGTGCGTCCTCGCTTGAGGGTCATGAATCCGGTTGGTCTCAAAGTTTCGAACGATTGGACTCTTTTCTGGGAACCGCCGAAGGGCAAAATCATGGGTAAGGCGACAATGAAGCTTTACTATTGCGAGACGCTCAATCCGCGAAAGGCATGCGCCGCCGCGCGTTTTCTTCAAGCCGACGTGGAATTCGTAAGGGTTGACCTGGCGAGCGGAGAACAGCGAACCGCGGAATTCCTGGCGCTGAACCCGAACGGGAAAGTCCCGGTGCTGCAGGAGGAGGCCGGAACCTTATGGGAAGCAAACGCCATCATGTGCAGGCTGTCCGACACAGCCGCGTCGGATTTCTGGCCGCATGACCATCGGCAGATCGGCGTGCTGCGCTGGTTGAGCTGGGATGCCAGCCATTTCACGCGGCATGGAGCAACGCTGTGGTTTGAAAGTTTGATCAAGCCGTTGTTCGGCGGGAAGCCTGACGTCGCCATGATCGAAGACGCGAAGACGAGTTTTCGGCTCCATGCCCGGGTGCTCGACGATCATTTGGCCGAGAACAGCGTCGCCGTCGGGAAGACACTGACCGTTGCCGATTTCGCACTGGCAGTTGCACTTCCTTATGCAACCGCTGCCGACATACCACTCGCCGAATTCCGGCATATCCAAAAGTGGTACGCACGGCTTGAAGAACTGGATGCTCGGCAAAACCCTTTTCCAGCCTGAGAGGCACGCGCCAAGGGCTATTGCGGTTTGATAGGTGTTATCGCCGAAGCCCCGCTGAGGACATCGTCGTCTTCGACCTCTTCTCCGCAGCAACGATTCGTGCCTATATTGCCGCTATGCCGAGCACACCACGCCGTAATAGGCCGCGTTGCTGCAAAGCGTCCTGGGCATTGCCAAACCGGCGGGTACATTCTGTCGTGAGCACCACAAAGTACTTGCTGATCTTGCCGCTGATGGCGGTCATCGCCTACATGGCGATCGTGGCTCTGGTCTATTTTTCGCAGGCAAGACTGCTTTATCCCGGAGCCGGCGCCACACCTGCTCCGGACCACCCGAGTTGGGGCGAGTCGGTCCACGTCAAGACGCCCGACGGCGAGATGCTTCAGGGATTGTACAGCCAGAGCGACAGCGACAAGCCCTGCGTGCTCCTGTTTTTCGGAAACGGTGACCGCGTCGACAATTACGCGTTTCTCGCTCAGGCGCTGGCCGCGCACGGGATCGGCTTGCTGGCGATTTCCTATCGCGGCTATCCCGGATCGACCGGCTCACCCAGCGAACAGGGGCTGCTGACCGACGGCATCGCCGCATTCGACTGGCTTTCGGCACACGCCGGAAGCGAGATCGTTGTGCTCGGCCGGTCACTTGGCACCGGCGTAGCCGTGAACACCGCCGCGAAGAGGCCGGCCGCCGGGGTCATTCTTGTATCGCCGTACCTGTCGGTTCTGTCGGTTGCGCAGGCGCGCTATCCGTTCCTCCCGGCTGAAATTCTTCTCAAGGATCCGTTTCGCTCGGACCTCAACATAGGCAAGGTCAGACAACCGAAGTTGTTCCTCCACGGCAGGCTTGATGACAGCATCCCACTGTCTTCAGGGCAGGCGCTGTACGAGATCGCACCCGAACCCAAGCGAATGGTGATCTATGACAGTGTGGGTCACAACGACATCTTCAGCGATAGCCTGGTCGGCGACGTGGTCCGTTTCGTGGAAGCGCTGAAAGGAAGCGGTCCCAGATCCCGTCAGGAACAGGAGCCGGTTCCCGGCGTGATCGAGCGATAGATGGCTTGACTGTGTGATCAGCAGACAGTTAGCGCTTTTGGCGTCACGCACCGCCACCACATAATCGTTTCGCTTTTTCAGATTGAGGGCCACGCATGCGCGGCCTACGCATGCGCCGGCCGCCAATGCGGATAGGTGACATAGGCGGTGAGCGCGCCCTCCTCATGCGAGCGGATCGTCACGGTCTCGCCCTTCGGCATGTAGACGATCTCGCTCGGCCCGGCGCTGACCGTTCCCGCCTCTGTCGAAACCGAAAGCCGCCCTTCCAGAACGATCATGACATCGTCGACCGCCATCGTTTCGGTCAGGCTCTGGCCCGGCGCGTAACGTCCGTAACCGATGGTGATCGGCCCGCCATGCCGCTCATCGACGAGATTGCCGACGCGGATATCTGCCTCCTGCCCGGGGGAACGCTCCAGCGAAGCGTCAGCAATCGTGAATTTCTGTATCTTCATCGTCCACCTCCATGCCGCCGGCTTAGGTAACGCGGAAATCTCCTGCGCCAAGTCCGCAGCTTGGCGCGAGCCACGAAAGCCCCGACTTCATCGGCGCATAGAGTGGCAAAGGCCGCGTCGTCCGCACCCATTAGCCAGCCTGCAGCTGAGCTCCAGTGCACCAAGGGCGTGTGAGGAGTGACAGAGTTCTACCAACAAAGAGCTAATTGGAAAGTCCAAAGGATCGGAGCATAGTCCGCGCAGTGGAGTTCAGCGCGCGTGGGGAAAAGCGGGACACTGGACTCCCGCAGCCACGCCTCGACGACTTAGCAGACAACATTGACAGGTTGATGCGGAGGTAGCGTGATGGCGCAGGGCGTTGTTTCTCTCAGCGGGACTCTGACTCAGAATCAGACCTTGGCGGCAAACGTCACCGATGTTGACGGGTTACCGTCAGGGACGGTCATTACCTATCAGTGGCAGCAGAGCAGCGATAACGGTGCCACTTGGAGCAACATAACAGGTGCAGCCACAGCCGCCCTGACCTTGCAGCAGGCTCAAGTCGGAAAGCGGGTGCGGGCAACCGCTGCTTACACCGATGCTTTGGGTAACCAGGAACTGGTTGCCAGCACCACCAATACCGCCGTCGCCAACGTGAGCGACATAGGCGTAGTCGCGATCACCGGTACACCCGTACAAGGCCAAGCCCTGACCGCCGCGGTCTTGGATCTGGATGGGCTCGCCAATGTATCGATCAGCTATCGCTGGCAGCAACTGATCGGAAACACCTGGAGCAACATCGCAAACGCCACCGGCTCGACGTGGACGCTTCAGGCAGCGCAGGTCGGCAGGCAGGTCCGCGTCCAGGTAACCTATACCGATCAGTCGGGAGGAACCGAAAACAATCGAACCAGCCTGGCCACATCCCCGATCGTCGCGAGCAATCCTGCCGGCAACGACATTGGCGTCGTCTCCATCATCGGGGCCGCAAATCAAAATCGCACGATCGCGGCGGGTGTTACCGATGTCGACGAGCTACCGGCCGGGACCATCGTCGCTTACCAATGGCAGCAAAGCAGCGATGGCGGCGGCACGTGGGGCAACATTGCCGGCGCCACTGCGAAAACCCTCAGCCTGCAGCAAGCACTGGTTGGGAAGCAGGTTCGGGCGACCGCCACCTACACCGATGCCCTTGGCAACAACGAGACGGTCGCAAGCGGTCCGACGACGGCAGTCGCCAACGTGAACGACGCAGGCGTGGCGACGATCACCGGTACGCCCGTTCAGGGCCAGGCCCTGACCGCGGCCGTTACCGACCTCGATGGGCTCGCCAACGTGTCGATCACCTATCGCTGGCAGCAGCTGATCGGGACGACCTGGACCGACATCGCCGGAGCCACCGGTCCGAACTGGACACTCCAGGCAGCGCAGGTGGGCAGGCAAGTCCGTGTGAGGACCACTTACACCGATCAGCTGGGTGGTGTCGAAACCAACCGGGCGAGCGCGCCGACCGCAGCGATTGTCAGTGCCAACAACCGTCCGGGTGTGCTTGGCATCAGCGGGACCGCGACGCAGGGTCAGGTGCTGACGGCCGCTGTCACCGACGCGGACGGTGTGCCGGGATCGGTGAGCTATCAGTGGCAGCAGAGCAGCAACGGCACCACGTGGAGCAATATTGGCGGAGCGACTGCCAACACGCTGACCCTGCAGCAGGCCCAGGTCGGCAATTTCGTGCGGGCAACAGCCAGTTACATCGACAACCTCGGCAACAGCGAAAATGTCACCAGCCCGGCGACGTCCTCGGCAGTCGCCAATGTCAACGATCCCGGCGTGATCTCGATCACTGGCATAGCGAGCCAGGGCCAGACCCTGACCGCCAGCCTCAGTGACATCGATGGCCTGCCGGCAAGCGTCACCTATCTTTGGCAGAGCAGCGACAACGGCACTACGTGGAGTGACGTCGCGGCCGGGCAAAGCCTGACCCTCGGCAGCAGTCTCGTCGGCAAGCGCGTGCGGGTGAATGCCACTTATACCGACCTGCGTGGCACTGGCGAGACCGTCGTGAGCGCGGCGACTGCCCCGGTTACATCAGTAAGCTCCAGCCCCGTCAGCCTCTTCACCACCCAGACGCCGGCCCAACCCAACTTCACCGACGGGCCGGGAGTGGACTGGGAAGTCGGGATGCGCTTCGTCAGCAGCAATACCGGTTCGATCCAGGCGGTCCGCTATTACAAGTCTCCCAGCGAGACCGGCACGCATGTCGGCCGCATCTGGTCGGCTACCGGGCAGCAGCTGGCAAGCGTCACCTTCACCAATGAGACCGCCTCAGGCTGGCAGCAGCAGACCTTGGCAAGTCCGCTGGTCATCAATGCCGGCACCACCTATGTCGTCTCGGTCAATGCCAACAGCTACTATTCGGTGACCTCGAACGGCTTCGCCAATCCGATCAGCAATGGCGGATTGACCGCCCCGGCCGGCGCCGGTGTCTACAACGAAACCATCGGCACGTTTCCAGCCCTCGTCTACCAGAACGAAAACTACTTCCGCGATGTCGTGTTTTCTGCCGCGGCGGCCAATCCCGACAACCACCCGGGTGTGCTTGGCATCAGCGGGACGGCGACGCAGGGTCAGGTATTGACGGCCGCCGTCACCGACGCGGACGGTGTGCCGGGATCGGTGAGCTATCAGTGGCAGCAGAGCAGCAACGGCACCACGTGGAGCAATATTGGCGGAGCGACTGCCAATACGCTGACCCTGCAGCAGGCCCAGGTCGGCAATTTCGTGCGGGCAACAGCCAGTTACATCGACAACCTCGGCAACAGCGAGAATGTCACCAGCCCGGCGACGCCCTCGGCAGTCGCCAATGTCAACGATCCCGGCGTGATCTCGATCACTGGCATAGCGAGCCAGGGCCAGACCCTGACCGCCAGCCTCAGTGACATCGATGGCCTGCCGGCAAGCGTCACCTATCTGTGGCAGAGCAGCGACAACGGTACTACGTGGAGTGACGTCGCGGCCGGGCAAAGCCTGACCCTCGGCAGCAGCCTCGTCGGCAAGCGCGTGCGGGTGAATGCCACTTATACCGACCTGCGTGGCACTGGCGAGACCGTCGTGAGCGCGGCGACTGCGCCGATTACCTCAGTAAGCTCCAGCCCCGTCAGCCTCTTCACCACCCAGACGCCGGCCCAACCCAACTTCACCGACGGGCCGGGAGTGGACTGGGAAGTCGGGATGCGCTTCGTCAGCAGCAATACCGGTTCGATCCAGGCGGTCCGCTATTACAAGTCTCCCAGCGAGACCGGCACGCATGTCGGCCGCATCTGGTCGGCTACCGGGCAGCAGCTGGCAAGCGTCACCTTCACCAATGAGACCGCCTCAGGCTGGCAGCAGCAGACTTTGGCAAGCCCGCTGGTCATCAATGCCGGCACCACCTATGTCGTCTCGGTCAATGCCAACAGCTACTATTCGCTGACCTCGAACGGCTTCGCCAATCCGATCAGCAATGGCGGATTGACCGCCCCGGTCGGCGCCGGTGTCTACAACGAAACCATCGGCACGTTTCCAGCCCTCGTCTACCAGAACGAAAACTACTTCCGCGACGTCGTCTTCTCTGCTGGATCAAGCGTTGCCTTGCGGGACAACGCCACCATCTACGTCAGTGAAACAGCGGGCGCTGCAACAATCACCGTCGTTCGCACAGGCAGTACGAGCGGACAGCTGACACTGGAGTACACGACCAACGAGATCGGCGGAGCCGGAGCGGCACAGGCTGGAGCGGACTATACGTTGCCGACCTTCAATGGCCGAGCCAATACCGGGCAAGTTGTTTTCGAGGACGGCGAGAGCAGCAAGACGTTTGCCATCCCAATCGTCAATGATCCTGATGCCGAAGGGACGGAGACATTTTCTGTCGGCATCCAGAATCCCGGGCCTGGTGGCTCCCTGGCAGCGCCGCGGACTGTTCTGGTCTCCATCGTCGACAACGATTCCGCACCAACCATCTCCCTGAACAATCCGGTCATCACCTTGTCGGAGGCGGCCGCCGCCGCCACCATCACGGTTCAGCGCAGCGGAAACATCGATGCCACGGCCACCGTCGCATATGCAACGAGCAATGGCAGCGCGATCGCGGGCTCCGATTATACGACAACAACGGGCGTGCTCACCTTTGCCGCAGGGCAAGCGATCCAGACCATTTCTGTTCCGCTGCTCAACAACACGACGGCCGAGAGCAACGAAAGCTTCACTTTAACCTTGAGCAACCCGACAGGTGCTGTCCTGGGGAGCCAAACGACTGCGACCGTCAACATCCTGGACGACGACAGCAACCTCGGCAATCTGGTCCGACAGACCGTCGTGTCCGGCTTGACCGAGCCAACGGCCCTCGATTGGACCCCCGATGGCCGCTATATGGTTGTCGCGCAGCAGAATGGCATTGTGCGGGTGGTGGACAACGGCACGCTGAGATCGACGCCGCTTGTCGATTTGTCCAGCCAGGTCAACTATACGCCCGGAGACCGGGGGATGCTGGGGCTGGCAATTCATCCGAACTTCGCGGCAAATCCATACGTCTATCTGCTCTACACCTACGATCCGCCGGAAACCGCGACTGGAACCGGCCTGGCGGGACCGGATACCAAAGGGAACCGTCCTTCGCGCCTCGTTCGGCTTACGGTCAACCCCAACACGATGATTGCCGATCCGGCCAGCATGGTCGTGCTGGCCGGTACCAACAGCACCTGGGCATACACCAGCCGTCCGGATCTCGACAGTACCGGCGCTGTGAACATCCCGCCGTCCGGCATCGTCAACGGCACCACCATCACCGCCCCTGCAAGCCAGATCGAGGTGGGAACACAGGACAACGATCCAGATCGCGCTGGAATCCAGAACCAGAATATTCGGGACTATCTGGCGACGGACAGCGACTCCCATTCCAATGGAGCACTCCATTTCGGACCCGACGGCATGCTGTACTTCAGCAACGGAGACGGCACCTCATACAATTTCATGGACCCTCGCACGGTTCGCGCTCAAGACGTTCACAATCTGTCCGGCAAAGTCCTGAGGATAGATCCGATGACCGGCGCGGGCGTTCCGGGGAACCCCTTCTATGACCCCGCAGATCCGAACAGCAATCAGTCCAAGGTATTCTATTCGGGCGTGCGCAACGCCTATCGCTTCACCTTCGATCCAGTGACCAACCTGCCCGTGCTCGGAGATGTCGGCTGGACCACTTGGGAGGAAATAAATACCGGCCCTGCAGGATCGAATTTCGGTTGGCCCTATCTGGAAGGTCCTGGCCGAACGGGCGGCTACCAGGATCTCCCTCAGGCGATCAGCTTCTACAACAATGGGAACCGAAACAGCCCTTCTGATCAGGCTGCTGTTTTTCCGCTTCTATCGAGAAGCCACGGTTCGCCCGACAACGCCACTGCGATCACCGTCGGGGACTTCTACAACGACAACACCCTGATGTTTGCGGATCTTGTCAATGGAAATGTCTACACCGCAACGATGAACGCAAGCCGACAGATCTCGAACGTACAGGTCTTCGATACGGGCGTCCCCTATCTGGTAGACATTCAGAAGGGACCGGACGGCTGGCTTTACGGCGCTGATTTGGGCACCGGTACTATCCGTCGCTGGGCAGACCCCAATGCGCCGACCGGCGCGACCCTGTTGACACCGACTTGAGCCGCAGCATTCAGGATGGGATTGGTGGCGCGGCTCAATCGGTCGTCGTGAACAAGGCTGCCAGCGTGACCGGTGTTTCACACCCACCTTGAACGATTCATTTGATAAGCAGATGTTTACCGTCGCGACGCATGGATAGGTGTTCATGTCAATTTGATTGCAAACTGCTATATAGCTTCCCACTCTCATCGGCACGGACGGCGATCTGCCCCTGGACCCGAACGCTCCACACGTCGTTGGCAACTCCACCCGCCAGTCGTTCGACGCGAACCGCGTCTTCACCCCAATGCCTGAGTGCGTCCCATCCCATCGGCAATATCCCTAGCGGACCGTTTTTGAAATCAGTGGGAGAAGTAAGGAAGGTTTGCGCCGCCGCAATGGCTGTTCGTCCTCTTCAATACGGCGGATTTCGGATGGTCCCGAAGTTGAATGTCTCAACCATGGTGCTGATAGGGTCAGGGAAGTAGGGGTGGCAACGGGTTTGTCTTTCACGACATACTCGTTTTGCTCCTCGTCTCCCCATCATGATCAACGCAACCGCATGATTGTCTATTCGGAACATAACGCGCGAACGACAGTTCCGCAGTCTGGACCATTACGGCATTGGTTGAAACCATTTTAACCGGATTCATTGCAAGACATTGTGAGTCATGCGCTGGAGATGCCATTGAAAAGCGTAATTTTGGTTTTCGCTGGATTGTCAATCAGCTGTTCGACGGCAGTGGCCCAGGAACCGCAGCCCCATCCAGTGCTGAGTAGGGAGCAGTTTCTGTCCTACGCCGCTGGCGCAGTGGTTGCAGGCATGTACTGCGGGAAACTCGAGTTGAACGCCGATTTCTTCTTGGGATACGAATACGCTACCGGCGTTTATCCGCCCTTCGACCCCGATTTCCGGCCTGAGATGGCGAGGGTTGAGAAGGACGCCAAAAGCGATCTCGACAGCTACTGTAAGCTGGCGCGACTGATGTTCTACAAGGGCAACAAACCTAAACCATTGGCAGCCCCTCTTCTGGTCGACAAGCAGTGACAGCACCTTTCCTTGGATTAGTTCTGATGACCGCAATTGGCGGACGGCGGGCCTGAACGGCCTTTGGATCACTAATGATAATAGGGGCATATATGGGCAAGGTTATCGACTTCGATCCGCGAAAGCGTCGGAAGTAGAAGGCGAGAGGCAAACCGCCGCACGGACCGCAGAGGCGCTATGCCCGCAAAGGTCCAAACAACAGTCACTGGGAGAGCTTGCACGAACAATCTGTCGTTCGATACCAGTGAAACACAAACAGCGACCCGCAGCGGGAAACAAAATGCGCCCAGCTTTTAGATATATTGCAGCAGCAATTGGATCTGTCGTTCTCATCAGCGTTGGCGTGGTCGTGAAGGGGCTGCTTGATGCCAATGACCTCATTGACCGCTTTCGGTTATGCAATTGAACCCGGAAATGGCACGGAGTGTGGTTGCTGCGACTCGTTCGCGCCACTCTAGTGCTTTTCCCCAGAGTCGGACGACCCGGTTGGTCAGAAGCGACAGGACGTGATGGTTACTCGCTCGATGAGCGCGGCCGCGCCTTCATAGTCGTAGGCGTCCGCTATCGCAGAAACTATGAGATCAGAAAACGCGGCGGTTACGTTGCTTTCTTGCGCTTCGCAGGAAATATTCCTTTAAATGCTCTATCAATACGTAAGAGATTAGAATGTTAAACATCGTGAACGTTGTAAGTCGGAAGTCACCCTATCGGTCTGAATTCTGTTTCTTATGATCTAAATGCCCACGTCCATGTCCAAAGTTCGGCGCATGCGCGCTCTTGACGGCTTGCGCGGCCTGGCAGCGCTCGGTGTCGTGGCCTATCACTATCTCGACACACCCGCTTACTATGGTCTCCTCGGCGTCGAGCTGTTCTTTGTCATCAGCGGCTTCGTAATCCTGATGACGCTGGAGCGCGTTCGCTCGCTTTCCCAATTTGCCATGGGCCGTGCCTGCCGCCTGTATCCCGCTTACTGGCTTTCCGTCGCGGCCGCCGGCCTATTCTTGTGGGCAACCAACCAGACTCCCGGGCAAACCGTCCTCATCAATGCCACGATGCTACAGGCTTTCCTCTACGCGCCCAATCTCATCAGCCCATATTGGACCCTGGCGTACGAACTCGTGTTCTACGCTGCGATGGCCATCGTGTTTGCGGCCAAACGCCTTCGGAATATCGACGTTGTTGCGGTTGCTTGGCTGGCCCTCATGATCCTGGTCAGAAGCCTCATGCTCCTGACTGGACATGGCTTTCGCCTCTACAACGACTGGATGGTGCAGTCGCTGCTCATGCCGCAGTTCGGCCACCTGTTCATCGCCGGCATGATGCTCTACCGGATCAATACCGGCCGGGCGACGATGTTGACCCGGGTGGCGCTCGTCCTTTCCGTTCTTTACTCGCTCTTCGGCCGTCCGGATTGGGCGCATATCGGTCCGCTCCTCTATTTCTCAGTCAATGCGGCGTTCGTCGTCGCCGTGTGGGCCGCCTCGACGGGCCGGGCACGAGCTTTGGCCACACCATTGCTGGCGGAGCTGGGGGTCTGCTCCTATTCGCTCTACCTGTTGCACTTGCCCGTGAAGCTGATTTTGAGCCATCTTTTCGGTCAACTGAGCGAGCAGCCGTGGTTCCCCTTCATTGTCCTTTTCCCAGCCGCCGTCGGGGCCGCGCTTCTTTCACGGAGATACGTCGAACAACCTGCTCAGCTGTGGGCCAGGAAGCGGCTCGAGCCTGCCCCTGCGACGGCCGAAAAAACTGTTTGAATCGCGCAAGCTGCGGAGACGGTGCGGTTTTTCAGCTCAAGCAAGAGAAGACGAGACGGGCGTCACCAGTGTCGTCATCTGGCCCAGGCTATTCGAGCGTTCACGACGGGTTGCGCTCGGTGCCTCGACGGTGGCGGTCAACGGTCGCATCCAGCGGGAGTTGGAAGGCCACATTCGGCCCGAAGTGTCGGGCCGTGCGGAGCGTCGCTTGGGAGCGGACCGGAAAATTGCCTCCGCACGACCCAACTCTGAGATGGGGTGGATCGCAAGCTGAAAGGCGTGTGCGATCCGAAGTAACTGCCTCTCTGCCGCGATCCGGTGACTTAACCTCACTGTGCTGCCTGTGGTTCCAGTACAATACCGGACAAAAGCCCTCGCAAGGGGGCAAGTCTTGGCAGGCGACGCCAGGCATTGTGGAGATTGGAACATGAGCCGCCGCCAAACATTATGTGCTTGCAACCTGGCTCATTCCCATTGAAGGAGATTCCACGTGAATAACTTAATCTGGCTCGTCGGCGCCGTCGTCATCGTGCTCGCTATCCTGAGCTTCTTCGGCTTCCGTTGAGAAAGAAGTGCGGCGGCTCAACTGCACCATCCATGAACGCAGGAGCACGCCGCTACGCCGGACGAAGAACCCGACCGGCGCAGCATGTTATATGGGGAGCATTAGCAGCGACTTAAATGTCTGCTGTCGTACCCACTGTGGATCGAGGCTGTCCGGTCGAACTCGCGACTGGATGCGTCCGCCTTTGATGGCGCCCCACATGGATACGGCGCCATGAGGCCGCGGGTGTTAGAACCCTTCACTTTGATACGATCCGCGGATGAATTCGATTGAACATCACTCGGCGATTTCTTTCGAATTGTCTTGGAAGTGGGCTCGGGCAGTCTCGTCAAGATGGATCAGCTTGTCGATCGATTCCTCAACAGCGGCGGGGTGATCGGGCATAGTGCGGTTCCGGTACGATGCCGGACAAAAAAAGCCCCGCCGAAACGGGGCAAGTCTTGACAACACGGATCGCACAGGAGGAACACCCGTGCTTTCCTGTTGCCTCAACGAACGAGGGACCGGCTAGGTTCCGTTACAGCGTTGGAGATAGTTAAACTCAGCTTCGGCCTTCTTATTAGGCCAATCTCCGCTTGCTACGGTTTCGATTTTCGCCAGCCGGCCGCTCAAGTCGTCTATGTGATCCGGAACGGCCTGCAGTGGAAGGATGTGCTGTTTATCCGAGCTCGTCGATCTCGCAATCACGAGATGAGGTGTTGAATGGCCCTTCCGACGAGCCGCAGTTCGTCGAACTGCGTCACAAATTCATAGGATATGACAAAGAAACCAGAGAAGAACAAACCTGGAAAGCGCTCCTCAGCCGTTAGCACAGACGGCATCAATAGCTTCTGAAGAGGGCGTGCAACCAGAAGGGCTGTGCACACGCCTACAAAAGCGCCACCCAGGATGTCGGTCGCATAATGATAGCCAGCATAGATGCGCGGCAGGCAAATCACGAACGTCGACCAGATGAAGCAGGCCGCACCAAGCGGTCGGGATGCACGCCACATCGTTGTCGATACCGCGAAGGTCAGCGCGGCATGGTCACTGGGGAAGGAACTCCAATGCTCAAGCGCTTTCGGATCAACGCCCAAAGGCAGCACGAAGTCGGGATTGCCTGAATGCAGCGGCCTGAGACGCTCTGGCAGAAACAGTTGTATAAATCGCGATATGCCAATTCCGAAGAACATGTCGATGATGCATTCGACAATAACCGGCTTCCACTTCTTTCGAAAAAACCATAAAAACCATAATAATATAAATAGAGTCAGAAATTTTACAGTGTTCAAGTCAAGAAAATGAATAATGAACTTATTCGCTATAATCGACTTGGATGAATATTGACCCATCAGCTTCATCACGAAGGTGTCGAGACCGTTCAGCATTTGAGAAGCCAGCCAATTTCTTTGGTTTGGAATGATCTATGATGTATAGTTATGTCATCATCCCATTAAGACCACTCCGCGCAGCCGGCGACACAGCAATAGTGCTCGATAATCAGGTTAGCGCCCGGCGCCGATGATGCCTTTATGCCCTTGTCCACTCACGGTGATTACAGCAAACTCGTTTGCACCGGCTCCCCGTCGTTGCTGATGATGGTGGAGCCATAGGCCTCGCGCGAGATCACCCTGATTGCATCGTTCGGCAGCGGGCGGGCGAGCGCCTTCGCCTCTTCCCAAGGGGCGCGCATCCACACGTCGACTTCTTCTTGCGTCAGCAGCAAGACCGGCATCGCCTTTCCATGGATCGGTTTGACGACATCGTTGGGGTCGGTGGTCAAGAAGCCGTAGAGGTCGTCGGTCGTAAGACCATCCTTGACTTTCCGAACGCTTTGCCATTGCGGAACGTGGATCCCAGCGAAGAACATCAACGGCCTGCTGTCGTCACGGGCGAACCACGCGTTCGGCGTGCTTCCACCGTCCTGTTTGCTGGCGGGATCGGGTTCGGCAAAACTGGTCACCGGCACTATGCAACGGCTCTGGACGCCGAACCATTTCTTCCAGTGCGAAACATTGAGGTTGCGGACGTTGGTGACGCCCTTATCCGGCTCCATCCGGATGAGCATGTCCATGTCGACGGGCTTGGCTTTTTGGCGCAATTTCTCTGCCCGGGCCTCAGCTGCCTGTTTGATCACGAAGAATGGCGAAGGAAGACCCCATCTCGCATGGACAAGCTGCTTGCGGCCATCTGCTGTGTTGCGGACGATCGGGCCCAATTGGTCCGGGTTCATCTGGTAGGCCGGCATCAAGTTGACCAGACTCTCGACGTCTTGAGCCCACTTATTGACCCAATCCTTCGCATCCATCCGGTATAGATTGCACACATCTCCCTCCTTCGGCGTCCAGGCCCCATTGCGGGCCACTTCGTCCGTATCGATAAACTGGCCGTCCCAGCGATCCCTGAATTGCTCTGCAGCTTCGCGGCTGCTGAAGCAAAAGACAAGATAGCTATCCCACTCGATCGACGCCCTATAGCTCTTCGATCTGCTGTCCAGTGCGAGCGCGGAGGTGATGACCGTACCCCGATCGTGAACGGAATAGGGGTGTTCGCCCGAGTGATAGTTGCCCCACCAGAGTATGACGTGATGAGGAAGATCAGTGTTTAGGCGCCAGCGGGCGCTAGGGTTATCTCGGCGCGACGCCATCCTACAAAACTCCGTCTTCCCAGATTGGTTTTTTGACCGACGTCACTTTCACCAGTCGGCGCACTGGAAGCTTGCCGATTTCAGCCCCCCAAATCTGGACGACCTTCAGGTTCATGTATTCCCTTCGGTCGCAGAGCTGACACCGGAAGCGGCCGGCCAAGCGATCGAGGCTCACGTCCTTCGTCAGCTTCAACAGATCTCGCGGAAAAAACCGGTAAGTCCTTCGACACAGCTGGCACGTTACCTCGAGCAATTGGTTAGCATCAGCCGCGTCGCGCAGGGTCCACCCGCGCAACTTCTTGGAATAGTTGATTTCCGGCATGGTCAGTCTCGGTCGTATCTCGGCCGCCACCCACGCGTGATCCCTCGGCCCATAGCGCCTTCGGTCAGCACTAGCTGCCAGCGAAGGTGACGGATGTCTGCCAGGAGCGTTCCTATCGCCGCTTGCACATCGCCTTTGTGATAGGCAAGCACCTCGGCAATCTCATCATCAACCATGGCTTCGCCAATCGGCTGCTCGCGCATTCCGTGCTCCATACTTTCAGATTGGCGGCCGCACGCCGATGTTCTCATTATGTTCACGCGGGCGATGGAGTCAATAATCCTCTGTTTCTTTTCGAGGGCGGCTGATGTCCTGGCAGTGTGGAGGGCGGTTCCGCCTCTCAGCGAAGCTGACGACGCTGCGGACCAAGATTAACCGGGCTGATGATCTCGGGGCCGGTATTCTTCAGATTGTCAACGCCCGTGCCGATCGGCCACATGGTCAAAAGGTCGGCCGAGTATGGCTTCATCAGGTCGGATGGATTTGGATCGGGAGATAGCCAGCGCTCATAGTCTTGCCGACGGAGAATGACCGGCATTCGTTCACTGATTGTCGTCATCATCTCATTCGGCGCGCAGGTGACCACGGCGAAGGTGCGGATATCGATGCCGGCTGGGTGGCGCCAGAGCTCCCAAATGCCTGCGAGAGCAAACAGAACGTCCGTCTTCATCGCGATAGCATAGGGTTGCTTGTCTCGGCTGTGAGCGGAGATCAACTTCCACTCAAAGAATCCGTTGACTGGGATCAAGCAGCGCCGAGACCGGTAGGCAGGCCCGGCGAGTCTGTGTGCGGCAATCTTTTCGCAGCGAACATCGATCAATGGAAGACGCCGGTCGGTAGGCGTTCTAGATGCCGGCGCCAGTCCCCACTTTGCTATTGCAAAGACCGGGGCACCGATACCGGTTCCCGACGCTGCTTCTTGGATGATGATCGGATAGACTTGGCCTGGTGAGCCGTTGTATCGAGGGATGCGGTCAACCAAGCCGTCAAGCTCCCCGTATCCGGCGAAAGAGAAACTACGCGCGAGCTCGTGAAGCGATTCTTTGATGTAAACGCGACTACACATTCGGCATTCCATGGGGAGACTACTTATTTAGATATAACCCTCCCTCAGCAGGTCAAGGCAGCAGAAATGTTTTCCTCGCCGCGACTTATGAAGTGTCAATACTCAATATGGGTCAATTGCATTTTAAGATATGGCTGTTCAACTTGCGGTATGACAACGCCGCCTTTTTGCTATCATTGGCTATCAGAAGTCCAGCTCGGCATTCGGGAATATCGGGACGCTGCTGCTTGCTGCGCGAAAAGAGGGCCAGCTGGTCTACGTCGGATCGGTCGGAACTGGCTCCAGGGCAAACGACGCGCTGGAGCTCCGCGCTGCGATGGACAAGCGTAAGGCGTCAGCGCCTGCTGTGAAGTCTACCGGCCGTCGCCGCAACCTGGTTTGGATCAAGCCTACACTCGTCGCCGAAATCGAACATCGAGCATGGACACATGATGGAAAGCTGCGCCACCCGTCATACAAGGGATTGCGGGACGCTGCTGATAGTGCGGCAATTTTTGATTTATAGGAGATGGCGATTGATGGTGATAGGCTGCCACCAAGTCAGCGAGATGGCGCACTTTCTTTGACATTCATGCTGAGCACTGGATTCTTTGGGAGGCTAGGGTGACGAAGCGCCTGTGTATCAATTGTCTAGTAGGTTTCGTTCTCTGTTTACTTGGTGCGTACGCCCTAAGTATTTTCAGCGGTGGCGTGGAACATATAAATGGATTCGCGAGATACATATACAATATTCTTTGGGCGCTTCTTGCGATACTGTTCCTGCCGGGCCCAGCGAGTTATTTATTCTCGCGGTCGTGGCCGGAGGTATGCAAGGATGAAGCCAATAGGGAATTTGTGCGCAAGAACCCCTTGTTGATTTTTTTCGTCTGGCGCGAAATCAGGGACGAGGGATTGGACGTGCAGCATTAGTGGCAGTATGCCGTTAACCTGCAGGAAATCGCGCTCGCGAAGAAACCGCAGATCACGCGGTGCCATCAACATCGCCATCTTCGTGCAGCTCATTCACCGGCAGATCATTAAGGGGCTGCGCGAGGTGCAGGATAACGCGGCCGCTTTTGACTTGAAAGGGCAAGGCTAAATAGTTCCCGCCAGGCCAAAAACTATGAAAATCAACATGACAGAGGTCACTACCACGAAAGAAGGTCCGGCGATAAAGAACTTCTCTTTTGGCTTCATCAACACGCAATCATCATCACCTCCGCGATCGGCCCAGTGGGCCTCGGGCCCGAAATCTTCGGTGAAATTGAAGCCGTTTCTACTGTAGAAGATGACCGATCTGCTAAACCAATACCAGTAGTAGGCGCAAAAGGGGCCCACGATGCACAGGGCAATCCATAGCTGAATTCGATCTTCGCTCAATCAAGCATTCCCATCAACATCGCCATCTTTGTCCAGTTCGTGCACCGGAAGTATTCTTCTCCGTCCTCTCCCAGGCGATGAACCTGATGGCGTCGCAACGCCGTTGCTTTCATCAAGGACGTCCGCCTCGTGGCAACTATTGTAAAACGAAGCGCTTCTGCTCTTGCTCGACACGTTCCGGTGGATAGCAACCCTTCGCCCAGCTATAGCTGAATGCGAGTCTATCAAACTTCCCTTGGAATTCGTTGACGGACCACTGCAGCAAAGCTCCTCGCCAAAACATACCTGCCAGCTTCTGGCAACCGAACCGAACACATCGGAGGTAGACGGCATCGGAGGGCGTACAAGTAAAGCCAAATGCCTGCAGCTTACTGGCGAGGAGAGCTGGATTGCCGTTCGCTTCACTTACAAGGCTATCCACCCATCGCTCATATTCCTTGACGAGAAGCGGCGGTTGGCTGTCAGCGCGTAAGGCCGCCGCTTTGGCGGGGTAACACCAGGCAGAAATACAAAGTATGAACAGCAACCGATAGACACGATAATTGCTCAAGAGGCGCTCCTAAGTCGCGGCTTTCAGCCGAGAGGTTTCCATCTATCAAAATAGCAGCGAAACCTCCAATCCGAGTGTCACATTGGTGGGACAAGGTAGCTTAGGAGAAAAGCGCATAGAAAGATGCGGGAGCCGGGCCGTTGTCATACGCACCTGCGCGTGCAATTCTGTCGCGTAGACTGTTTGGGCAAGGTGCACATGGCGGCAACAACATTCGCATCTCCACCCTGGTGGAGAATTGCAGTTGCACTAATCGTAGTGCCTTTGGTGGCATCCGTCGCATATGCCGTTTACGCACCCGCCTATCAGGGCCTGCCGGATATGATGGAGCGCGTTGTCCAAACGACTGCAGTCGTCGCGTTCTTCGGTGCGTATCCGCCAACCGTTGCATTGGGGATACCATTGATCCTCTACCTCAGGGGACGAGTACGGGCATCTCTTGCAAATTGTGCGATGGTCGGGGCCTCCATTGCGACCTTCCCGTGGTTTTGCCTAGCTATATTTTTCGGCCCCGACGAGGCCTACACGAATGATCACATGACCTACCAACACGGGATGATGACGTGGTGGGGATTGCTGGAAGCAATCGAATTGCTCACAGAAACAGCTGTATTCGGAATTGCCGCGGGGGGATTGTTCTGGCTGATCGCCGCGGCCGGCATCGAAAAACAGCCCCCTTCTAAAGTGTTTGAATAGCGGCTCTCGGTATCGCCTGATGACGGTGCCGGACATTGGTCATGGGGTCTCGGCTGCCGTAACCGTTATTCCGACGGGTTGGAGAAGCCGCGGTAGAAGCGTGTCGGCTGCAGCAGCGAACTGGTGATGTTGGCGATGATCGGCCCATCCGCCTCGCTCTTCGCCTTCGCTTCCTTCCACTCCGGATCGGCGATGAACTCGGCCCATTTTTGCTCGCGCTCCGCCAGCGACCGCCATTCGAGCAGGTAGGTCAGATCGTTGCTGGAAGAACCGATCATCGTTGTCCAGAAGCCGAGTGAGCGGATGCCGAGCCGTTCCCAGATCGCCAGCGTCGCGGTCTCGAAACGCTGTTGCAGTGCCGGCAGCCTCTCCGGCAGACAAGTATAGATGCGCAATTCGTGGATCATCGGATGCCCCTCATGAATGCCCTTTTGGAGCGTCCTCAAGCCGCTCACGGTAATGAGGGGCAGCTTATAAAGTTTCGTAGGGTAATCAATGGTTCCGCGGCGCCCATCCTCGAAAGCGAGGATCGGAGCTCAGGCGCATTTCGAAAACCAGTACGAACTGACCGGCCCCCGGCCGCATGCTGCCCCCCCGGCCGTCGAGGTATTGGCGCGAAGATTTCAGTGTGCGCCGCCCGTTTCCTCCTGTGCCCTCACGATGGCGTCCGCTTCCTTGCCGTATAGCTCCTCGAAGTGGTCGAAGGTCTTGGAAAAGTATCCAATGCCCTGCGTCGCCGAGCGCAGCGCCCGCGCCAGATCGTCAAGCGCGCCGCCAGGAACTAGTGCCCGGAAGATGTCCCATCCCTTGGCGTTTTCATCCCGGTCGAAGCCAAGAACCTGACCCTTGAGAGCGGAAACGATCTGGACGAGGCTGCCGGAATAGATCGACGGAATGTGAATTTCGCTGCGGAAGACCGGTTGCATCAAAACGGCCGAGCCTTCGGAAAGCGCCTGTCGCACTCCCATTTTCGAAGCAGTCCTGAAGGCGTGTTCCGAACTGTCGACAGCATGGTGCTGACCATCGAACAGCGTGACGCCGACATCGATGACCTGGAAGCCGAGCGGCCCTTTCTCCATCGCTTCGCGCGCGCCTGCTTCGACGGCAGGGATGTAGTTGCGCGGAACGACGCCACCCTTGACGGTTTCGTTGAAGGTGAAGCCCCGGCCACGCTCGTTGGGGCGAATGCTGAGCTTCACATCCGCGAATTGACCGGCGCCGCCGGTCTGTTTGCGATGCCGGTAGTGAACCTCGGACGGCTTCGCGATGGTTTCACGATAGATCGGGCGGGGCGTTCGATCTGTTACCTCGATGTGGAAGACGTCGGACAGGGTTCGGCAGAGATCGCGCAGATGTACCGGCCCCTGGGCGCGGACGAGCTGGGCGCCCGTGCCTTCCTCCTGCAGAACGACAAGACCGCGATCCGTCTCGGCAAGTTTTGCCAGCGTTTCGGAGAGTTTGTTTTCATCGCGTTCGCTGCCCGGGACCAGGATCCTTTCAAGCATCGGCGTCGGTGGCTCGGTCCATTCGGGCGGGGCGAGCGCCGCGTTTGATGTCAACAGCGACGGGACGGGCAAGTGGTCGGACTTGACTGTTGCGAAGACATCCCCCGGTGCAGGCGTGATCGCCGAACTGGACCGTCCGTTTGCGGGATCCTGCACGGCGCCGAGGCCGGAGCCGCCGAGTGATGCGCCTTGCCGCAGTCCCTCGCCAAACGCACGCACCAGCACAGTCTTGCCGATATTCTGACGATGATAGGCATGGAAGCTCACGGCGGTCAGCTTGTTTTCATCGACATTGCCCGCACGAGCCAGGCGCTGTCGAAGAGCCGTAACCTGCGGCGCCTCGTGGCGCAGCGCTTTCATCAGCCTCATCATGCCGTTGCCGTGACTTGCGGCGCCGATCAGGACCGGAATAATCCTGTTTTCGCTCAGAACCCGCGATGAAATGGCATAGAGCGCGTCGCTGGGCGGCTCGCGATCTTCGATCAGTTCCTCAAGAAGCCAGTCATCGAATTCGGACAGGTGCTCCAAAAGCTCGTTGCGCGCTTCGTGCTCGCGCTCGGCAGCACTTTCGGGGATTGCGATCAGCGCCGAAGTCTGGCCTTCCCGGTAGCGCCACGCCCGTTCCGAAATCAGATCGCAACTGCCGACGATCCTGTCTCCCTCGCGGATCGGGATCTGGCGAAGCAAAAGTGTGTGGTTGGCGTAGTCTTGAAGCGCGGCGATCACATCCCTCAGCCGCCCTCTCGGTTCGTCCATCCGGTTGACGAAGAGGATGCACGGCGTCCCCGAGGCTTCGATTATCCGCAGATAGGGCGCGGCGAGCACGGCCTCTTCGGGAGCCGGAGAAACACACAGAATGCAGGCGTCGCTGGCAAGAAGCGCGTGCTGCACATGCGCCAAGGCTTCGTTCGGTCCCGGCGCATCGAGCGCGCACCACGCCTCATTTCCAAAGGTGAATTCCGTGAGGTTCAGTCCATAAGGGGAGCTGGATTTTCTCGGCGTTCCCTCCAACGAGCCGAGCTTTTCGACGACCGTCGATTTTCCAGTCTGCGAGGGTCCAAGTACGGTAAAGCAACGCATCGGCATTCCTCCAACTGCCATAGACACAAGTTTCAGCCATCATAGGATGCCCTGAACCGCTGCAAGGCGCCAGAGGCGTTCAGTTTCACAATGCTTTGACCTAAAGACGTAGGAGCTGTTCTCGAATTGCCAGCGGGACTGACCGCAGGGGCTGCAGACGCATCCAAAACGATCGATCCTGTAGTGATTTGTCAGATGCTGCGCCGCCGGCGAGTTGGGCGGAAACGCACCCTCAACCTCCGTCATTCCAGGCCTTGAGCCTGGAATCCATGGCCACAGCCGATGATGCCGGCGTGGGTCCTCGGGTCAAGCCAAAGAGGGAAGACGGCTTGATGGAGGTGGAGGTCGCCGGGGCATTACCGCTTACCTTTTGTTGACTCACCCGCGCTTGAACAATAACTTGGGAACTTGGTCGTGGGGCTTGTCCTCAAATGACGGATCATTCTCTTCAGCGTCGCCTTGCCGTCATCGTCGTTGCCGATGTGGTGGGATATTCACGCCTGATGGAGGCTGATGAAGTCGCAACGCTTGAGAACCTCAGGGAACTCCGTTCGGGCACTATCGAGCCGGCTGTGATGCGTCATAACGGTCGCATCTTCAAGGTCGTGGGCGACGGCTTCCTGATCGAATTCGGCAGCGCGGTGGACGCGGTCGCAGCAGCGTTGGAAATGCAACGAGCCACCACAGCTGTTGAGGCTTCCGAAGACAGGCGCCTGCTTTTGCGCGTGGGCGTCAATCTGGGAGATGTCATCGACGACGGTTCAGACGTCCTCGGCGACGGGGTCAATGTCGCGGCGCGCCTCCAGACGCAGGCAGCTCCGGGAGGTATCTGCATATCATCAAGCGTTCACGGCGAGATCGTCGGCGAGATCGCCGATCAGTTCTTCGATGCAGGCGAACGCTACCTGAAGAACCTGACCCGCCCAGTCCACGTGTGGCATTGGCCGGATGCGCTGCAGAGCATATTGCCGCTGCCGGAAAATCCCTCGATCGCTGTATTGCCGTTCACGAATATGAGTGGGAATGAAACGGACGAGCCTTTCGTCGACGGCTTGACCGAAGACCTAATCACCGACCTTTCCCGCACGGCTGGCCTGTTCGTCATCGCGCGCAATTCCGTCTACGGCTACAAGGGCAAGCCGATCGACGTACGGCTCGTCGCCCAGGAACTCGGCGTCCGCTACGTCCTCGAGGGGAGCGCCAGACGCGCAATGGGCCGTGTCCGCATCAATGCTCAATTGGTCGACGCGCTTGGCGGCCAGCACTTGTGGGCCGAACGGTTTGACAGGACGTTGGAAGATGTTTTCGAGTTGCAGGATGAGGTCAACGCCAAGATTGTTGAAGCTCTCGTCGGCCGGCTGACCATTCCCGCGCCGCGCAATCGGCCGAAGAACTTCGAGGCCTACGATCTGTGTGTGCGCGCCCGCCTGCTGACGGAAGAGTCGCCGCAAACCGAGCGTGAGGCCTATATGCTGCTCCAACGCGCGGTCAAGCTCGAGCCATCCTATGCCGAGGCGCTCGGTCTGCTCGCCTATAACCGTTGGCTTGCCTGGACTCATTTCGGCGAGCCCGAAGATCCGAACCGTCGGATGGCGGTGACATCAGCGCAGAAGGCAGTCGACCTCGATCCCAACGATGCCGGCTGCCGTTACGTTCTGGGGACCATTCTGGCTTATGAGCGGCGATGGGAAGAATCCGAGGCCGCCTTCGCCATGGCCCTGAAACTCGACCCCAACCACGCCGACACCTGGGCCGCCATGTCTGATATGTCCGTGCTGGACGGCAGGATTGCCGACGGACTGGCGCAGATCGAAAAAGCTCTGCGGCTCAATCCCTATCCGGCCTGCTGGTATCTTTGTCACCTTGGGCAGGCGCAATACGCTGCGCGTGACTATGAGGCGGCAACCGCTACACTGCGCAGGAAAGAAACGTATCGCACCAACTCACGCAAATTCCTGGCTGCTGCGCTTGCGCAGTTGGGCCACCATGAGGAGGCGCGGCGAGAAGCGGAATTGTTCCTGATCGCCCACCCTCATTTCACGATCAGTCATTGGCTCAGTTCCCAGCCGCTGCGCGACGCATCTGTACGAGACCACTTTGTCGACGGCTTCCGAAAGGCTGGCCTGCCGGAGACGTGACAGTGGGCGGGGACTGTCCCGACGCGTTTGTGACAATCGCTCCTTTCGACAGCCCAATTGCCGTGCAACATTGATCGTCGTGAATACGTCCAACGAGCCTAATGATCGGATCCCGGCGCCGCGCACACAGCACCTGCCGGCAGCATCCTTCGCACACTTGACCTCGTCACAGGAGAACGAAATGTCCAAATCCATCCTCGACATGTCGATGTCACTCGATGGCTACATCGCCGACGATAACGATTATCTTGGAGGCGAGGATGGAGAGCGGCTGCACCACTGGGCGGGCGCGGACGGGGGATCCGCTCAGGCGGGGCTCGTCCGTGAATTTGAAGCCGAATGGAAGGCGGCGGGTTCAGTCCTTGCCGGCCGGCGGACCGCAGAGCTCATGGATCACTGGGGAGGCAGTCATGACGGTGCACCGATCTTCGTGCCCAGTCACCGGCCCCCGCCGCCCGCCGCGCGTTGGGGTTATCCGTTGGTGACCTACGTGAATGACGGAATCGAGAGCGCGATGGCGCTGGCGAAGGCTGCGGCCGGCGATCGGGACGTGCAACTGCGGGGCGGTTACACGGCGCAGGAAGCACTCCGGGCCGGGGTGCTGGACGAGATCCAGATCCATCTGATCCCAGTGCTGCTCGGTCGCGGCCGCCGGCTGTTCGATGTTTTGCCGTCAGAGATCGAGCTGGAGCTTGTCAGGGTAATCGACACGCCGCAGGCGACACACATCCGGTATCGTGTCCGTCGCCCAGCCAGTTCCTAAGGGTCTGGCGCGGGCGCATTTCTGCCAGCTCTGTCCCCACGCTATTATTCGAACGGCAATACGCGCCTAGTCAAGGTGCGGAGCAAACAGCGCTCGCGATGATTGCGCAAGAGCCGATAATCGTAGCGATTTGCGAGGCGCCGCGCTGCCGGCGAGTTGGGCGGAAACGCACCCTCATTCTCGGTCATTCCAGTCCTTGAGCCTGGAATTCCTAGCCACAGCCGAGGAGGTCGGCCTGGATCCTCGGGGCAGGCCCGAGGACGACGGAGGGGGGACCTTCTGCCGATATGGTATGCGCGCGCCAAAGGCGCACGCACCGCCATCGCAGGCCTCAGCGGAAACCGCGGCACGGCGAGGCACCAACAGCGCGAACATTGCCACTTCTACTTGTCCTCCCCTTCCGCCTGGATGCGATCCAACACGGCTTCCGGCGCGACGTCCTTCTTTAGCTCTTCGACCTCGTGGTCCGCCTCGGTCGGTACTTCAAGCTTCTTTGCAATGGCTTCGACCATGGCGATCAGGCGTGTCGTCTCGTGTTCGTTTAATAAGCTGATCTGGAGGTCGAGGTCGGCGCGGATATTGTCTTGTGCAGCCATTCGGTTCTGGTTGATCAAGACAAACGTCGAGAGAAAGATCGCCTCGACCGAAGCCTCCATAGCGAGAATCACCAAAGAGGGGTCCCAGGGTGGAACCTGCGGGAGCAATCCTAGATTGGCGATGATCCAGACTCCGTAAAACACGATGTGAATGTAGACGAACATCATGGAACCGGCGAACTTGCTGATCAAAGCAGCGGAACGCTCCTGAGCAGACGCTGCATTTTGGCTCTGCCGGCGGCGCTGCATGATAGCTTCGATGTTACGGGTTAACGCAGGCGTTAATCCTTCCGCGGGCGGTGTTGTCGGGCTTTTGCGCTCCGGATGGTCGTCGTTCATTCCGCAATCCTCGGATCTGTAATTGATGGTTTCCACCTTTGCCGAAAACTGCCCTACGAAGATCCGGTTCAATGTTGGCTGCAATTCCCTGGGGCGAACGTCGCCCCGGCAGTTTGCGCCAAGCGTTGCCGCCGTCGTTCTGCAATATCTCGCATTGAGTGGAGTTGACTGTGGACGCGGCGAACTCAGACAGCAATCAAGTGTCATGCGGCAACTCTGCGCTGGCGAGTAGGCTTGACCGAAAGATTGCACGCGCTTGACGACCGGGCGACTAGCTACCTCCTCCGCCGGCCCGTGTGGAACATTCGCCACCGAGTGCGGTTGTGGGCCAGTTCAAAGGAGGACGCGGCATGTACCATCACGTCAAAAAGCTCATGTACACCGTTCGGGTGGATGAGCCTGATCCCCGATTCGGAAATATGCTCCTTGAGCAGTTCGGCGGGGCCAACGGCGAACTCGCGGCGGCAATGCAGTATTCGATCCAAGGCCTGAACTGCGAGGATCCCGGGCGGAAAGACCTGCTGATGGATATCGGCACCGAGGAGCTCAGCCATCTCGAAATCGTCGGAACGCTTGCCAGAATGCACCTAAAACCCTTGAAGTCCGTTCGCGAGGAGGCTGAAGCCGATCCTTTGATTGCCATTGCTGGAGGCGGCGGCGTGAACCTCTTCAATTCCATGGGCAACCCCTGGACGGCCGACTATCTGAAAATAACCGGCGAGCTGGACGTGGACTTGCGAAGCAACATCGCAGCCGAAGCCCGTGCGAAGATCGTCTATGAACGCCTGATCGACTTCTGCCGCGATTCCGGCACGAAGGACGCTCTGCAATTTCTCATGACAAGAGAGATCACCCATATGCGGGCATTCCAGCTCGCACTCGAAAGCATGGGTAAACCTCCCCTCAGTGTTGGAAGAATCGCTCCCACACCGGGGCTCGTCGACCAATTCTTCAACGACTCGACGGGCGAAGGCGACCTCGGCGAGGTCGATGTTCGCGGCCCGTGGAACGAAGGAGAGCCCTGGAAATTCGTCGAGGCTCCGGCGTTCCAGGGGTTCAAGGGCGCCGACAAGGCTGCACCGGCAATCGAAGCGCGAAGCGCGCCGCCGGAAAGATCGGAAGGGATCGAGGCGGTGCTCGTGGACGAGCTTCGCGACCTGCTGCATGCCGAAAAGCAGTTGCTCAAAGCGCTCCCCAAGCTGCAGAAGGCAGCCCGCTCCCAGCAACTGCAGACCTTGCTGCAGAAACATCTTGCCGAGACCGAAGCGCAGGTCGAACGGCTGAACGAGTGTCTGCGAGTACTCGGCTCCGCGGCAAGAGCAAAACCTTGCAAGGGAATGGCTGGCCTGATCGAGGAGGGTGAAGAGGTAATGGCGGAAGGCAAGAAGAGAGAAGACGCTCCTGCAGATCTGGCTCTCATCGGTGCAGCATTGCGCGTCGAACATTACGAAATTGCCGCTTACACCACCGCGCGTAATCTTGCCCTTCAGCTTGCACAGCCGGCGGTCGCTCAATTGCTGACATTGTCGCTGGGTGAGGAACAGAATGCGGGCCATCTCTTGGATCAGCTTGCTCAACCGCTTATGTCGGCGGCAAGAATGCCTGCCAGCGTCCGTTGACGTGGCTGGTAATCGTGGCACCCGCGGAGGCGTCAGAGGCGCCGCCCGCGGGTGCCGCTTTACGGCAGAAATTGGGCTAAGGCTCTATCGCACGCCTCCCCGTCGGGCTTCCCGGCAGCGGCTCAACTTTGATTTGCGAGATCGTGAGCGCCGACGCAGAGCAAGGCTCAGGCTCACCCTGTCCACAAACTTTCCTGGAAATGCAGTGGTGGGGCTCAGAAGCGACGGCATCCCTTAGCGCGCTAGAGGGCTAGCCTCGTTCAGATCGTTTCGAATCGCAGTGGCCGCTATGCCCGCCTGCCCCATTGCGGTCCCGATCTGATCCAAGCCGATGACCACGTCTCCCGCTGCATAAAGGCCAGGAAGGGTTGACCTTTGGTGACTGTCGACGATGACGCAGCCGTTCTCCGACAATTCTGCGCCGACCATAGCTGCCAGTTCCGACCGAACGTCCGATCCTAGCGCCGAGTAAATAGACGAAAACACGCCGATGCTCGAAGCTGTTGCGATTGTGATCCTATCGCGCTCAGGGTCGATAGATTTTATCGGACCTTCCTGGACGCCGATCCGCAAGTCCCGCAGCCGATTGAGCTCAATCTCCGAGAGCTCGTGTTCCTCTTGCGGAGTAATGATCGTTACGTGTGTCGTATAACTCCGCAGGAACAGCGCCTCTGCAAACGCTCTCGATCCGCAACCGATGACGGCGACTGGCTTGTCGGTGATCTCGAACCCGTCGCACACAGGACAGTAGCGGATAAGGCCGCGCGCAACAGCCTCGTCATGTCGCTCGGCCAACATCGGTGGTTTGCGGTCGATGACGCCGGTGGCGAGAAGCACTGTTCGCGCCCGCATGCCGCCGTGGCTGGAAACAACGTGAAAGCGGTCATGCTCCTGCTGAAGCTGGCTGACGCCCTCACTGCGGATCTCAACTTTGTACCTTTGAAGCTGCGTGCGCATCCTGGCGAGAAGCTCCCTTCCGCTGATACCCTCCGGGAACCCTGCGAGGTTATGGGAAATCGGAATGGTGGCGGCACGACTGCTATGGTCATCGAATACGGTTGTCGAAAGGTGGTAGCGCGCGAGATAAACGGCCGCAGTCAAGCCAGCAGGTCCACCTCCGATGATAATGCAGTCGCGCATCATGTCTCCAGACCGTCGCCGCTCAAGATGTCGGAAGGCGTTGGAATAACTCACATCGCCTGCATCGACCAGGTAGACCGCTCCGAGGAAGCCGTCCGGCGTCCGCTGCTCGTCAGGCGGATACCAAGATGGTGATCATCGCTAGTGCAAAGCCAACGCCGGCCCCAGCGAGGCCCGGTGTCATATAACCGGTAAATCTCCCGGCTTGGCCGTGCCTGATCTCATCAGCCGTCCCGAGAACGGCCGCCAGGCCGGCAGCAATCCAGCATGCAAGCGTCAACGTTCCCAAAAGTATCGCCCAGTGCGGTGCGTCGATTGAAAGCACGGTCATGCGAATACCCTCGCGGCGAGCGCCGCCTCCATGAACGCCCTGCGGGCTCCCTCGGCACTTCCACGGCGAGCGATGGCATCGACGCATCTCGCTTGGCGATGCCGAACTCACGAGAATTGGTCGACGGCCAGCGATGGAGAAGCGCCGCAAGCGCCGCATCCGGGCCCTCAATGCGCTCACGCATGCCGTCGCCGATCCGGACGTATACCGGTGGCTTCCAAGTGACATGGAAGTCGATATTGATAACCTTTTCCATTGCGGACCTCATTGCCAGGTGTTCCCTGACAACCGCCTTCCGTTGTCCGAGTTCCCAAGCCCTAATGGTTGGTCCGTTATCGGACAGCTTGGAAGAGAGGATGGAAGAAGACGAACCGCTCGGAGGACATCATGAATCTGTTCAGCGCCGCCGACGAGCGCTTCGGCGGGACCGACATACTGGTCAACAATGCCGGCATCATAAAGCTGGCTCCGATTGCCGATATGGGCGACGCGAGTTTCGAGCAGCAGATCGCCACAAACTTCACAGGGACATTCCGCGCCGTTCGCGAAACAGCCCGTCGGCTCCGCGATGGTGGGCGCATCATCAATTTTTCTTCCGTCGTCGGCGCTTACGGGCCGACTTACGGCGTCTATGCGGCAAGCAAAGCCGCCGTCGAGGCGATCACGCACGTCGGCTCGAAGGAGCTCGGCCGGCGCGGCATTACCGTCAATGCGGTGGCGCCCGGTCCCGTTGAGACCGAACTGTTCATGTCCGGCAAGCCCGACGAGCTGGTCCAGAGAATCGTCGGTACCATTCCGCTCGGGCGCCTGGGCCAACCGGATGACATTGCCTCAGTCGTTTCCTTCCTGGCCGGCCCGGAAGGCGGTTGGGTGAACGGTCAGGTGTTACGCGCCAATGGCGGCATGATCTGAAGCAGAACCCACAAGAAGGGAGATTCCAATGCCATTCATTAATATAAAGACACCTGAGGGCGCGCTTAGCCGCTCCCAGAAGGAAGAAATCGTGCAGCGCGCCACCGACATGCTGGTGGAGTATTTCTCCGAGGCGGCACGGCCACACACAATGGTGCTGATGGAGGAAGTGAAGGACGGCGGATACGGGCGTGCCGACGAGATTTTCATCCTTCCGCATGCCTATCGCGTCAAAGAAGACGGTTGATCCCCGGAGTGCTCGGAGCTGGTGCGGAGGTTCCCCACCAGCTTGCATAACCAGGCAGAGAGCGCCGGTCTGGAGAACGCGAGCAGCGTGATCTGCCACGCCATTTTCGCGCAGCGGGCGGTGTCCGGATTTATGAGGGGATGATCGCACCAGGGACACGGTGGCAGCAATCTAGTTGGCGGGCGGATTGGTTACTCTTGCAGGTTGCTCAGCAGGTTTCGACTGCCTCATGTTCTTATTGGTATGGTCCGCGACGAAGGAACAAACACAAGGCCCGGGAGTTAATGCGGTAGTCGGGCGTAAGCGTAATCGGAGCGTGGCGCTCTCCCCATCCCTCGGGTGTCCGAGGTTGCTTCCAGCTTTCGAGCTGTGACGCGGGGTTCGAATCCCTGCCCCGACAGCCATATCCGCTCAATCGAACAAAGCCTGCGATTTCTCGTCAGGATACCTGACCTATAGCACTCCTTCTCTGAGGGATGCCTGATCACCTCGCCATCGAACTGCACCACTAACCTGCGGGTACAAGCTGGCTAAGCCTACGATCCCTCGAAACAAAGATAGCTGAAATCATGCAGTCTCTCCATCAGTGATGGATGCTTCCCTCCGGCCACAGTGCTTTCACCCTCGCAGCCTTCTCCTCGTGAGTGTTTCTGTCATCCAATGCATAGTTCGGCACGACCCGGTTCGAAAACTTTTAATTTAGACCGAAGAAGGCCTCTATGTGCAAATGGTCGTCGTCCGCCAATCGCACGGCGACAGAATGCGTCTTTCGAGTATCGAAGGAGAGCTTCTTTCGATGGCGCTGGGATCGTTTTCCTCACAAGACGCCAGGATGCTACCTGTCTCGAGGTCCAAACGACTCGTTTGCGCGGCGCAACTTATCCGGGCGCTGACCACTAGCTCTGACTGTGCCTCAGGCTTTCTAATTAGCCCGGCGGTCGTATCAGCCGCCTTGCGGGCGGAAACGACGCCTCATGAAATTCGATGCGTTGAAGAGTTTGAAGGAGTTCACGGAGCGTCAAACCCATCTCGTTGATCCTCATCAGCCAAGGAACCGTCGCGGCGCCCCGATTCAACCTTTCAGACCAATTCGGCTAATGGAAAAGGATTACGGAACGCGGCGCATCAGTTCAGGTTAGATGATTGCGCGGCATCCCTCGGAGGATACGAGCTGGTACTAAACGTCAAATCTTTGCTCATTGGAGGAGGCTTTCCGATGAAGATCGCCCAGATCGCACCCCTTGCTGAAAGCGTCCCACCGAAGCTTTACGGCGGAACGGAGCGCATCGTCTCTTATCTGACAGACGAGCTGGTCCGTCAGGGCCACCAGGTAGCGCTTTTCGCCAGCGGCGACTCTGTTACTGACGCCAAACTGGTAGCGTGCTCGCGCATCGCCCTGCGTCTCAATCCTGCAGTCAGGGACCACGTGCCGCACCATATTGTCATGCTGGAGGAGGTACGCCGCCGGGCACACGAATTCGATGTCCTACACTTCCACATTGATCTGCTGCATTTCCCATTGATTATGGACTTCGCGGACCGAACCGTGACGACGCTGCACGGACGGTTGGATCTACCGGACCTTCGAACATTCTACCAAGCTTTCCCGGACATACCGCTGGTGTCGATCTCAAACAATCAGCGGCAGCCGATGCCGCCGGTCAACTGGGCAGGCACCGTTTACCATGGGCTCTCGGACGAGATTCTACCCTTCACCGCAAAGCCGAAAGGAAACTATCTTGCTTTCCTCGGGCGCATCTCGCCGGAGAAGCGACCCGATCGAGCCATACAGATTGCTGCTAAAGCAGGGATCCCCCTGAAGATCGCGGCGAAGATCGACAATGTCGACAAGCATTACTGGGAAACGGTGATCGAGCCTCTGGTGAAGAGCCATAGAAACGTGGAGTTCGTCGGAGAGATCAACGAACATCAGAAGGCGGATTTTCTCGGAAATGCCGGTGCATTGCTCTTCCCGATCGACTGGCCAGAGCCCTTCGGAGTGGTGATGATCGAGTCAATGGCATGCGGAACCCCAGTCATTGCGTTCGGCTGCGGTTCCGTCCCGGAAGTGATTGACGTCGGTATTTCCGGTATAATCGTCGATACAGTCACCGAAGCCGTGGAAAACATCGACCGAGCGCTGCGCCTGGACCGCCGCAGAGTTCGCGCAACGTTCGAAAAGCGCTTTTCTGCAAAGCGCATGGCGCGCGATTATCTCGATATCTACCGAACTCTGCCAGGTGTACGTACCCATGGTGCACGCATGCGCCGTGCGACCAGGGCTGCTCTCGGGGTGCAGACCGCTGCATGATGGCGAAGATGGTGGCTGCGACACCGTTTGAAGATCAACTGATTACCGGCGCTATCGATCTCGGTTTCGATTTACGATTTGGGGTATCGCTGCATCAATATGTACTTCGGCAGCCAGTTGACCGTGGGCGTCCC